>CATVTM010000022.1 GCA_958346935.1 uncultured Collinsella sp.
CCTCCTGTTGCCATAAGCGGCTTGGGCCCATTCCACGCACCGATGCACATAACATAAAAGCGCCGCCGCGGACGCTCACGCATCCGCGGCGGCCTGCGCTAAATCGCGAAGACTAGCAACCGAGTGTTCTGCCGAACAGACCGTCCGCTCTTCACCTCGATCGACCGATTATCCCTCGTATACGATACGGCCATCGGAGACAGTGAACAGAATCTTGGTATCGGAGATCTTCTTGGGATCGCAATGAAGGATGTCTTGGTCGAGCACCGTGAGGTCGGCGAGCTTGCCCACCTCGAGCGTACCGATTTTATCCTCCATGTAGTTCTCGAAGGCAACGTTTTTGGTATATGCCTCGAGCGCCTGATATGCCGTGATGGCCTGCTCGGGCCAACGGTACATATCGGTGTCCTCCTCCTCGGGATACGGGCTGTTGCGCGTAACGGCCACCTCGATCTCCTCGAGCGGCGCATAGCCGGTGACCGGGCCATCGCTCGCACCGGAGATAAAACAGCCGGCCTCGAGCATGTTCTTGACGGGGTAGAACTTCATGGCGCGATCCTCGCCCACCATGGCGATCTCGAGGTCGCACAAAGAATCGTGATACATCCACAGGAACTGCAGCGCGCACACGATGTCGAGATCGGCGACGCGCTGAATGTCCTCGTCGGTAATTGCGCACACATGCGTCATGGTGTTGCGGCGATCATCGCGCTCGCCGTTCTCCTTGACGCAGCGCTCGTAGGCATCGAGTGTATTGTGGACGGCGCCGTCGCCGATCGCGTGAACATGAATCTGAACACCCTCTTTGTCGAGGGCGGCCACCATGTCGCTGAACTCCTGCTGATCCCAGACGGACTCGCCGTGCCAGTTATCTCCCTTACCGGCGGCGGAGGTATATGGCTCGAGCATCACGGCGCTGCCGCCCTCGGTAACGCCATCGGAGTAGATCTTGACCGTACCGGTAGAGATCATGTTGCTATCGAACTTCTTGAGGTCCTTCACGGTTTTAAGGGCCTCTTTAGCCGTCATGCCGGGCACAATGGTAGGAAGTACTCGCATGCGCAGGTTAAGCTTGCCATCTTTCTCAAGGTCAGTATAGAACTGGCAATCCTGTGCCGTAGACTTTCCCACGACGCTTATGTTGGTAATGCCGGTGATGCCGTATTTCGTAGCCACCTGCTGGTACTTGTCGATAGCGTTCTCAAGCTCCTTGTCCGTATGCTCGACGGAGACAACCTCCCTCACCATAGTGGCAGCAGAATCGATCAAGTAGCCAGTCGCCTCGCCGTTTGCATCGCGGGTGATGATGCCGCCCGTGGGATTGGGGGTATCGTTATCGATGCCCGCAAGCTCGAGCGCACGGCTGTTGACCCACACCGAATGATAGGAAACATCGCACAGCATGATGGGCTTATCGGAGCAGATCTCATCGAGAATGGACTTGTTGGGGCCGGGATTGGTGCCATCCTCTTGCTCGAAGGCGTTGATCATGAACGAGCCGCCAACGTAAGCCTCATCATCGGGATGCTTGGTTACAAAATCACTGATCACCTTCTTATACTCATCGATCGTGGTGCTCTTGGTAAGATCGATCTCGTACAGTGCGGTCACCCAGTTGCCCGGAGCGTGGATATGGCCGTCCATAAAGCCGGGAGTCACCATACCGCCATCGAGATCGATGACGCGCGTGTTGTCATCGATGTACTCGTCAACACCGGAGTCTTCGCCTACATATACGATTTTGTTGCCCGAGACAGCCAGGGCGGCCGCGGTGTCGCCCTCTTTGACCATCGTCTGAATCGTGCCGTTACGAAAGACGATGGATGCCTTATCGGAAATCGCGCTGCCGGTGCTTCCGGCATTTGAAGAATTGTTGGCGCAGCCGGCGGCACCCACCGCAACAGCCGCGGCGCCCAACGTGCTCAGGCCGAGAAAGCTTCTACGGGAAACGGGAGGGATAGAGGTCTTCATATAACCCACCTTTCTGTTGACATCGCCGCGCTTTCGCGACGCTCGCTATCACCTGAATAGCACCCCCCGGTATAAACTTGTCTGCACAAACGGGGTTATTGCCGTAAGCGGAGGCTTATATCCCCTATAACCCTGCCTTTAACCTGCCCAAAAGTTCTGAAGAAGCTCGGACCGCGATGAGACACCGCATTTACGGAATATCGTGTGAACATGCGATTTGACCGTACCGACAGAGATAAATAAATCATTCGCTATGGCGCGGTTATCCTGGCCATCGAGCAGAAGGTCGAGCACTTCGCGTTCACGCGCGGAGATATCGTGTTGGTCGCAGAATGCCGAGAAGCGGACCTCCGCAATCTGTTTGGCAGAGGTGCCAAACGTTGTGGGCGGAGCAGAAAAGCGCAACGCCAAGATCTGCGACGCCGTACGAACGGTATATATCGCGGCCACCACGCTCATGATGTTCTCTGGGATGTTTCTGCCGTAGGAAAAATACAGGTAATCGATGACTTCGATCCGCCCAATATTCAGCCCGAGAACGCGTACATCCTCGATCAGAACAAACGCCGTCAACACAGCCATCACAATAAGAAACCTGCCGTAGCGTGCGTAGAAGCTCTTTCGCGCCAACGGCTTGCTTTTGCGGTAGCAGACGAAAATCATGCCAAACGCCACGAACATGAACAAGGAACGCAACGCATAAAAGGCGAGTTGTTTGATTGAATCGGGCTGCAACACAAGCGACATGGCCTCGAAAGCAGAAAAGGCGATGCAGGGCACGAGCATGTGAAGCCGGCTCGTCTTGTTTACGATCGCCAATGCAAATGCCCACATGCTCGCCATGATTCCAATCGATAGGACGAGTTTCGTTATGGGGTGAGTCATGGGAAATTGGCTGCTGAGGATATCTGCCATCATCTTACGGCCCTGATACTCATCGAGGAATACGATGGCACTTTCGAGCATGTCGAAGAAAAAGAAGGCCGAGACCGTCAAGTAGCTTGTTCGATGTGAGACGAGGTACGTGCATACCGATACGCACACCGCCACCATGCAAACCAAGACGAACGTGATTCCGTAGAAGAAGTAGAACGCGCTCACTATCGGGCCTTTCGCTTATTGATATGTGCTACGGATAAATTTTGCGCCAAAGACATGCAGATCGCTGTCTTCAGCGCAAAATTTAACCAAAGAAAGGAGGGGTGGAAGACGCATATCCCCCACCCCAGCGCATGGGCGAAACTGGCCAGAATGAGAGTGGATAATCTCCCGTTTTTGGCCTATACCAGCGCTAAAAGTGGGAGATTATCCACTCTCATCGAGCAAGTGTCCGAAAATCCGCCCTCATTCCTTCTTAGGGCCCTCCGTCCCCGAGGATTCGAGGCTCGCCTGCCGAATGGTCGATGCGGCCGTCCTGCGTCCATGTCACACTCAGGGGTGGCCTGACCCAACTTGGAAGGAGCCTCCATGAGCCTTGACAACATAACCCTGCGCGCCGCCACGCTCGACGACCTGGACGGCATCGCTGCCATCTACAACCAGCTGTGGTGCAACACACTGCGCAACCGCGGCGACGTCGAAGCCGCCGATTTCTGCGCGCGTTTTAACATCGCCATGCAGCTGCAGCGCTCCCCCATCGCACTCGTCGCCGAGACCGAGGGCCGCATTATCGCCGCCTGCTGCATCGGCATCTTCGAGGACGGCAAGCCGCGTACCAATCCCACCTGGGAGCCCCGTTACGACGAGCTGTTTATCCAGGCAACCGAGATGGCAAAGACCGCCGATGCCAAACTCGAGGGCTCACTCTTTGGCGATAGCCGCGAAAAGGCCACGGCCGACCGCTTTGCCGCCACAGGTAACGAGTACGCCCAGGGTCAGCTCAACCTGATCATCATTGTGCCCGAGTGGCAGGGCAAGGGACTCGGCCGCGCGCTCATCGACCTTGCGCGCGCCGAGCTCGCCAAGGCAGGCTGCACCAAATTCTTCCTGATGAGCGACTGCAACTCCGACTGGCAGTTTTACGAGCACCTCAACATGAAGCGCATCCTAGAAGACCACAGCCAAGACACCGGTGACGGCTTTATCGTCTACATGTACGGCGGCACGCTCTAAGTACCCCTTCAATCAAGGTGCGCCGGGCACCCGGCCCTTGGCCTCTGCCCAGGAATAACCCAGGGGGCCGGACCGCCCGTCCCTAAACCTGCCCGACAGCGCGATATCTCGTCGCCCGAGCGCGCCCCTCTTTAACGAGTGCGCCTTCCTCAAGCAAACCGTTGATAACCCGCAGCGTCACGTCGCGCCCAGTTCCCAGAGCGTCCGAAGCATCCTGGCGCGTAAAACCGCGGGGCCGCTCAAGGGCAAAGCGAATCAAGGCGCGAGCGTATCCACCACGTCGCTCGTCCGAGACATCCTGTAGCATCGCGGACGCCTTGCACGCAACATCAAAGCCAAGCTCCTCCACGAGCTTGGCACGCACCTCGTGGCCGCAGTCGCCATTCATCGACACGTGCCCCTCTCGCTGCGCTCGCACGGATGCAAACGCCTGCGAAACATCGGGCGGCAGCGCCCCTTCCCGCTCGAGCTGCTCATAATCGCTGTAATCCCCACGCAAGTTGGGACCGCTATTGCCACGAGGCGTCAGATAGGAATTGCGCACGGCGTTGACGTTGGGCAGCGACAACCTAAACATTGCAGGGTAGGCGCAGACTTCGGGTTCCAACCCTTCCGCCTCATAGAGCGCACGGATCCCCTTGAGGCCCGTTCCAAACGCCTCAACCATCCCCAGACGCAAAAAGAGCAGTTGCAGCTTTGGATTCCGAGCGTCCGAGCCGCCCGCAAGCGCCTCCTCGACGCTGATGTGCTGCGGCCCTCCCGCATTGGTAAATTCAAGCGCCGTACGGCTCATCTTGATAAGAGACGCCACCGAAGATTCGTAGTCGCGATGGATAAACAGGTTCAGAATTCCCTCTCGAACAGCCTCGCGGGGATAGTCGTCCTTATCTATGCGATCGAGCCTTCCCGGCACAAAGTACATACGCGTTGCGTTCGATATATTGAGGAACCGTTCGATATCCTCTATCTGCCTGAAGATCGAGCCCTCGCCATCCTGACGGTCGATAAACTCGGTATACGCATCGTCGTTGAAGAGGCCAGCGCGGACTGCAAAGGGGTTTTGGTCAGAGACCAGCAGTGCCAAATTGGTGTAAAAGCCCAGCTCATCGATAAGGCCGAGATTCTTTTGAGAGGTTTGGTCAAACGTAATCTCCGCGCGCCTAAAGACCCGCTCGGCTTCAAAAAACGTCAAGCTCTGTTCATGAGAGCGCGCGGTCTCAAAATAATCGCCGTCGGTGCGCTTGATCATCGAGCGGATCTGGGCCATCTCGATGGGCACGTTGGCAGGACCTAGGCGCCGATATACCCCGGCGGGAACAAATCCCTTCGAGCACAGGCAGTACGGCTTGTGAGGACCCGCTTCCACCTCGATTTTCACCAACGCTGCGCCATCGATGTCCAATGCGGAGACCGTCGTGATTTCAGAAACGTCGGGATACACGCCATCGGTTATTGCATTAGAGCATTGAAGCATGGTGGCATCGATATCGTCCACGCCGACGATGCTGCCAAAATCGTCGATTCCGATATACAAGGTACCGCCATTCGAATTGGCAAACGCCACCACAGCTTTGAGCAGCTTAGGGGTAAATGTGCACTTGAACTCCACGGTCTCACTTTCAACAAGCTGCATGCAACCCCCTATCATCGACTATCGACGATTCTAGACCAACTATCGACGATAAGCAAGGTCCCTGGTACCCTCGCTTAGACCCGAGTGCCCGCGTGCAACGCTGCCCGCCGCACGCAAAAGAGCCCGCCAGCGTGTGCGCCAGCGGGCCCCAGGTCATATCGACACTACCCCGTGTGCCTGCAACCGCCTCTACTTGCAGCGCGCCTTGGGCTGCTGCTGGGTGATGCAGTGGATGTTGCCGCCACCATAGATGACCTCGCGCGTCATGATGCCGATGACCTCGCGATTCGGATAGGCAGCCTGGATATCCTTGAGTGCCTGGGCATCGTTGGGGTCGCCAAACTGTGGCACCAGCACCGCCCCGTTGATGGGCAGGAAGTTGAGGTAGCTGGGCTCAAAGGCGTCCTCGGGAGTACGCGGCAGCACTCCCTCGACGGGGTCAATCGTGCTGGCCTCCTCTTCGGTCATATATACCGAGGTCGCAGGCATAATCACCTTGTGGATCTTGAGCTTGCGGCCACGGGCATCCGTCGTCTCGGAAAGCGTCTTATACGCCTCTTGGCACTCCTTGTAGAACTTATGGTTGGGATCATCGGTCCACATGCAGCAGACCTCGCCGGGCGCACTAAAGCATGCGACGTCGTCCACGTGCCCGTTGGTCTCAAACGGGTCGATGCCATCCTTGATCCAAATGACCTTCTCGATGCCCAGGTACTCGGCAAGCTTCTCCTCGATCTGCTCCTTGGTGTACTGGGGGTTGCGGTCCTCATTGAGCAGGCACATCTCGGTGGTCACCACGGTGCCCTGGCCGTCGCAGTTAAACGAGCCGCCCTCGAGGATGTAGTCCTCGGGACGATAGCGGTTGACCTGCTCGAGCTGTGCCACCTGCAAGCCGATGCTCGCATCCTTGTCCCACGGGAAATACAGACCGTCGATAAAGCCGCCATACGCGTTAAAGTGGAAGTGCGAGAGTGCCACGTCGCCCTTGTCGTTGACAAGGAACGCCGGGCCGGGATCGCGAATCCAGCTGTCGTTGTACTCCATGTGGATAACGCGCACGTTCTCAACGCCGTCGAAGATCTCACACACCGCGGGGAAGTCTTCGGTGTTGACGCCCACAGTGATGGGCTGAAAACGTGCAACGGTCTTGATGATCTCGGTGAAGACCTTCTGCGCCGGCTTGGCACCGCAGCGCCACACATCCGAGCGATGCGGCCACAAAATCCAGGTGCGCTCCTGCTCTTCGTACTCGCCGGGCATGTAGAATCCGTCCTTCTTTGGCGTAGACTCGCTCTCGTAAATGGTCTTCATGTTGGCTCCTAACGATATGGACGACCCTTTGTGATGACGGCCCCATTGTGCGGCTCCGGAAGCCCACTCTCAATGGGCCTAGGGGACCCTTTCGCCACCCAAAAGGACACCGTTCACTGACCTAAAGTTCTAGTGGCGCGCGAGACGTGTCATACTGACAAAGCCGCATGAAAGGACATCCATGACCAATACCACGCATACCCGCTTTAACCCCGATGAGATCCACGGGAGCCGCTGGTCCGCCCTCAACGAATGCGCCTTATGGATTCATGGCTGCGGCGACTTCGCCACGCTTCAAGCCGGGCTTCTTGATAGAGTTAATCAGGTGATATCGCACCGGGCCTCGATGTTTGATATCGCACGCGCCGGCACACACGGACAGACAGAATTCGTAAGCCCCGTTGCCCGTGGCATGGCAGAAGACCAGCTCGAGAGCTACTACGAACGCTATGCCGCCTTTGACTACACCCTTTGGAGCTTTGACGTTCACAACGTGCATGTTTATCGCGACCTGGACCTCGTGGATGTCGAGCGCCGCAACGCAACGCCCATCTATCAGGAGTGGATGAAGCCGCTCGGCATCTACTATGGCTGCACTGCCACGCTCGCGCACGGGGGCACATCCCTGGGGTCGCTCACGCTGTTTCGCGCACGAGAAGCGGGGGATTTTTCGGACGAAGAGCTCGAAGCCCTACGCCAGCTCGCGCGGCACCTGAGCCTGCGCCTGTACGGGATCCTTGCGCAGAGCACCGCACAGCAAGCTTGCGAGAACCCCTTAGAGGCGCTCATCAGCGAGCTCGAAGTCCTCCCCCGCGAGGCAGAGGTGCTCAAGATGATGCTTGCCGGCAAGACCAACCGCGAAATGGCCGAGGAGCTCTATATCTCGGAGTCGACCGTAAAAAAGCATGTCAACGCCCTCTATCACAAGCTCGGCGTCAAAAACCGCCTGGGCCTCATGGCATTGGTTCGAGAACAATCATAAGCCGACCTTTAATTTGAAAGTAGCGCTGGTAGATTGCCTATTTGAACCTCGTTGCAAAGAACCGCCGCAGACGCCTTGGGAGCATCTGCGGCGGCTTGCATTAAACAGTCGCTGTCATGTGTCGCAAGCGCGCGTTGGCTACGCGGGAAGCCCGCTCAGGCGCTTGGACTCGTGCGCGGCGAGCGCAATGGAGATGATGCCGGTAATGGCGTCGGCCACCACCAGGGCGATCCACACGCCCTCAACACCCATCATGTTGCCGAGGAGGTACATAAGCGGCACCGAGCAGATCACATAGCGAAGCAGGCCCGTAAACGTGGCGACACCCACCTTCTCGACCGCCTGGAAATACATCGACATGGTCATGGCAAGATAGCCCAGGGCAACAGCCAGGATGACAGTACGCGTGGCGTTGGCGGCAACCTCAACGAGCGCAGGATCGCTGCCGGCAAAGAAGGCGCACACCGGGGTGGCGGCAAGCCAGAGCGCGACGGTGACCAGCGCCAGCGTCACAACCTGGTACTTAAGCGTGCAGGAGAGCGTCTCCTTAAGGCGTGCCCAAGCCTTTGCGCCGGCGTTGAAGGCAGCGATGGGCTGCAGACCGTAGGAGAAGCACTGGGCAACCATCATGGTAATGTAGAGGATGTAGCCGTTGATCACGCCAAAGGCTGCGATGTAGAGCGAGCCCATGTCGCCGCCGAGCGAACCCAAAAGCGAGTTGGCAACGGTATTAAAGATAAAGGTCGCACCCTGGACCAGGAAGAACGGGAAGCCGATCTTGAAGATCTGGCCGCAGATGGCGAGGTCGAGCTTAAGGTCGGCCAGGCTAATCTGGAGCTGGGACTTTTTGCCCCCGATGAACCAGAAGATACCGATGGCCCAGATACCGATGGAAAGCCCGTAGTACACGCCGGCGCCCATAACGCCAAACTTGAGCACAAACGTGGAAAGCGCGAGCCAACAGATGGCGACGATGGCCGAAACGGTCATGAGGTTGGCCTGGATCTGAACCTTCTCGTCCACACGCATCACAGCGGTGATCATCTGGCCAATGACCGTGAGCGGCAGCAGCACGGCGAAGGTGCGCACGCCGGCAACGGTATCGGCCATGATGTCGGGCGTGGCGCCAAAGAATGTGCAGATGGGCTCGGTAAACACTGCCATCACCACAGCAAGCAGCACACTCACGATCGTGGTGAGCCAAAAGCCCTGGCTAAAAGCCTTACTTGCGCCCTTGATGTCGCCGGCACCCAAAAGGTTGCCCACCACGGCGGGCACGCCGGTGCCAAACAGGTTGCCAAAGGCCAGGTTGATGTACTCGACCGACATAATGATCGAGACACAGGCCAGGCCGTGGGCACCTAGGCCCCAACCCATCACGAGGCCCTCAAGGACCACCATGATGATCTGGGCGAGCATGCCCTGGCCGGTGACGATGGTGTACTTACGCACCAGACCGGGAATCGGTTGGGAGGCGAGCTCGCGCTCCTCCTCCACGGCAGCGGTTACTTCTTCTGCCATTGTTCTCCCCTTTCCTTGAGAGAGTAGTGCTGAATGGATGTCAGGCGGCTGACAACTGGCACCAAGCCGCCCAATCAAACGATGGCGCTATGCCTCAAAGACCACCTTGCCGGCGATCATCGTGAGGGCTGCGGTAGCCTCGAGCACCTCGGCCGGCTCGCAATCAAAGAGATTGCGGTCGAGCACGCAGATATCTGCCTGTTTGCCGCACGCGAGCGTGCCGATGCGGTCCTCGGCATGCATGGCGTAGGCGCTGCCATAGGTGTAGGCGCGCAGAGCCTCGGCCATGGTAATGCGCTCCTGGGGGAACCAGCCCTCAGGGTTGGAACCGTCCTCGAGCATGCGGAAGACCGCGCCGTACACCTCCTCCATGGGCTCCAAGCCCACAACGGGGAAGTCACTGCCCAGGTGCACCACGGCTCCGCTGGCAAGCAGGCTATGCAGGGGCCACGAAAGCGCGGCACGCTCGGGACCCACGGCTTCGTCCTTGGCAAGGTCAGCCATATCGAGCAGCATGTGCCACGGCTGCATGCCGGGGCAGACGCCGAGCTCGGCATAACGCGGCATATCCTCGGGTTGAACCGTCTCGTTGTGCTCCATGGAGTGGCGACAATCCCGCTTGCCATGCAAGCGCTCGCCCTCCTCAAAGCAATCGAGCACAAAACGCACCGAGCGATCGCCGATTGCATGGATGCGCGTGTCAACGCCCCATTCCTGCGCCCTCAGGATGGCAGCACGGATGCGCTCCGGCTCCTCCGCGGGCTCACCACAGGTGTCGGGTGCGTTGCTATAGGGTTCAAGCATCCAGGCGGTATGGTCGGAGCACACACCATCAAGGAACTGCTTAAAGCCGTGCCACTCCACCTGCGTACCCGGGAAGGCGTATTTCTCCTTGATCTGCTCGAGCGTCAAGGACTCGTTTTCGAACAGGTCGGTGTACAGGAACACGCGCAGCGGCAAGTCGCCCTTGGCATTAAGACCTGCCAACACCGCATACGGGTTTTCCATGCTCACAAACGTAGGATTGACCATGCCGACCGTAGTGATTCCCAGGGCATTGGCGCGCCGGGCGGTTTTTGCAAACGACGCGTCAACAACCTCGGGCGCTGGATCGTAGACCTCGTCCATAAAGAAGGCGCCGGCGTTGTTGGAAAACACGCCCGTCAGATTGCCGTCGGCATCCTTAAGGATCTTGCCGCCTGCGGGATCGGGCGTCTGCGAAGTTACTCCCACCTTGTTGATGGCGCAGGTATTGGCACTAAAGGTATGCAAGTCAACCTGCTGCAGAAATACCGGGCGGTCGGAGATGTACTCATCGATCATCGCGGCCGTGGGCATCTCGGGGACATCCCACTGGAACTGGATAATCTGGCAGCCCAGAATCCACTCGTTATCGGGATGGTCGGCCGCAAACGCCACGACACGTTCCATCGCCATCTCAAAACTGGTGCAGCCGATGAGGTTGACGGCAAAATCGGGGTCGGTCATAAACGCGCCCTGGGCAAAATGCGTGTGCGAGTCGATCAGGCCGGGCATGACGAGCTGGTCGCCAAAGTCGCGCACCTCGGTATCGGGACCGATAAACGGTGCCAGGTGAGCATCGTCACCGCAGGCAACGATTTTATCGCCCCGCACGGCAACGCCGCCCTTAAACGGCTCGAGCCCATCGCCGGTAAAGACGGCGTCGCTCTTGATAACTACATCAGCCTTGTCCATGTGAGCCTCCTCAGGCATCTTTGGTTGCAACGCGGACGCACCGCCCGCGTGGGCACTCGGTTGGGAGCGTAGCGCTCCCGCATCGGCGCGTGCCTACAAGCCGTGCTCGGACGTCTGTCCCACGTCCGCGGCTTCGCGCTACACCCATTGATACACAGGGGCAAATCCGTGCCAAGGCCAGGGACCGCAAACGGTCAGTTTAAGCAGGTTTACACGCTTTACCTGCAGGTTTATTGTCTGAGATTATTACCGCTTCATTACGCCCAACGGTGTGGCCGCCCACACAGCAAGACCCGCATGCGAGGAAGAATGAGGCTAGGAACGCCAAAAGGTATCTATAAGGTCATCTCGGTTGGAGACGCCGCTTTTAACGTAGATGCGATGCAAGTGTGCCTTGACCGTGCCAGGGCTGATGACCAACTCGCTGGCGATGTTTTGGGCGTCGTTGCCCTTCAGCACCAGCGTGAGCACCTCCTGCTCGCGCCGTGACAGCTTATGGGCGTCGGCATAAATCACCACACGCGATGCGAGATCGTCCTCAGAGCTTGCGCTCTCGGCTGCCACGTCCTCATCGGCACGCGGATGACGGGCATACACACGCAGGATATGGCTAAACTGGCAAAAAAGCTGAGCCGCGCATACCACGAGCAGCACGTTTTCGGAGATATTGCGCTCGGACAGATACCACAAAAAGAGGCCGATGACGGGGTTTTGGGAGTCGGGGCGGCAGAACAAGATCATGTAGGTGTCCTCGGCGATCACGCAAAACACAAGAACGAAGGCCACCTTCCAAAAGAGCTTTGAGCGGTCGAGGTCGAGTTTCTCAACACGCGTTGCTCTGTACCGGTAATGCCAGGCGGCATAGGCAAGACATCCTACATTACCCAGGTCACGCGTGAGCCAAAAGAGATACTGCTGCACCTCTCCGGCAGCGCCGCTGCGAGGCACCAGCAGCAATTGCAAGATTGAAAACGGCACGATAGCGAGTCCGAGCATGCGCGACGTCGGTCTTTTGCGCAAGCGCGCAAACATCCATAGCACCGCGCAGGCATAGATGGCAATACCAAGCACGCAGCGCAGCAAGGGGTGCTGCAGCGGCTCGCTAAAGGTAACGGCGTAGTCGTATTTGAGCCGATTGTACTCGTCAAAAAAGATGACCGACATATCGAGCATATAGAGCAAAAAACCCGCCGCGGCCACGAGGCTGTCGCGACGGCGCGTCATGAGCCAAACCACCAATGCCACGGCACTGGTCACCAGAGCCACACCCATGATAATCGTGGTGTAGATATAGAACGCGAAACTCATGCCCGCCTCCCCTGTCTAGATGCTGTGAGGATGTTGACAGATTCTTTGCCGCAAGATTAGACTCACCGATTAAACGTACTGTATCGTTTAGAAAAACAAGCTGTGTCTCACCGATGAAAGGAGATGCCATGACACCGATCGCTCCGCTCAAGATGCTCGTCGCGCCCGCCGCCAAGGCCATCACCCGACTCGGTTCTTCCATGACCTACGACAATGTCCCCTGCGCCGTTGAGGCGCGTTCGGACAGCTGCCCCTACCTGGGCCACGTCCCCTACTTTGCACCCAAGCTCGCATCTGATCCCGAGCAGCGTGAGCAGTAATCCAAGATGCATCTAGCACCGCACAACTCGCGGCGCTACTGTTTTGGTGCAAAGCGACCTGTCCCCCTTGCGCCAACGCCGGGATTGTCGATGCTGCGGCCGCGGCGCGATATGAGGCGCGAAACCTCGCCCAGCAACACGCCGATCACCACACCCATGAGGATCGGCAACTTTGACATCTCGGCGGGCGAGCTGTTAAGCGGCACGATTGTCGCAACAATCGAAAGCACGAGTTCTACCACCGGCACCGCAAGCGCTACCGCAAGCACCTTGCCCTCGAAGGGCGCGCGAAACACACGCGGGCGGTCGTCGTATTTACGCAGGCGCCAAAACGCCGGGAACATCGGGATATAGCTCATGAGCAGAAAGACGACGTTCATCGAGAAGAAGACCCAAAAGACGTCGGAACCTTCACCCAGCGGAATCTGAAGTAGCAGCACCAAGCTGGCAAAACAACCGTTAATGAGTGCCGAGCCGTTGGGCATGCCGGTCTTCTTGGACACCAGCGCAAAGGGACGCGGCATGTTGCCATGGCGCGCGGCATAGCTCGCCACGTTGTTGACGCCAAAGCTCCAACAGATCATGTTGGCAAACAGCGTTACCAGAAAGGCCACGCCCACGACCATCGTCAGCGGGTGAGCGCGCCCCACCATGGCGGCAACCGCGTCCACAATGCCCGAATCGAGTGAAAGCTGCTCGGTGGGAACCGCGGCTCCAATACCGATGCCACAGATAATGTAGATCGCCGCGATGGCAACGCCACCGGCGATAACCGCCTTGGGGATATCGCTCGATGGGTTCTTCATCGTGCTGGCAAAGGTCGCGACCACCTCAAAGCCCATAAAGTTGAATAGGATGATTGAAAGATACGTCAGTGAGTTAGTGTCTCCCAGATCGGGGACAAATGTCTTAAACGACATATCGTTGGCAAAGCCGTTGTTGCAGGCAAACCAGATGCCGATGATTCCCACCACGGCGGTAATGAGCACCTTGATGACGGCGCCGCCATCCATGACCCAATCGGCCTCGGCCACCGGCTGCATTGCCATGACCGTGACGCCCCACACAAAGGCAAGCTCGATGGCAATTCGGACCCCAAGCGAAAATTCGATGCCCCATACCGCATTGATGACACTGGGGAACATGCAGGCGATACTTGCCACCCACAGTGGAAAGTTGACCCAATAGCACCAGGAGCAGCGGGCGCCCCAACGGTCGCCCAAGCCCAGGCGAACCCAATCGTACAGGCCGCCCTCGGAATCGAACGCCGTACCGAGCTCGGCCACCACCAGGCCATAGGGAAGCAAAAACGTAATGATGAGGAAGATCCACCAGAAGAACTGCACGTTACCCATGGCAGATGCCGGAGCGGCCGCCTCGATGGTAAAGACAACGCAGATAACCGAGAGGATGACCTCGAACAGGGAGAACTTTTTACCTGCCACGACACGCTCCCCCTACAGCAAAAAGGATGGCATCTGTACCGAAGGCGCAGCCCAAGGTAGGGTTGCAGGCCGCGTCACCGGTGCAGGTGCCATCCCAAAGAGAAGAGAGGATGCAATTGTTGGACCAACGCTCGCGGAACAGGCGCGTGTAGATAACGATACGCTGGTACATAGATACTCCGATCAAAACGGCCGCGATTGCGACCGGAATCTTTTGGCAATTGAAGACGCGTCTGACCTGGGATATTCAAGCGAACAATTGGCCTAACCCGCAATAAATCCCAGATCAGACGCGTACTCAATCAAAGAGGCGGGCACTCCGAAGTGGAGGCAACGGAGTGCCCAAAGAAAAACCCAGCCGACCAAGACATCGAATAAACCGACCATCAATGCCCCGAGATGGTCCGATTCACCGACCGTCCGATTGATCGGCTGGGTTCCCGAAGCATCACGGCTCAGGAAGCCAGACGATTAAGCGTCTGCGTGATTGGCTGGGTTTCCGAGGTGCGGCAGATTGCCCTGAAAGAGGAGGGCATAGACCTTAAGGGTCATGCCCGACGATTGAAGGGCAAGGTGCCGTGCCTCGGGAAGACAGACAATTACGCGGACGGCTCCTGCTGAGTAATGCAGTGGATGTTGCCGCCACCGAAGACGACCTGCTCGGACTGAACGCCGACGCACTTGTAGACGCCCTCGCCCCAGACCTCGTCGTAGATCTTCTGGAGCGTGTCGACGGCCAGCTGGTCGTTCTCGTCGCCGTACTGCGGGACGATAACGCCGTGGTTGGTCACGAGGTAGTTCATGTAGGAGGCGATCAGCGGCTCGTCGGGGACGCGCGGCTCGGCGTTCTCGTCGGCATCGATGGTGTCGCAGGAAGCCTGGTCCATGAACAGCGGGTTCACGGGCATGCAGAGCTTGTAGACCTTCATCTTGCGGCCCTTGGCGTCGACGGCGTTGGAGAGGGTCTCGTAGGCAGCGTGGCACTGCTCGTAGAACGGGTACTCGGGATCGTCGGTCCAGATGCAGGCCATGACGCCCGGGGCGATGAACGTGGCGACGTCATCGATGTGGCCGTTGGTCTCCTCGGGGTCGATGCCCTCCTTGACCCAGATGACCTTCTCGACACCCAGGTAATCCTTGAGGTGCTCGTCCATGTAGGCACGAAGCTCCTCGCTCCAGGGCTCAAACTTCTTGTGGAACTTGGGCCAGATGGACTCGGGATCCTCTTCCTCCTCGAGCACCGCAGAGCAGGTGCGGCCCGGGGAAAGCAGGCACTGGTCGGTCACGACAAGGGTGCCCTCGCCGTCGACGGTGATGGAGCCGCCCTCGAGGATCATGTCGTCGGGACGATAGCGGCGGCAGCCGGAGAGCTCAGCCATCTTGAGGGCGATCTGCTCGTCCTTGTCCCACGGGAAGTACAGGCCGTCGACGAGGCCACCGTAGGCGTTGAAGTGCCAGTGGTTGGCGCGCTTCTCGCCCTTGCCGTTGATGACGTAGGTGGCGGCGGTGTCGCGGAACCAGGCGTCGTCGGTGGTCATCTCGATGACGGTGACGTTCTCGTCGTTCTCGAAGACGGCCTTGCAGTTGGCGTAGTCGACCTGGTTGGCGCACATATAGACCGGGGTGAACTCGGAGATGGCGCGGGCGATGGCGGCATACTGCTTCTGAGCCGGCTTGGCGCCGTGGGCCCAGGTGTCGGTGCGGTGGGGCCAGCCCATCCACACGCGATCCTGCGGGGCGAACTCAGCGGGCATAAAGAAGCCGTCGGCCTTGGGGGTGGACTCGGACTCGGTGATCGTACGCATAAGATTTCCTCCAAATCGAACGATCGCTTGCTGCGGGCGGGTTACCCGCAGCCTAAAACCAAGAGATGGTAGGCGCCCGTTCCCCGGCAAAGGTCGAGGCGCCCGGTGCCGGTTTTCACGGAATCGCACCGGCAAGCGACGACGTAACCAAGTGCGCGGAGACAAAACGCACGAAGGATACGGAAGAGAGATTGGGGTGGGCGGTGGTTACCGGAGCTATCGCTCACACCCACCCCGGGGGAATGGTTAGAAGATGATGAGGGTTGGAGCCCCGAATCCGGGTGCTCTAGTTCTCCTCGGCCTCGGCAGCCTCCTCAGCGAGACGCTGAGCTGCCAGCTCGGGAGTGAGGCCCTTGTACTCGGTCTCGCGGCCCTTGGCGCTGACGACGCGGACAACCTCGCCGATGAGCAGAAGCACGATGAAGATAACGATCATCGGGAGCTTGTCGCCAATTTCAGCGGCAGAGAGCGGCACCAGCGTTGCAACGATGGCCAGGATCAGCTCGATGCAAGGGATGGCCAGCATGACCTTCATCATGGCACCCTTAAACGGGAACGTGAAGATGCGCTCGCGGTCGGGGTCGTTCTTGCGAAGGTTGAGGAACGCCGGGAACATCGGGATGTAGGTCAGCAGCAGGAAGACGACGGAGGTGCCGAAGAGCATCCAGAAGACGCCGTTGGAGATGGCGTCGATGGGAACGAGCTGCAGGCACAGCACCAGGGAGGCAACGACGGCGTTGACCAGGTTGGCGCCGTTGGGCATGTCGTCCTTGGAGATCATCGAAGCAAAGACCTTGGGCATGTTGCCGTGCTCGGCAGCATAGCGAGCAACGGAGTTAACGCCGAAGGACCAAGCAGCCATGTTGGCGAACAGGGTGATCAGGAAGGCGATGCAGATGACCTTGAAGATCATGGAGTCGCCCACCATGGTCTGGACGGCAAAGATCATGCCGTAGTCGGGGTCGATGGCATCGGCCGGCACGGCGGCACCGATGCCAAAGCCGGCGAACAGGTAGATCACGGCGATGGACAGACCACCGACAATGATTGCCTTGGGGATATCGCGAGCAGGATCGGCCATGTCGTCGGTCATGGTGCAGATGACCTCGAAGCCCATGAAGTTAAAGATGATGATCGACAGATAGCCGAGGGCGTTAGTGTTGGTGAGCTCGGGCAGGAAGGTGGTGGCGGACATATCGTTCGCAAAACCATTCTCCATGGCGTACCAAATGCCCAGAGCGCCGACGATAACGGCAACGGCGACCTTGATGATGGCGCCACCGTTGAGGACCCACTCGGAGTCAGCCGCCTTGGAGCGGCCCATGAGGTAGACGATCCACACAAAGGCAAGATCGATACCCATCTTGGCGATCAGATTGAACTCAACGCCAAAGACCATGCCCAGAATGTCGGGGAACATGGTAGCCAGCGAGGCAATCCACAGCGGGTAGTTAACCCAGTAGTAGTACGAAATGCGGGCGCCCCACTTGTCGCCCAGGCCATCGCGTACCCAGTCGTAAATGCCACCCTCGCCGTCATAGGTGGTGCCGAGCTCGGCGACAACCATGCCATACGGGAGCAGGAAGGTCAGGATCAGGAAGATCCACCAGAAGAACTGCTGGTTGCCAATGGCAGCAGCAGGCGCGGCGGCCTCGCAGACGAAGACGACGCAGATGATGGTCGAAATGACCGTCAAGAAGGAAAGCTTTTTCTTTCCGTCGCTCATGATGAGCTCCTTTGCTCAGTCTTGGACAGATCCGAGGCCCAAGGCACTAAGGCAATCGCTTGGGCCTCGGTGAGCGGGCGACAGGAGACGAGCATCCGCCGCCCGCAAACGTGCTTTTAGAGGCCTTGAGGCTTAGAGCTGCTCGAGAGCCTCGAGAGCGGCGTGGAGCTCGGCCTTGGCGGAGTACTCGACACCCTCGTCGTTGAGCGGGGTGCGCTTGCCCAGAGCGGCAAGGAGAGCACGGATAGAGTGCTTGCGGTTCTCGGCCTCGACCCAGCACAGGGAGCGCTCGGGATCGTCCATGACCTCGTCGACGACCTCCTCGTTGCGGGTGGCCGGCAGGCAGTGCATGAACTTGGAGTCTGCGCCGGCGAAGTTCATCATGTCCATGGTGACCTGATACTTGGGATAGAACACGTCCATGTAGTTCTCGCCCGAGACCTCCTCGTCGTACAGGCCATACCACACGTCGGTGTAGATGAAGTCGGCACCCTTGATGCACTCGATGTCGTCGGAAATGACGATGGAGCCGCCGGAGACCTTGCAGTTCTCCTCGGCGATGGCCATCATCTGCTTGCCGAACTCGGCGCGCTCCTCAACGGTGCCAACATGCAGGCCGCCGTCGGGGATCTGGTGGCCCTTAGGTCCAAACTGGACAAACTTCATGCCGACCTTGGAGGCGATGAACATGAGGGAGACGCAGACCTGGGTGGCGTCGCCGATGAAGGCCAGGGTGCAGTCCTCGATCTTCTTGCCCCCGGGGAGGTTCTCGAGCATGGTCATGAGGTCGCCCATCTCCTGCGTGGGATGGTTGAACTCGGACATGCCGTTGATGACGGGCGCAGCGGAGCCCTCGGCGAGGCCGACGACGTCCTTGTGACGGTCAACGCGAGCCATCATGATGTCGAGCAGCGAACCCATGACGCGAGCGGTGTCGCCCAGGGACTCATGGCCACCGAGCTGGATGGTGCCAGGGCCATAGAACTGAGCGTGGCCGCCGAGGTCGGTCATAGCCGTCTCGAAGGAAAGACGGGTGCGGGTGGAGACCTGCTGGAAGATCATGCCAAGGCTCTGGTTGCGGAGCAGGTGCGGATAATAACCGTCAACCTTGATGGCCTTCTTCATTGCCAGGCCAAGATCCTCGATAGCCAGGATCTGCTCTTTGGTGAAGTCGTTGGTGTCGATGAAATCCTTAGGCAGTGCCATGTCGATTTCCTTTCCGCCGGTCTTGCCGACTATTAACTATGAGGCGCTCGAACATCACGCCTCGTGTTGACAAGACCATCATTCACCCGTATGCAATTTTTACCTAGTTTATTCGGGATTAAAGACCGTTCACGGAGTTACACCCTCTCTAATCCAATATAAACCCGCAGGTCAAGAGTTTACAGGGGGTTTACCATCTAGAACCGCGAACGGTATACGGCTATGCTGTATCTCGGCGCCTAATCCGCAATGAAACGAAGGGTTGAGACGTCTATATCCCACAAGGTATACAGAGCTCGGCCATAGAATAAATGAGATGGGACGGTGACAGATGAACACCCTGATGTTCTTCTATACCCTAGCGATACTCGTGATCTGTATTGTGACGGCGGTACTCTCGCTTGCCGCCTATGCCTCATCTCGTCGACGCTTCTTTATCTATGGCAGCGGCGTATTTATCTGCTATGCCATCGAGATGACCGAGATTTTCTTTTTTGAATACACGCTGCAAAACCAGAGTTTTCCAGCCAGCGACTATTACTCAATTACCATGCCTGTGTTGCGGACCTTTGTGGCGACCGCTTCGCAGGCTTTTATTTGGCTCATTGCCATGGATTTGCTCGACAAGCATTCAAAAAAGCAGTTTGTCATTCCCGTCGCAACGTTCTTGCTGAGCGAGCTGCTGATTATCGTCGCTGTCCCCTACGGCCCCATTCATCAATGGCTCTACTACACGATGCGTCAGGTATTCCTTGTTTTCGTGGGGCTATATATCTTTTGGACGGCACGCAAGAGCACACAAGTCGAGCTGAAGGCACGCGTTAACAACCAGCGAAAGCACCTGATTATCGGCGCCATTCTGGTCGGATGCATCGTCGCCGAGGACTTCTACAACATCCTAGTGGTCCCCATGAGCTTGGCGCCCTCCTGGCTGCAGCTGTACCTATCCGAGCGCAACTTTAGCGAGAACATCTTTGCGTGTTACTTTGCGATCCTGCTCATTATCTACGCCTATCACGTGCTTTCGATTCGCATGCAGGAGGCACCCGAGGAAAAGAACGTCAGCGATCTTGATCGACACATCGAAGAGCAGATGCCCTTCTACCGCAACGCCTACAAGCTCTCCAACCGCGAGACCGAAGTCATGCGTCTGGTTGTGCTGGGCAAATCGAACCAAGAGATCGCTGACGAGCTATTCCTTGCCGTGGGCACCGTCAAGACCCACATCCACAACATCCTGGTCAAAACCGAACAGCAAAACCGCACCACGCTCATCCTCCACTTCTGGAAGCGATGAAGTTACGCGGTTTTACCAAACCGCGTAACGGCTCGACGCTGCAAGCGCCCCTAGGCGGCAATCTGACGTTCAATCGTCGGTCGCGTACAAAAGTACGCTTCCCTCCTCTTTCACGTCACCTTGTTCGCCTAGGGGCGCTTTCGCTGACTTATGCTCAACTTACGATAATTCCGAGCTGAACGAGTTATTCGCTATAACGGGTGGCGATGGCGGCTTGTACCATGCCGGCACTCATGAGGTACGTTACCAGGAAGTAGCCGCCGTAGGCCGCCAGGAAAATCGCGCAGGTGAGGCCCACGGTGCCGCCGATGCTCATATTTCCGAAAATGCTCACCAGCTCGATGATCACCTTAAGTGCCACAAAGGAGTGCGCCAGGCCCACTGCCAGCGGGAACAGGAAGAATACCGCTTGCTGCGCCATCACCGAATGACGAATCTGGCGGTCCTCACAGCCGATCTGTGCCAGCACACGATAGCTGCGGCTGCCGTCGGCCACGTTGGAGAGTTGCTGGATCGACAGAATCGCCGCGCATGCAACGACCAATACAAAGCCGATGTAGATGGCTAGGTAGCTAATAAGACCGTTCATTTGCGCTGCTTGCGTGTACATCTCGGAGCGTGTGATGAAGATTCCCCACGACCCCGGCTCCTTGCCGTCAACGAGCAGATCGTCGAGCACAGTGTTTTTAATGCTCTCGTCTGCCTCAGTCGTATCCATCCCCTGTTTGTAGTTAACGAGCAGGCTACTGGAATACGGCTGCAGATTAAGTTGGGACAACAGCTCGTCGGCAACGACGACGGTACCCGGATTACTGCCCATCGCCGAGTTGGCGATGGCCGCCGTATCTTCGTCCGACTTATCGGTTGCGGGCTTGAGCGTATGCCCGCCCAAGGTAAGGGCATGGCCGTCAGCCATATACTTGGTGTACAGGTCGACCAGCTCGCCGCCCATATCACACGTGAGCAGGTACTGGTCGCGACCGATGTGCACCGGCTCCTCGCCCATCATCTGACGCAGTTTGTTGTACTGGCTCGCCGGCGTCACAAACAGACCCATCGTATCGGCATTGCTACCCCCGAACGCCTTGGGAAGCTTTTCGCCCATGGTCTTGCACATCTCACCTGGGGTCACCGAAGGGTCCGAGCCGCCAAGCGGGTAACTCAGATACGAATCGATCTGCACATGCTCACCGGCAACATCGGCGATATTGACCTTCTTGCCGGTCTCGTCGTTGTTGCCCGCCGACTTGCCCTTGCCGTGCCATGCAGGGTACAAATCGACCGTTGTATCGGCCAGCACCATGCGATCGGCCTCAGACGGATTGACATACCCTTTGTACCCTTTGTAGTAGTCGAGCGTATCGGGCGTGTAATAGACATACGTCTGAGACACATCAACAGGGTTATAGCGCTCCAGGTTTTCGTTCATCACGTTGGCAATCGACATACCGCACGTCACCGAGGTGATGGCCAAAAACAGGAGCATCGCGATGACGCCCATCGAAAAGCACACCGTGTTGACCTTGGCCGCAAGCTGGCGCACGGTAAACATGTTGAGGCCGCGCCAATACACGCCGCGCAGGCTCTGCAGCAGCTTGATGAGCATACCCGAGAGTCCCCAGAACAGGGCAAAGGTGCCTACGGTAACCATAGCGGTCGTAATACCAAACTGGTTCATGGCCTCTTGCAACTTGCTGTCCGTCGCGGTTAGCGGGAACCCATCACGTAGCAGACGGTAATAGGCCACGCCCACAAGTACCACGCCCACGGCAAAGATGGCAATCGCGATCCAGGGGTTGCGTGTCTTGATGCTCTCGTTGCGGCGCTCGGCACCCATAAGCTCGATGAGTTTGGTACGACGCACGGCGCGAAGGTTCAGCAGTAGCGTGAGCACAAACATTACGAGCATGCAGGCAAGGGTCAGATTGAACGCATGCACCGAGAAAAAGAAGTGGAAATTGGCGATCTGTGTCTTAAAGAGCGAGGCCGTAAAGAACGTCATGAGCTGGGAGAGTCCCACACCCAGCACAATGCCGGCGACAAAGGCCACGACCGATACTATCACGGTCTCGAGCGCCATGATCGTAGCGACGCGCCCGCGCCCCATGCCGAGCACCTGGTACAGGCCAAACTCCTTCTTGCGGCGTTTCATGATGAAGTTATTGGCATACACCATCAAAAAGGCCATGACACCGGCCAAAAAGTACGTCAGGTCGCCGAGCATGCTGCCCATTACCTGCGCCAAGCCCTCTTCATCGATTCCGGCGATATCGACCTGCATCGAGATGGTGTTAAAGGCATAGAAGACCGTGACGCCCAGGGTGAGCGTCAAAAGGTAGACGAGGTAATCGCGGCCGGCGCGGCGGACGTTGCCCCAAGCGAGTTTACAGAGCATCGGAGCCCTCACCGCCCATCATGGCAACGACCTCCATAATGCGGTCGAAGAACTCTCGGCGGTCGGTGTCGCCGCGGCGCAGCTCGGTGAAGATCTTGCCGTCGCGGATAAACAGCACACGGCTCGTGTAGCTGGCGGCAAAGCTGTCATGCGTGACCATGAGCACCGTGGCGCGCAGGCGGCGGTTAAGGGCCTCCAGGCTCTCGAGCAGCAGGCGAGCGCTTTTAGAATCGAGGGCGCCGGTGGGCTCGTCGGCCATGATCATGGTGGGGTCGGTGACAAGCGCGCGACAGGCGGCAACGCGCTGCTGCTGGCCGCCGGACATCTGGTAGGGATATTTGTCGAGTACCTGGCTCACGGACAGGCGCGCGGCCACATCCTGCACGCGGGTCGAGATCTCTGCCGAGTTTGTGCGGGCAATGGTGAGCGGCAGGGCGATGTTCTCGCGTGCCGTGAGCGTATCGAGCAGGTTGGAGTCCTGGAAGATAAAGCCCAGCTCCTCGCGTCGGAACTGCGAGAGCTTGGCCTGCTTCATGCGCGTTACGTCCTGTCCGTTGATGCGGATCGTGCCGCTCGTGGCGCTATCGATGGTCGAGACGCAGTTGAGCAACGTCGACTTGCCCGAGCCCGAGGCGCCCATGATGCCAACGAATTCGCCGCGGTTGACGGTAAAGCTGACGTCGTTGAGCGCACGGGTCACGTTGCCCAGCGCTCCATATACCTTTTCGAGATGCGCGACCTCCAGTACCGGGGTCGCTGCTTGCGTGGTTTGCATACCGAGTCCTTTCTTGCGATTAGTCTACGGCATCTATAGTCGCAAGAAGACGAGTCGGCTACCATCGATATGGCTTACGCTTGCCTTACCGTTGTGTAAGGTACGAGTAGCCAGCCTGCCACGTGATGATATTGAGAGAGGACTCCTGTTGAAGACTATTCATGTTGCCGCTGGGATCATTCGCAAGGAAGGATCCGACGAGCTACTGGCCGTGCAGCGCGGCTATGGCGACATGCAGGGACTTTGGGAGTTCCCCGGTGGCAAGCTCATGCGCGGCGAGACACCCGAGGACGCCGTTCGCCGCGAGCTCATGGAAGAGCTGCAGGTAAAAGTCACCAACCTGCGCGATTTCTATACCGTTGAGTATGACTACCCCGATTTTCACCTCTCGATGGAGTGCTATTACTGCTCGCTCGCTGATGAATCCGATGAACCCCAGAAGCACGACCGTCAGCTCGATATCCGCTGGATTCCGCGCACCTCGCTTGCCACCGTTGAGTGGATGCCCGCCGACAAAGGGCTTATCGATGCTCTGATTGAGTTGAAGGAAGACCGGCTTGAGGCAAGCTCCGCCGATGACGCCGCGCCCAACACAGCCGACAAACCCGCCACCAAACCCAAGCGCGCACCTAAGCGCCGCAGCAAAAAGCGTCCCAAGCCCGGCCTGCTGGACGGCATCGATACCTCGGACCTTTCCGCCGACGAGCGTGAGCTCGTGCGCCGTCGCGCCGCTATAAAAAAGTCCATGAAGGGCAACAAGCGCGCCAACACCAAGCCAGAGCTGCTCGTACGGCAGCGCCTGCGCGCTGCGGGACTCACGGGTTATCGCCTGGAATGGAAAGTCCCCGGCAAGCCCGACATCGCCTTCCCCGGACGCAAGATCGCCATCTTCGTCAACGGCTGCTTTTGGCACCGCTGCCCCAAATGCAACCCAAGTCAGCCCAAGCGCAATGTCGAGTTTTGGGAGACAAAGTTCCGTCGCAACGTCGAGCGCGACCGAGCTGCCGTGGCAGCACTCACCGAAATGGGCTGGACGCCCATAACCATCTGGGAATGCGAACTCAAAAAGGACCGCATCGACGCCACCATGGAAAAGGTCATCGAGCAGGTGCGCGCCGCAGAGCCGAAGCGCTAGGAGCGAGCATTCACACGCTCCGCACGTCCACGCCACATCCACGCCACAAACCTTAGAAAGCCCTTAAGCCCCAAACCTTTCAAGAGTGTTACTCGATAGCTTTGACCTGCGGTTTCATCGCAACGTCAAACCTCATTAAGCCTTTCTTTAGCGCTTCCTTATCTGCGCTCGCGGCATAATACTGCCAACGCACGGGACCTAGCAGCACACCCCGTGCGCAACCTTTTGGTGGACATCGAGGAGGCCGCATAAGCATGCATTCTTCCAATGACGCAACACAGCAGCCATCCCTAAAATATGCAAACCTTTTCTCCTTCCCCCCGACACAGAGAAACAGTCTCCTCGACTCCCCCGCCACAAAAGCCAAACGCTCAACCAACCAGAGCCACAACTTGCGAGCATCCTTCGAAAAGCTCCAAGCATCTCTAGACAAGGCGTTCCCCGAACAGGCAAGAGCAATCTAAGCCCATCGCGCTTTATACTGATGCCATGCGAAACATGGATCACATAGAATTGCACCGCGGAGGACGCGAGGAAGCGTTTCCCGAGACCGCCGAAGACTGGCCCTATATTGCCGAACGCGCAGAATTCGCTCGCTATCCGGGCAATTCCGTCCCCTGGCACTGGCATTCCGAAGTCGAGCTTTTCTACATGGAGCGGGGAGCAATTGACTATCGAACGCGCGCGGCTCATGAACACGTGCGCTTTGAGGAAGGGTCCGCCGGCTTTATCAACGGCGGCGTTTTGCACAGCACCCTACAATCACCCAATTCGGCGCCAGCCATTCAAATGCTGCATATCTTTCAGCCGTCGATGCTCGGCGATCCCGCGGGACGTCTCCAAAAGCGCTACATCAATCCTTTGCTGCAATGTCGAGGCGTCGATGTGCTCAAATGGTCGCCCACCAACCCCGACGATATGCCCTTTATCGATTTGCTAAAGAGTTCCTTTAACCACGACCTTCAACGGCCGCAGAACGAGATGGCGCTTCGAAATAGCCTGTCAGAGCTCTGGATTCAGATTTACGCCAAGGCCGAACCGCTCTTTTCCTCCGACAACGCCTCTTGGATGACCAACCGCGACGTACAGTTCAAGGCAATCCTGGACTATATCCGCGCAAGCTATACAGCCGCTATAGATGTGCCCCAGATGGCATCTGCAGCCGGCGTAAGCGAAAGAGAGTGTTACCGCATTATCGAAGCTTGCGCAGGAACGACCCCGGCGGCATATCTGCGCGCATACCGCGTAAACCGTGCTTGCGAACTTTTGGCACACACCACGCGAACGGTCCAGACAGTCGCGCGCCAATGCGGCTTTGCGACAGCAAGCCATCTTGGCCAGGTATTTAAAGAACAAATGGGATGCACTCCTTCGAGCTATCGAGCAGCGAGGCAGAATTTCGATAGTACCAGGCAGAAATCCCGCTAGCCCTTCTTCTGTCACTGCATCAAACTTGCAGGCAAACAACAGAGAGGAGCAACCATATGAAGCACTTTGACCATATCGTATTTGACGTTGATGGGACATTGGCAGATACAGAAGAAAGCGTTCTGTCATCGCTTGTCCAGATTGTCCAAGAAGAAACCGGCAAAACGCTTCCCCGACACGAGCTTGAATTTGCCCTCGGCATACCCGGCAAGAACGCCCTTGAGAAACTTGGGATCTACTCGCAGGCAACGTTGGATCGCTGGTGCCAAGTTGCCGCCAGCTTTAAAAGCACCATCAGCGTGTTTCCCGGCTTGCACGAAGTTATCGCAACACTCGCCGATAGCGGCTGCAAACTTGGCATCGTCTCCTCACGTGCGCGCGACGAATACGCAAAAGAAATTGCACCCCTTGGCTTCGATACGTATTTTGAGCACATCATCCTTGTCGAAGACACAACCGAACACAAACCCGCACCCGCACCCATGCTCGAATATCTCCGACGTACGGGCGCGAATCCCAACAGCGTCATCTACGTTGGCGACACCGTCTACGACGAACAATGCGCAACTTCAGCAGGGGTCAGTTTTGCCCGAGCAGCATGGGGATCACACCAAGACATCCCAAACGCCACCTACAACCTCAAAACCCCCAACGACCTGCTAACCCTAACAACCAAGTAACCCCCGCGCCCCACCCTTTCAGCCCCAACGCCACAAGGGCGATTGAGCAGGACGGTTTGGGCGGGTCCCGGACGTTGTTTGCCAAAT
>CATVTM010000023.1 GCA_958346935.1 uncultured Collinsella sp.
ATACTCATGGAAAACCTCCCATTTCCCGATGTCCAAGAAATGGGAGGCAGTTCACAGACACCTTTGTGGCGGTTTTTGTTTTAGGCCGAGGGGAAGGCCTTGGCGGCAGTGCCTATCCTCGGCTTTTGCAAAATCTCGATCTGTAACACCAAGCCAGCGAAAATGGCTCTAACTGTTACAGATTTAGATGAACCGTTCGGCCGTCAGCCCAACGTCTTGATCTGTAACACCAGGCGGCATATTTGGTCTCTAACTGTTACAGATTGAGATGCGGCGTGGGCGGCCGGCACAATATCTCGATCTGTAACAACTGCAGGGCTCAACGGACTCCAACTGTTACAGATTGAGACAAAACGATCAGGCAAGTCCAAAACCACCACAAAGGTGTCCCCATCGTGGTGGTCGGGCGGCCGGTATAGAAAAAGTCCCCGCCGGGCGCGTGCTCGACGGGGACTTTGCCGTTTAGCGGCTAGCGCTGCGGGTGATTACTCGCCCAGCAGGCTCTTGGTGATGGAAGCGGCGGCCTTCTTGCCGGCGCCCATCGCCAGAATGACCGTAGCGGCACCGGTGACGATGTCGCCGCCGGCCCAGATGCGGGGATCGGTGGTCTGGCCGGTCTCCTCGTCGGCGACGATGTAGCCCCACTTGTTGAGCTCCATCTTGCCGCCGATCTTGGCAGCGAAGGGGTTGGCGTTGGTGCCGATAGCCGAAATAGCGACGTCGCAGGGGATCTCCTCGATGGCGCCCTCGATGGGCACTGGGCGACGACGGCCGGACTCGTCAGGCTCGCCGAGCTCCATCTTCTGGACCTTGACGGCGCACACGGAGCCGTCCTCGCCAGCGACAAACTCGAGCGGGGAGACGAGCGGCAGAACCTCGACGCCCTCGGCCTTAGCATGGTGCAGCTCGGCGCGACGGCAGGGCATCTCGTCCTCGGTACGACGGTAGGCGATGATGGCGTGCTCGGCGCCCAGGCGCTTGGCGGTACGGACGGCGTCCATGGCCACGTTGCCGCCGCCAAAGACAACGACGTTCTTGCCGTGCTTGGTGGGGGTGTCGTACTCGGGGAACTTGTTGGCCTTCATCAGGTTCACGCGGGTGAGGTACTCGTTCGCGAAGAAGACGTTGGGCAGGTTCTCGCCGGGGACGTTGAGGAACTTGGGCAGGCCAGCGCCGGTCGCCACGTAGATGGCGTCGAAGCCCTGCTCGAACAGCTCCTCGGCCGTGGCCATGTTACCCACGACGGAGTTGTACTCAAACTTGACGCCCATGTCCTCCAGGCCGTCAATCTCGCGCTTGACGACTGCCTTGGGCAGACGGAACTCGGGGATGCCGTAGACCAGCACGCCGCCGCCGGTGAAGAAAGCCTCGAAGACGGTGACGTCAAAGCCGTTGCGGGCGAGCTCGCCGGCGCAGGTGATGCCGGACGGGCCGGAGCCGACGACGGCGACCTTCTTGCCGTTCTTGGGGGCCATCTTGGGCGTGGAGGCGAGCTCGGGGCGGTCACCCAGGAAGCGCTCGAGCTGGCCGATGGCCACGGGCTCGGACTTCTTACCACGGATGCACTTGCCCTCGCACTGGTTCTCCTGCGGGCAGACGCGTCCGCAGATGGCGGGAAGCATGGAGTCCTCGCGGATGGTATCGAGAGCGCCGCCGAAGTCCTTCGCGCGGATCTGCTCGATAAAGCGGGGGATGTTGATGTTGACGGGGCAGCCCTCAACACAGAACGGCTTCTTGCAGTTGAGGCAGCGCTCAGCCTCGGCCAGCGCCATCTCCTCGGTGAAGCCCTTGTCGACGGGGCGGAAGTCGCAGGCGCGCTCGGCAGCCGGCTCCTCGTTATCGGGGGTGCGGGGCGACTTCATATCGGCAACGAAACGACCGTTAACTAGTGGCATGCGCAGCTCTTTTCCTCATAGGCCTTGAGGGACTCGCCCTCTTCGGAACGGTAAGCGGCCTGGCGGGCACGAAGGTCGTCCCAGTCGACCAGGGTGGCATCGAAGTCGGGGCCGTCGACGCAAGCGAACTTGGTCACGCCGCCCACCTCGACGCGGCAGCAGCCACACATACCGGTGCCGTCAACCATGATGGGGTTGAGGGACGCGGTGATGGGGGTGTCGTACTTCTGGGCGGTGAGGGTCGAGAACTTCATCATCGGAACGGGGCCGACGCAGAAGACCTGGCTCACGGCCTTGTCCTGCAGCAGGCGCTCCAGCGGAGCGGTGACAACGCCCTGCTCGCCGTAGGAGCCGTCGTCAGTGGTGATGTGGATGTGGTCCTCGTCGAGGAGCTCGCGGAACTGGTCCTCCATGAGCAGGAGGTCCTTGGTGCGGGCGCCCATGATGGCGTGCACCTCGTGGCCGGTCTCGACCAGGTGCTTGGCGACCGGGAAGGCAATTGCCAGACCGACGCCGCCGCCAATGACGGCGCAGGGGCCCTCGGCCATCTCGGTGGGAACGCCCAGCGGGCCCACGACGTCGCGCAGCGACTCGCCGGCCTCGTAGGTGGACAGCATCTCGGTGGTCTTGCCGATCACCATGAAGATGAACTCGACCCAGCCCTCGTCACCGTTCCAGCCGGCCAGGGTAAACGGGACGCGCTCGCCCGTCTCGTTGGCGCGAACCATGAGGAACTGTCCAGCGTGCGCATGCTTGGCGATTGCAGGCGCCTCGATGCGGAACTTGAACACCTTCTCCGAGAACTGCGTCTTCTCCAGGATCTTATACATAGAACCCCTCTCTTGTTAGGGCCGCCGAACCGTGCCTCCACGGAAATGGACGGTAGCCCGAATAAAACCGTACGCGCACAGGCGTTGTGCAGACATACGGTGCAAATTATACCCTCATGGACATGTCACTTACGTGTGTCTTCGGCGGTTGGGAGCAGGGTTTATCCACTTTGGCCTACCAAAGGGGGAGAGGTTTATTTTGGTCGGTTTTATCAGGTAAAACGGCAAATGGGGCCGGCCTCGGGTTGTGATGAGGCAGGCCCCCTTTGGGATGCTATGCATGTATGTCGGCGCGCGGTTGATTGCGATGCCGCAACTGGGGCGTTTCCGCAGGTAAAACCTGCCAAAATAAACCTGTTCCTAAATGATAGGTTTTAGTGCTTGCCGTTGGCGGAGGCGGCGCCGTTGACATGGTCGCGGGCATAGACCACGCCGTGCACGATCGCCAGGCCGGCGGCGTCGGCCGCGCGGGCGCAGGTGTCCTGGAAATCCTCGGCCTCGCGGGCGCGCAGCTGCTTGAGCACGTAGTCGGCGACGGCCATCTTGCCGGGAGGGTTGCCGATGCCGGTGCGGATGCGGCTGAAGTCGCGGCTGCCCATCTTGTCGATGATGGAACGCAGGCCGTTGTGACCGGCATGGCCGCCGCCCACCTTAACACGCACGTCGCCGGCGGGAATATCGAGCTCGTCGTGGATGACGAGCAGCTCCTCGGCCTTGATCTTGTACTCGCGGCAGAGTTTGGAGATGGGCCCGCCCGAGGTGTTCATGTACGACTGCGGCTTGACCAGTACAATCTGGCGCTTGCCGCCCTCTTCCTCGGGATCGTTGATGTTGATGAGCGCGACCTCGGCGCCTGCTTGGTTTTTCCAGTACGTGACGCCGGCCTGACGGGCCAGCTCGTCGATTGCCTTAAAGCCGGCGTTGTGGCGGGTCTCGGCATATTCCTCGCCAGGGTTGCCAAGCCCGGCAACCATGCGAATCTTAAGCGGCTGTGCAGCTGCCATGTTTGTCCTCCGTTACATAAATAGTTCAATCAACGACAAAGGCTACCACGCCCGCCGAAGGCGAGGAAAGGTTGCAGCAAAGTCATTTCAGAAAACAGCTGCCCCGAGACAGCAGGAAACCCCGGGCACGCCGGGAGGGGTTATCAAAGCGAACATCCCGCAGCCGCAAAGCGGCGAGGACGTTCGCGTGATAACCCCGCAGGCGTGCCCGGGGTTTCCGGAGGGATGCGAGGGTCGAGCGACTACAGCGCGAAGTCGCCGCCGACGAGCGTGGAGACGGGCTCCTCGTGGTAAACGGCGGAGATGGCCTGAGCGAACTCCTCGGCGACCGAGATAGTCTTGATCTTGCCGCCGACCTCGACGGGGATGGCGTCGGTGACGACGCACTCGACGATGGGGGCATCGTTCAGGCGCTCGATGGCCGGACCGGAGAAGATGCCGTGGGTGGCGCAGACGTAGATGTCGCCGGCGCCCATAGCCTTGAGCTCCTTGACGTTGGCGCACAGGGTGCCAGCAGTGTCGATCATGTCGTCGTTGATGATGCAGGTCTTGCCCTTGATGTCACCGATGATGCCCATGACCTCGGCGGCGTTGTGGCGCGGACGGCCCTTGTGGGCGATGGCCAGGTCGCAGCCGAGCATGTCGGACAGCTTCTTGGCGGCCTTGGCGCGACCCACGTCGGGGGAGACGACAACCAGGTTGTCGGTGTCGAAGTGCATGTCGTTGTAGTACTGGCCAAATAGCGGCAGTGCGGACAGGTGGTTAACCGGGATATCGAAGAAGCCCTGGATCTGGCCCTGGTGCAGGTCGAGGGTGATGATGCGGTTGACGCCGGCACGCTCGAGCAGGTTGGCGACGAGGCGGGCGGTGATGGGCTCGCGCGGGCCGGCCTTGCGGTCCTGGCGGGCATAGCCGTAGTGGGTGATAACGGCGGTGATGGAGCGGGCGGATGCGCGCTTGGCAGCGTCGGTGGCGATGAGCAGCTCCATGAGCATGTCGTTGACGTTGCCGCCGGCCACGGACTGAATCAGGAAGACGTCGGCGCCGCGGACGGTCTCGTCGTAGCGGGCGTAAATCTCACCATTGGCGAACTGCTTTAGCGTAAGGCCCGAAAGCTCGACCCCAAGGTACTCAGCAATCTTCTGAGCGAGGGGACGGTTGGAGGAACCGGAATACACGCGGATGGACTTGCGCATATTCTCCGACTTCTCGGGATCATTAATCGGCATTACCCTTCTCCTTTATACATCGAATGCCATATAGATGCCTTGTTGCATTGTAACCGCGCGGCGGGGTTTATCGGGTCCTGATAACGTCTTTACCGCCAACGGACACGAACCGACCACTCATCCGGTTGCGCAGGTCACGATAGAAAAAGGAGCCGCCCCCATGGAGCAGCTCCTTTTGTGCTTGGTACAACGTTATACCTCGTCGTCCTCGTGCAGGCGGCGGCGGTAATCGGCGGCCCAGCCCTCAATGTTTACCTGACGGGCGCGGCCCAGGCCGAGCGCGTCTGCCGGGACCGGCTCGGTGATGACGGAGCCGGCGGCCACGAGTGCACCGTCGCCGATCTGGGCGGGCGCGACCATCATGGTGTCGGAGCCAATGAAGGCATCCTTGCCGATGACGGTCTTGTGCTTGTGGACGCCGTCGTAGTTGCAGGTGATGGAGCCCGCGCCCACGTTGACGCCGGAGCCCATGGTGGTGTCGCCGATGTAGGACAGGTGCGGCACCTTGGAGCCCTCGCCGATCGTGGACTTCTTGATCTCCACGTGCGTGCCGGCCTTGGAGCCGTCGAGCATGTGGGTGCCCGGGCGCAGGTAGGCGCGCGGGCCGCAGTCGACGCCGTTCTCGATGACGACCTCGATGGCGATGGTCTCATCGATGGTGCAGCCGCTGCCGACGGTGGTGTCGGTGAGGCGGCTGTTGGGGCCGAGCTGGCACTCCTCGCCCACGGTGACGTGGCCGATCAGGTGCGTCTGCGGCCACACGACGGTGTCGCGGCCGATGGTAGCGTCGGGGCCGATCCAAGCCTGCGTGGGGTCGATGAACGTGACGCCCTCGGCCATCCAGTGCTCGTTGATGCGGTCGCGCGCGATGGCGGTAAGCTGCGCGAGCTGGATACGGCTGTTGACGCCCAGGCCGTCGCGGTAGTCGTCGCAGTGGAAGATGGAGACAGCCTGGCCGTGGCCTTTGAGGATCTCGAGCATGTCGGGCAGGTAGTACTCGGATTGCGCGTTGTCGTTGCCGATCTCGTTAATGTGGGCGGCGAGCTGCGCGCCGTCAAAGGCGTAGCAGCCGGCGTTGCACTCCAGCAGCGTGGCGGCCTGCTCGGGCGTGCAGTCCTTCTGCTCGATGATGCGCTCGATCTGACCATCGGCGCCCAGCTTGATGCGGCCGTAGCCGAAAGGATCGGGCGGGGTCATGGTCATGACGGTGCAGGCGAGCTCGCCGGTGGCGACGGTTTGCGCGAACTTGGCGACGGTGTCGGCGGTGATGAGCGGCAGGTCGCCGTTGAGCACGACGACCGGGCCTTGCGTGATGCCGCAGGCCTCGAGCGCGACCTTCACGGCATGACCGGTGCCCAGGCGCTCGGTCTGCTCGACGCACTCGACCTTGGTGGCGCTGCTGGCGTAGGCGCCGTCGATGAGGGCGCGCATCTCGTCGGCATGGCTGCCGATGACAACCACGACGCGGCTGCAGCCGGCCTTGATGGTAGCGTCGACGATCCACTGGACCATGGGCTTACCCAGGATCTTGTGCGAAACCTTGCAGTGGTTCGACTTCATGCGGGTGCCCTCGCCGGCAGCGAGGATAATTGCGGTTGCGTCCATGTGATCTCCTGTTACGTTATAGAGACGTGTGTTTGGAAACGATACACGGCGCAATATGATACCGCAGGCATATGACGAGCGCGTAACGATTGGTTTGCGGCGGTTGAGGCTTGCGCCGCCGGCGTGGCGTTTGCACTGCTTGCGTGCGGCGTTGGCGGTGCTGCGGAGCTGTTGTTTGAGCGAGGGGACGGGGTGCCCGTGGACAACATACGAGAGGAGTTTGGCGGCGAGCCCGTCGCGGCATTCTCGATGTCGCATCCGGCTGTGCCGGCACTCTATATAGTGCTGACGCTGGGGCTCACTATGTTCGCGATGCAGCCGGTACTGATTGCGCTGTCACTTGCGGGCGGGCTGGCGTATGGATTTGCGACGCGTGGGGCTGCCCGCACGCTGGGTGCACTTCGCTGGCAGCTGCCGGTGATTTTGATCGTCGCGGTGCTCAATCCGCTGTTTAGCGCCTCGGGCTTGACGGAGCTGTTCCGTATTGGCATGCGCGCGGTGTATCTGGAGAGCATGGTATACGGCCTGTGCATGGGCGGGCTGTTTGTGGCGAGCGTGCTGTGGTTTGAGGCCGCGGCGTCGATGCTCGAATACGACAAGGTGCTCGCGCTGCTGGGCAATGCCGTACCGGTGATTGCGCTCATGATCTCGATGTGCATGCGGCTTATCCCGCAGTTTTTGCGCCGCGGCCGTACGGTGCTGGCGGTGCAGGACGCGATCGATGTGCCGGGGCGCACGCCGGCCGACCCCGTGCGCTCGCGCCTGCGGGCGTCGAGCGTGTTGATGGGCTGGGGCATGGAAGATTCGCTGGAGCGTGCGGACGCGATGCGCTCGCGCGGGTGGGGCGCCGCGACGCGTCGAACGACGTATGCGCGGTATCGGCTGGGGCGCAGCGACGTTGCCGCGCTGGTTGGGCTTGCGCTGTTTGGTGCTGCCGCGGTGGCGGTGGCGTGGACCGCGACGACGCAGTATTCGTTTTATCCGCAGCTCTCGGTGCCGGCGCCGTGGCCGGGCTATGTCGTGTACGCTGCCTGGATGGTGCTGCCTTGCGCGTTGCATGCGATTGATGAGAAGAGGTTTGGCTGATGGCTCGGTTTGATAGGAGCTCGGCGGCGGGTGTGGCATATGGCTCGGCCGCGCCGGCGATTGAGGTGCGAGGCCTTAGTTTTGCCTATCCCGGGGCCGAGGCACCGGTGCTCGAGGGGCTTGATTGGCGTGTTTCCCAAGGTGCGTTTGCGCTGCTTGTTGGCGGTACCGGGTCGGGCAAATCGACGCTGCTGTCGCTGCTCAAGCCCGAGATCGCTCCGGCGGGCGAGCGCACTGGCGAACTGCGCGTGCTGGGCGAGCCCGTCGCCGACATGGATGTGCGGGCATCGGCGGAGCGCGTGGGCTATGTGTTCCAGGATCCCGAGAACCAGATCGTGTGCGAAACCGTGTGGCACGAGATGGCGTTTGGCCTGGAAAACTTGGGGCTAGCGCGTGATGAGATGCGCCGTCGCGTATCTGAGACCAGCTATTTCTTTGGGCTGGAAGATTGGCTTCACCGCGATACTGACACGCTTTCGGGCGGTCGCAAACAGTTGCTGTCGTTGGCGGCCGTTCTGACGCTGCGCCCGCGCGTGCTGCTGCTCGACGAGCCCACGTCTCAGCTTGATCCGGTTGCGGAGAAGAATTTCCTGCACGCGCTGTTTCGTGTGAATCGCGAGCTGGGCTGCACGGTTGTTGTGGCGACGCATCAGCCGCGCCCAATGCTCGAATACGCGACGTGTGCGTACCGGATTGAGGACGGTCGCGTGCGCGAGGTGGCGGATATGGCTTCTTTGGGACGCCGAGAATCGCTGGTTTCCGATGATATGTTGGGGTGGGGTGCCATCCGATGTGCAAAAAAAGGAGTATTCAGCAGGCGTGAGGACAATTTGGGCTCTCTGGAGCCGCCCGGGGACGTATCGAGCGCGAAAAAAAGTTCGAAATTGGACAAATCATCCGAATTTGTGGCGCAAACGTCGCTCGAGAACGGCTCGGAAGCCTTCCCGCGCACGGATGGAAGCAGAATACTCCAAAAAATGCACGGCGGGTCGGCTACCACCCTGTCGGAAGGCTGGTTTCGCTACGATCGAGCGTCCGGCTGGGTGCTGCGCGGGCTCGATGCGTCGTTTTCGGCTGGCGCGGTGCATGCGGTTGTGGGCGGTAACGGCTGCGGCAAGTCGACGATGCTTTCGGTGCTGGCCAAGACTGCCAAGCTGCAGCGTGGTCGTATGGTGCGCGGGGCGGCCTCGGCTGCGCTGCTGCCGCAGAACCCCAAGGCCCTGCTGCTTGCCGAGACGGTGCGCGACGAGCTGATGGAATGGGCCTCGACCTGCGGATATGACGAGAACTTGGCGCGGGAGCGTGCGGCGCAACTGGGATTAGACGGCCTGGAGGCGCGCCACCCTTACGACCTCTCGGGCGGACAGCGCCAGCTGCTTGCACTGGCAAAGCTGCTGCTGATCGGCCCCGAGCTGCTGCTGCTTGACGAGCCCACGAAGGGCTTGGACCTGGAGAGCCGTCGCATCATCGCCCGCGCCCTGCGTGACCATGTGAAGGCTGGCGGCGCCGTCATCATGGCTACGCACGATTTGGACTTTGCCGAGCAGGTTGCCGACGACATTGCCATGATGTTTGACGGTGAGATTGCCTGCATGGAGCCGCCGACCGACTTCTTTGCCGACAACGTGTTTTATAGGGCGTGAGCGGGTTCGCGGGCGAGAACGGTCTTACTGCTTGAGCGCCGTGTACTGCTGAAGGAGCGCCATGAGCCCAACGCGGCTGTTGACCTGTGTTTTTCGAAAGATGTTCTCCAGATGCTTTTTAACGGTGCCGGTGCTGATGGATAGCTCTTCGGCGATGGCCGCATTGTCCATGCCCGATAACACGCAACGACACACATCGATTTCGCGCGCTGAGACGTCGTAGTCGTGAGCAAATACGATTTCAGACGAACTGCGGTCGGCGCGTACACGCCATTTTGATAGTCGGTTTGTGAGGTGCGGTTCGATGAGCTCAAGGATTTGAACTTCACGATCGCTAAAGTCGCCTTCTTCTTTCTTGCGATTAAGATTGAGCGATCCCAAAAAGCCCTCGTCATTAAAGAAACTGACGTTGACGACGTGGCGGCCGCCAAGATAATCCTTCATATAACTGCTGTCGATATCGCCAGGGCTGAGCTGGTCGGACTCGCGCAGCACCGTCGAGCGCGTAAGATTGCGGTGGGCGACGATCATGTCCTGCTGCCAGTACTTTTCGGTGTAGAGCTCGAGCATCCCAGCGGGGACATCGATGCCAAGAGGGTCAAGAAAGACGCGCGTTTTCCATTCTTGCGGGGTGGATACGAGATCCCTGGAAAGGTCGCTCAGGAAAAATGCAGCCGACTCGTAGGGGATGAGAAAACGCAGCTTTTTGAGGACGGTCGAGCGAAACTCGCGGTCGCTGTCGATGGAATTAATCGAAAGCACGAGATCGTTTAAGCAGAGCCATTCAGAATCGGACAAAAAGCTCAAGATGACCTCCGATGAGATTGCGTAGTGGTTTAGCTGGCATTTTAGTTAATTTGCGTAGAGATACTACTCCTTTTTTCGAATGATGATAAGCCGTTAGCCGAATGGTTTCGGTGAGGGGCCAATCGCAAAATATGAATACCTAAGAGCCAGGGCCCGGTTCTCCAAGCTGTTTGATTATTCCGACTTATTAAAGGAGTCATCATGGAAGAGAAGCTTCCTTCATGGCGTTGGGCGATTGTTTCAGTCGTTTGCTTGCTGTGCTTTATGGCTAACTACATGCAGTACCAGGTCTCAGCACTCGCCGTCGAGGTCATGCCTATGCTCAATATCGATACCGTCGGCTTTTCGATGCTGTTCCTCGTTCCTATGCTTACCGCCGTTTTCTTCTCAATTCCGCTGGGTGCCCTTGGTGACCGTATCGGTTCTAAGAAAGTTGTCACGGTTTGCACCGCAATTTCGGTTGCCGGCGGTTTTCTCCGTTGCTTTACGCTCGATTCGTTCACGATGCAGATGGCATCGATGTTCCTGATTGGCATGGGAATCTCGGCACTCAACGCCAACCTCATCAAGGTGCTCGGCACCTGGTTCCGTGAACAGACTGGTTTCGCCATGGGCTTGTTCTACGCGGCTTCGTGCGTTGCCATCGTTGTCGCTCAGATCTGTGCTGGCTTGTTCGGCAGCGTCTTTAACTCTTATATGGTCGCTGCTGTCGTCATGACCATTTCCTGGGTTCTTTGGATTGTGCTTGACCGAGATGTGCCCGAGGGGCAATCGCTCCCCGAGCCCGAGCCCGTGCTCGACTACCTCAAGGTTGCTATCAAGAGTCCTGGCGTGTGGCTAATCTCCATCGGCGTCGGTTTTGGACTTGCCTCTACCACTGCCTATGCCGGTTTCCTGCCTCAGGCGCTTCAGCTTGGCAAGGGCATAGACGTCGCCACTGCTGGTTTCATGGCCGCAATTGTTACCGTTGGCAGCTTTTTCGGCTGCATCGTTGGGCCTGCGTTCTGCGATAAGCTTGGAAAGTTCAAGGGTTTTCTCATCGTCACTACTCTCATCGGTGCCATATCGATGTTCGTGACGTGGTACACCCCGGTTGGTTTCCTTCTGTGGACGATTTTGGTCATCAATGGCTTCTTTACCGCCATCAACGGCCCGATCATGCAGTCCATGCCTGTCCTCCTTCCCGAGATTGGTGATAAGTATGCTGGCTCCGCTGGCGGTATCGTAGGCACCATTTCCCTGCTCATGAGCTATTTCCTGCCTATCGGTATCTCCGCCATTGCCGGTGCCGATTACACTATGAACATGGGTCTCGAGAGCCTCTGCTTCCTGCTTTCCGTGGTTCCGGTTTTCTTCCTGCCCGAGCTCGGCCGCAAGGCCATGCAGGCCGCCGTCGCTAAGGACAGTGAGTAGCCATGGAGGCGGTAGTCCCTTCCGATATCGTCCTTAAGACGACGGCGCTGTTTACGGCCGAGGAACTTGAGCCTCGCGCTGGGTGCGTTGCAGTTCGCGGCAGCGAGATTGTGGCCGTGGGCTCTCCCGACAAGGTGCAGCCGTTTATCGGTCCCGATACTGAGGTTATTGACGCCGGCAACAAACTGGTCATGCCCGGATTCAACGATTCACACATGCATTTTGCGCTTGGTTCAATCCAGAAGGATGAAGACTTCTGTTGCGATCTGATGTTCCTGCCGAGTGAGCAGGCTTGCGTGGATGCTGTGGCAAAGTTTGCTGCCGAACACCCTGACAATCCGTGGATTTACGGCCAGGGTTGGTATTCGCCTGCATGGGAAAACCCGATTGACCCTGATTGCCGCAGCCTCGATGCACTCGATATCGACCGCCCAATCGTGCTTTCGGATTTTTCGATGCACGTGGTGTGGTGCAATACCGCCGCGCTTAGGGCGGTTGGTATTGATCGCAATACACCGACGCCTGAAGGTGGTCTTATTCGCCACTTTGACAACGGCGAGCCGAATGGCTTTTTATCCGAGCCCCAGGCGACGAACATCTTGCTCGATGTTGTGCTCAATAAGCCGGACCTTGATGCGTCGTTGCTCAAGTCGATGCGCAAGTTCAACAAGCTCGGCATAACTTCGATTGGTGATATGTATCCTTTGGGCGTGACTACGCCCGGCGTGTACGACATCTATGACCGTCTGGCGAGCGAGGACCTGAGTACGCTGCGTATTAGCTACTATTCTGCGCTCGACGCTCCGATGTCAGAGTCGCAGGCCCTGCGTGTGCGTCATCACGGCGAGCGCGTCCGAATGGCAGGCCTCAAGTACATTTTGGACGGCTGTCCCGAGGCGTACACGGCCTACATGCATGAGCCGTATCTTAACGCTCCTACGGGGAAGGACTTTCGCGGCGAACCAGCATGCAACCAGGAGACGCTTGACCGCATGATGCTCGAGGCCAGCAAGAATGGCTTCGATGTTCGTATCCATGCTATCGGCGACGCATCGGCCACGATGATTATCGATGCCGTCGAGCGTGCCGAGGAGGTGTGCGGCAACAAGGGGGCGCGTTTTGCTATCGAGCATACAGATAACCTGAAGCTCGAGGATATTGCTCGCATGAAGCGCCTGGGCATTAATGCTGCGATTCAGCCGCAGCATCCCATCGGAGGCCTTGGGCAGGGCGTGTACGAGGAGTCTCTTGGCGAAGAGCGCATGAGCCACATGTGGCGCTATAGGGAAGAGGCCGATGGCGGAATCCACTTAGGGCTTGGTACTGACTGGCCTGCGGTGATGTCAATCGATCCTATCGATACCGTGTATGCTGCGGTGACGCGTAGCGAGTTTGACGGGCACCCGGCGGAGGGATACTTCCGCGAGAATGCCCTGACGCTCGGCGAGACGCTGCAAGCGCACACGCTCGGCTCAGCATATGTCGAGGGCTTTGAGCGCCGTTTGGGCAGCCTTGCCGCCGGCAAGCTTGCCGATATCGTCATCCTGTCGGGCAATCCGTTTGAAATGAACCCGATGGCGCTTCGCGATCTCGAAGTCGAGACGACGATCTTTAACGGACGCGTCGTCTATCGCAAGGATGAAGCATAGATAGGGTGATGAACGTGAGCAAAGGGACGGTCGAAAAATATGCCCTGCTGTTTGTGGTGTGCGGCATCGTGTTTGCTGCGAACTACGCGCAGTATCAGGTGTCGGGATTGGCACATCTGGTTGTGTCGGACCTGCATCTGACCTCGGCCGAGTTTTCAGCCGTCCTGTTTGCCCCGTTTGTTCCTGCCGTTGTATTCGGCATGCCTGTCGGCGTTTGCGCCGATCGATATGGCGTGAAGGTGCTCGTATTCATCGCATCGGCGATTTCTGCAATTGCAGCGGCTGCTCGCGCGGAGTGCGCATCGTTTGCGACGCTGTTCACGGCGACCATGCTTCTGGGCGCGGCACCATGCGTCGTGAATGCCATCGTTCTAAAAGTGCTTGGTTCCGCTTTTGGCGGAGAAACCGATAGGGCCATGGGATGGTTCTACGCTGCGGGGTCGGGCGGAATCGCCTGCTCGCTTGCAACCTCTCCTCTCTTTGCAACGTCCGGACGAGCATATGCCCTTGCTGCCGTTTTATTTGCCATGTTTGGATTGCTGTGGCTGCTGGTTGCGCCATCGGCAGATGTTCTGCAGGCTGCAGATGGCCTTGGCGTTCAGGGTGCGGAGCCTGCTTCGTCGTCGGCAAGTGCGTTTGCGACGGTAATCAAGATGCCGATGGTTTGGCTCGTGGCGATACTGCTTGGAGTCGCCCTTGCATCGGCTACGGCGTACTCGGGCTATCTTGTTTCAGCGCTTGAGGCTTCAATCGAACCTCAGGTCGCCGGGCTTCTTGCCTCTTTCGTGACGCTTGGGTCGATTGTCGGCAGCGTGGCCGGTCCCTACGCGCGAGCGCAATTTGGCGACTATCGCGTGTTTATGGCCATCGCCGCAATGGCGGGGAGTGCCCTTATGTGGGCCGGAGAGGCTTTTGTCTCTCAGCCTTCTGTCGGGCTCATGTTTGCGATTGGCGTTTCGACTGCCGTCGCCGGTCCGGTCGTTCAGTCGCTACCCTACATGTTGCCCGAGGTGCGCGAGGGGCTTGCAGGAAGCGCCGGTGGCGTGGTGAGCACCGTTTCGCTGGGGCTTACGTTTTTGATTCCCGTGGCCCTCTCCTTCTGCATTGGCGAGAGCTATGAAACGCTTCTATTTGGGTGCGCTGTTTTGTTTGGCGCGACGGCGCTGGCGTCTCCATTCCTGCCGTCTCCCGATTCACTTATGTAACACCTGTTTTCGCCCTTTGGGCCTGGCCGACAAGGGCAAAAGGAGTTGGTCTACTTGACACTAAAAAAGAGTACCGCTGTGACCATTCTCAACGGCATCGTTAATCCTCTATTCATGTGTTCATTTCTGCCGATTGTTGAGGGAAAGCCTGGCTTAGATTTTCAGGGACTTACTGGTTTCTGGGGGCAGCTTATTCTGGCCATCGGTATTGCACAGTTCGTGGGTTTTTTGCCGCTCTTTGGCAAAGCAATTGAGACGTGCGTTGAGTTTTTTGGTTTTGATCGGAACACTCCGGGCGCACGGATTTGCGGAACCGTTGTGGGCGCTACTCTGCTCTTCTGCATTATCGGGCTATTTGAAGTCGCGTTTCAGTCAGGCGTTGGCGTTATCGACGGTGTGCCGTTTTTCTCGCGTTGGGCTCGCCTCGTGGTGGGCGGATGGGCCTTTGTCGTTGTGGGCGGCTTGCTGTTTGATCCTTTTGTCGCGGCCATTGCCGCTAAGGTTACGGGCAAATAGCGCAAAACCGGACACGTGGCGAAAACCTGATCGAATGGCAACTAAAGCCGGCCGGGAGATTGGCCGGCCTCTTTTTGCCCGTGCTACCATAAACGGACATTCGTTTGATGGGGGCTGCCGTTGTCGCGCGTCTTGCAACATATGGAAATCCCGCTGCTGCTGGCAGTTCCTGCGGTGATGGCTGCAACGTTGCTGGCGGGCGTTGAGCAGGCGGCGCTTGCCATGCTTGTCGTGGTGGCGCTGGTGCTTGCGCTGTTCTTTGCGGGTTACGAGGCGTCGCGCCCGGGCCTGCGCCAGATTATGCCCACGCTGGTGTTGGCGGCGTTGGCCGCGGCGGGGCGCATCTTGTTTGGCCCCATTCCCGACTTTAAACCGGTGAGCGCCATCGCCATTATCGCGGGGGTGACGCTTGGTCGCCGCAATGGTTTTATGGTTGGCGCGTTGGCAGCGCTGACCAGCAATTTCTTTTTTGGGCAGGGCATGTGGACGCCGTGGCAGATGTATGCCTGGGGGCTGGTTGGCTATGTTGGCGGCGCGCTAGCGTATGCGGGTGCGTTCGACCGCGTCGACGGCACCGTGCGCATGCCAGCACTGCTGGCGTACGGCTTTGCGTCGGGCCTGCTCTATGGCGTCGTGATCAACGCGTATGACATCATTGGTTTTGTACAGCCGCTTACTTGGGCGGGTGCCGTGGCGCGTCTTGCCACGGCAGTGCCGTTCGATATTACGCACGGCCTTGCGACCTGCGTGTTTTTGGCCGCCTTGTACAAGCCTTGGTGCCGTCGCATTAACCGTGTCGTCGTGAAATACGGGCTGTAGGGCTGGTTGCGCCGGGGCGGGAATCAATACTGCCGAAGTGCCATTTCAAAACTATGCCGGTTTACGGGGTTAGATTAGCGCGGGCCGACCATACCAGCATTTTTCGAAATAGGGCACACCGTCTACCTGCGGTTTTATTATCTCGGAATTGCGTATGGTTAGGGGTTCGCGATTCAGCCCCGTAAACCGGCAAAGTTTTGGAATGGCCGGCTGATATGACGGGCATCGTGGCCCTCAGAGAGCCAAATTGATCCATTTTCTTCCGTCCCCAGATGTCCCCAGGGAATCAGTTGACGGCGCTTGCCACGAAACTGGCCCATCTACTACGTTTAGCTTGATACTCCCGACCATGACCGCGTTTTATGAAAAACCGCAGGCTTTCTACCTGCGGTTTTCTTTTTGCGTTGTTCGTTGTGGTTGAGGGTGGTGGCTTAAACGTAGTAGATGGGCGTGTTTCGTGGCGGATGGGTCACGCGGATACCCTCACGAGGCCCAAAATGATCCGTTTTCCTCCGTCCCCAGGGGATCAGTTGGGGCTAGAGCTCCAGCGTGAGGGTGACGGGGCAGTGGTCGCTGCCGAAGATGTCGCCGCGGATGCCGGTGTCGCGCACGGCATCGGCGATGGCGTCGCTCACCAAGAAGTAATCGATGCGCCAGCCGGCGTTGTTCTTGCGTGCATTAAATCGGTAACTCCACCAGCTGTAGACGCCCTCGACGTCGGGGTTTGCCGCGCGCCAGGTATCGGTAAAGCCGGCGTTGAGCAGCTCGGTAAACTTGCCGCGCTCCTCGTCCGAAAAGCCCGCGTTGCCGCGGTTGGACTTGGGGTTCTTAAGGTCGATCTCCTCGTGCGCCACGTTAAAGTCGCCGCAGGTCACGACGGGTTTGCCGGTCTCGCGCTCGAGCGCGTTCAAAAAGCCGCGGTAAGCATCGTCCCAGGCCATGCGCACGTCGATGCGGGCGAGTTCATTTTGGGCGTTGGGCGTATAGACGTCGACAAACCAAAACTTGTCGAACTCGAGCGCGCAGACGCGGCCCTCGGTTACGGCTTGGGCGACGAGTACGGCCGCCTCACCCTTGCCGGCGTAGGGTAGCAGCGCGTCGGCGTGCAGCACGCGCAGCGGTTCCTGGCGGCTAAAGACCGCAGTGCCTGAATAGCCTTTACGCTCGGCGTAGCTCCAGGTTTGGCGATAGCCGGGCAGGTCAATATCAACCTGGCCTTCTTGCAGCTTGGTCTCTTGCAGCGCCAGGATATCGACGTCGAGTTCTTGCGCGATCTGGATAAAGCTCGGGTCCTTTTTGAGCACGGCGCGCAGGCCGTTGACGTTCCACGAGGCGAAAGTGTAAGTCTGAGGCATGGTGTCCTTTCGACGGGGTTGGCAGGCTTAAGATTAGCGCAACAGGGGCGGGGTGGGCTCCGCGCATGCTGACTTAAAGGTCGCATGCTGGGACATCGCCCGACGCCGCCCGATCAACAAGGACGGAGGGCTCATATGACGCAGGCAATATCGGATCCCAAGCAGGCCTCCGCGGCGTTGGCGGAGCTGTTCGACACCCACGAGCGTGTGGTGTTCTTTGGCGGCGCCGGTGTTTCCACGGCGAGCGGCATCCCTGATTTCCGCAGCGTGGACGGCCTGTATCACCAGCAGTTTGCCTACCCGCCCGAGACTATGCTCTCGCATAGCTTTTATGAGGCGCATCCGGCCGAGTTCTTCGACTTTTACCGCACCAAGATGATCGCGCTTAACGCTAAGCCCAACCGCTGTCACACCAAGCTGGCCGAGCTGGAGCGCGCCGGCAAGCTTGATGCCGTGGTGACGCAAAACATCGACGGCTTGCATCAGATGGCGGGCTCGCAGCGCGTGTTCGAGCTGCACGGATCGGTCCATCGCAACATTTGCCAGTCGTGCGGCGCGGTCTATAGCGCCGAGTGGATTTGCTCGCGCGAGCACGAGGACGCCGCGGGCGTGCCCGTGTGCCCCGCGTGCGGTGGTCGCATCAAGCCCGATGTGGTGCTCTACGAAGAGCCGCTCGACGAGCATGTGTTGACCGGCGCCGTTGCCGCCATTGCCGCGGCCGATGCCCTCATTGTGGGCGGGACCTCGCTCGTGGTGTATCCGGCGGCGGGTCTTACGCGTTACTTTACCGGCGATACGCTGGCCATTTGCAATCTTGCTCCCACCGATCAGGATGCAAATGCCGACCTGCTGATTTCTTGCGACATCGCGGCCGCGTTTGCGTTCTAGCCCGTGTGCGCGGATACAATAGAAAGACTGATTGCAAAGCGACCCCGCCGCCTGCGCCCGAGCGCGGCGGCGCGGGCATTTGAGGAGGATGTTCATGGCGAACGATAGCAAGACATGGCGGTGCGGAAAGTACGAGCTCAGCTTTGACCGTCCGCGCATCATGGGCGTCCTCAACGTGACGCCCGATTCGTTTAGCGACGGCGGGGAGCACTTCGACCCGGATGCCGCCATCGAGTACGGCCTGGCGATGCTCGACGCCGGCGCCGACATCATCGACGTGGGCGGCGAGTCCACGCGCCCTGGTTTTACCCCGGTCAACCCCGACGAGGAGGCTCGCCGCGTGCTGCCCGTGGTGCGCGCGCTGGCCAAAGAGGGCGCCATCGTCTCGATTGACACGCGCCACGTGGCGGTTGCTAAGGCGGCCGTGCGCTGCGGCGCCTCGATCGTCAACGACGTGACGGGATTCACCGACCCCAAGATGGTCGAGTTTGTTAAGACGAGCACTTGCGGCGTTATCGTGATGCACGCCGGCGAGGTCGCCGCTCCCGCTCGTACGCACGCGACGGTGCAGCTCGATACCTCGGCCGCGGCGTTTGTTGCCGAGAAGGCGCGCGAGGCGGCCGCCGAGGCTGCGCGCGAGGCCGAGAAGCCCACCCGCCGTCGTCGTGGCAAGCTGCTGGGCGAGCCCAAGGTTGAGGCCAAGCTTCCGGGCGGTGTGGTACAGCCCTCGCTGCCGTTTGGCGAACCGGAGCCCGCGCCGGAGCCCACGGACGAGCAGAAGCAGGAGGCACCGGCCGCCGAAGAGGCCGCCCCTGTTGCCGAGGCCGCCGCGAACCCTGAGTCCGCGCCGGAACCCAATGACCACCTGGCCGCCATGATGCGCCGCAGCGCTCGCCGCGAGGAGGCTTATGTGCCCACCTCGCAGCTCCGTCGCTTTACCCTGCCCGATTCGGCGCCCATCATGCGCCGCGTCATGGGCTTTCTGTCCGATCAGGCCCGCGCGCTCATCCACGCCGGCGTGTCGCGCGACCGCATCTGCATCGATCCGGGCCCGGGCTTTGGCAAGACGGCCAACGAGGATATCGTCATCCAGCGCGAGACCGCCAAGATGGCGTCGCTGGCCTATCCGCTCATGTGCGCCGTGTCGCGCAAGCGCTTTGTGGGCGCCGTCTCGGGCGTGACCGAGGCCGCCGAGCGCGATGCCGCCACGTTTGGCGTGTGCCTGGGCGCTATCCAGGCCGGTGCCAACATCGTGCGCGTGCACGACGTCGCGGGGTTTGCGCAGTTCCTGAACGGTTACTGGGCTGTTGCCAAGCCGCAGCCGCGTCGCGCGTTTGTGGCCGTGGGCTCCAACCTGGGGCATCGCTGCGACAACATCCGCGCCGCGCGCGACATGATCGCCGAGATCCCGCTCACCTGCGTGTCCAACTGTTCGCGCATCTACGAGAGCGAACCGGCCTACGAGACGCGCCAGGACGCGTTCGCCAACGCCGTCATCGAGATTAAGACCGAGCTGGCGCCGCTGGTGCTGCTCGACGAGCTTATGAAGATCGAGACCGAGCTGGGGCGCGACCGCTCCAAGAAGGCCAAGGCAAACGGACCGCGCACCATCGACCTGGACCTGCTGTGGATGGATGGCGAGACCCACGGCGGCAAAAAGCTGCGCCTGCCGCATCCGCTGATCGGCGAACGCGACTTTGTGCTGGTACCGCTTGAGGACTTGATGCACGATCCGGCGCGGTTCTTCCGCTACAACGGCGTCGAGGTAAAGGAACCCGAGGATCGCGTGGGCCATATCGTGGGCGAATTGGGGCGTATGTAGATGATTGAGATGAACGCTGTAGCCGCTGGCACTGAGCTCGACGCCGCGCGCGATGCGGGTCGCGAGGGCAAGTCCGCGGGTTGGTGCGCCTGGAGTGCCGGCGAGGCGTCGTTGACGTTTTCGCTGGTCGTTCGCCCCGACGTGAACATGCACGCCTTCCACGGCCTTCCGTTTGTGGCCGCGATGGGCATGATGGACGCGCTCGTGGGCACGGCTGCGGCACCGGGGCTGGGCCTTGCCGGCAAGGTGGGCATTCAGTGGCCGAGCGATATCGTGTGCGGCGCGCCCACGTTTGAAACGTCGTTTGCACGCGTCGCCGTCAACGGTGGCGCCGGTGCCGCAGGCATGTTCGGTGCCGTGACGGTGGATATTGAGCGCGCGGCGCTGGGCGAGCTTGGCGTGGATGTGGCTGACGAAGCGCTGGTCGAGGCATTGGCCACCGCCGTGTTGACCCGCGTGGACGCCTGGGCGGTTGTCGCCAACACGCCGCAGGGCGCCGCAGGGCCGCTGGCTCCCGTGCTGGGCGAGTACTTCGACATGGTACCGCTGCTGGGCCGCCAGGTTGCGGCGGTGTCGCCTAACGGCCTGCCGCTCGCGGTGGGCGCGTTCGCGGGCCTGGACATCTGGGGCCGCGCGACCATCAAGACCGACGCCGGCGAGCAGGAGTTTCCGCCCGAGGCCGTGCGCATTCGCGGACTGTAACGCGAGGCGTTCGCGCCCAAAGATAACGATGACAAACGAAACCCTCCTCGGCTGTGCCGGGGAGGGTTTCGTTTGTCTGGTGAATGGGTTGCCAGCGCCCTATTCCTCAAAACTGAAAATCTTTCGATTTTGAGGAATAGAATTAAGCCAGCTCGGCCTTTAACGAGGTATATTCGTTGCAGAGTCTATTCCTCAAAACTGAATAATTTTCGTTTTTGAGGAATAGCGATAGAAGACCGCAGGGAGGCACCGATGAAACTCATCAATAGAACGTCATATATGGACACGTTGACGAGCCTTATTGGCGTACCGGACATCAAGGTCATAACGGGCATTCGCCGTAGCGGTAAGTCAAAATTGCTCGAGGCCCTCCGCGATTACGTGGAGGCAAATCTGTCCAATTCGAATGTCATCCATATCAATTACAACCTCGACGAGTTCGAGGGCCTGCTCGAATATCATGCCCTGCTCGCCTATGTGAAAGAGCATCGAGTGTCCGACAAGCAAAACTTCCTGCTTATCGACGAGGTTCAGATGTGCGACGGCTTTGAACGCGCGATCAACAGCCTCCATGCATCCGAGCAGTACGACATCTTCATCACCGGATCGAACGCCTTTTTGCTGTCGAGCGATCTGTCGACGCTCTTTACGGGGCGCACGTTCGAGATCGAGGTTTTCCCATTCTCGTTTGAGGAGTATCGCTTCTATAGTGACGAGGGCGAGGTCGATCGCGACTTCGATGAGTACGCGAGAACCGGCGGTATGTCCGGCTCTTACCCTTATCCACTGCAGGAGCAGCGCTACCAATATCTCTCCAATGTCTTCAAAACGCTCATCGTGAGGGATATCGTGCAGCGGCATAACGTGAGAAACGAATCGGCACTGCTGCGCATTGCCGATTACATGATGGACAACGTCTCCAACATAACGTCGGCACGCAACATTACAGATGTTTTGAATGCGGATGGGCTAAAGATTACGAACAAGACGGTCGGCACGTACATGGGGTACCTGTGCGATGCGTTTGCCTTCTATAAAGTTCGTCGGTACGACATTCGCGGCAAAAAATACCTTAAGAGCGGCGAGAAGTATTACCTGGCAGACCACGCGTTCAAATACGCACTGCTTGGTACACGTGATATGGATTGGGGACGCGTATACGAGAACATGGTGGCCATCGAGCTGCTGCGCCGCGGATACGAGGTATACGTCGGTGTGCTCTATAAAAAGGAAATAGACTTTGTAGCAATCAAGCGAAGCGAGAAGCTCTACATTCAGGTGAGCGACGACATCAGCTCGGATAAGCCGTTTGAACGCGAGATTTCGCCACTGCTGAGCATTGGCGATGCGTATCCCAAGATGATTCTTGCCCGCACGCATCACGAGCCCACGGATCGCGATGGGGTGCAGATCGTGGACCTGGCGAGGTGGTTGTGCGGCGAGGCTTAGCAAAAAATCCTATTCCTCAAAACTGAAAAATTTTCGATTTTGAGGAATAGGATTGGAGGCTGGTTGCTGCGACCTGGCGTTTACTCTATCCCAGCTCCTGCATGCGGCGGTAGATTTCGCAGATACCCTTGATGGTGAGCTGTCCGTCGACCACGTCGAAGGCATCGGTCGAATCGGCGACGATGCCGGCGAGACCGCCTGTGGCGATAACGGTGGCATCGTCGCGGCCCAGCTCGCGCTTCATGCGCGTGACCAGGCCCTCGGCCATGGCGGCGGCGCCCATCACGGCGCCGACCTTGATGCACTCTTCGGTGTCGCGACCGATGGCGTGCTCGGGCGCCTCGAGCGGCACGCTGGCGAGCTTAGCGGCACGGGCGGCAAGCGCGTCCATGGAGATGCGGATGCCCGGCGCGATCGCCCCACCAATGTAATAACCGTCCTCATCGATGACGTCGATATTGGTCGCGGTGCCAAAGTCCACCACGATTGCCGGCGCGCCGTAGAAAGTTTCGGCCGCAACGGCGTTGGCGACGCGGTCGGCACCTACGGCCTGGGGGCGCGCCGCGCGCAGCTTGGTCACGGTGGCCGTCTGCGGTCCGATGACGATGGCGTCCGCGGCAATGCGGTCGGCCACGGCGTGCCACTCGCGCGAGAGCTGTGGCACCACGCCGGCAAAGGCAATCGCGTCGACCGCGTCGAGCGAAAGGCCGTACATCTTAAAGAAACCCATCAGGCGCACATGGATCTCGTCGGCGGTATAGGAGCGGTCGGTGGGCATGCGCCACGACTGCACCAGCTCGTCTCCGTCAAACAGGCCCATGGCCGTCTGCGTGTTTCCCATATCGATAGCGAGCAGCATGTCTACTCCCGGTGTTGGCATAAAAGGACGCGCACCATTGTATACGTGCCGTCGGCGGCGCTCGGCTGCGATTCGTTCACGGCGATATGGGCTGAGGGGTTTTAAATATGAAGGAATTATGCTCTACGAGATTTTCCTTGCCGTTTACCGAACTCCCACGTAATATTCTTTCTTGCGCACATGAGGCGCCCAGACATTGCGGGGTGGAGCAGTCTGGTAGCTCGCCGGGCTCATAACCCGGAGGTCGTAGGTTCAAATCCTGCCCCCGCGACCAAGAACTTGCAGCTCGTCGGCCTAGCCGGCGAGCTTTTTTGTTATTCCGGGACCGTGTTTTTCGGTCCAATTCTCAGCCTCTCAAACAAAATCTCGATCTGTAACATCTAGACCCGATTTGGACGGCTAGGTGTTACAGATCGAGATATACCGGTGGGTTGGATCCCGTTTGTCTCAATCTGTAACATCTGGGGCCCATTTTGCCGAGTAACCGTTACAGATCGAGATCTTTCGGCAGGCTAGATTGGTTTGTCTCGATCTGTAACAGGCAGGGGCCAACAGTGGGTCTAGATGTTACAGATTTAGATTGTTGAGGATGGGTTGAGAGGAATGTCTCGATCTGTAACATCTAGGGTCGTTTTTGGCCTGTAGGTGTTACAGATCGAGATTTTCCGACGGAACGCTCTCGTTTATCTCGATCTGTAACAGATAGACCCCGGTTTTGCTGAGTAACTGTTACAGATCGAGACAAACCGGGAGCCGGCCCCGCCCCATCCACCTGCCGCCACCTGCTATCCGCCGATTTCCGTTGCGCTGTTGTATTCCCATGCCATATCCTCTAGACAACTACGCGGCATCATCGCCGCCGCGCCTACAAGAGAGGAATGTCCATGACCGCACCTGCATCCAAGCTGCTCCAGCCCATTACGGTTGGCCCCCTTGAGCTCAAAAACCGCATTATGTTCCCGCCGCTAACCACCGGCTATGAGGAGCGCGACGGCTCCATCGGCGAGCGCAGCCTGGCTTTTTACGAGCGCCTGGCCCGTGGCGGCGTGAGCTACATCGTCATCGGCGACGTTGCTCCCGTTATGACCGCAAGCCCCACGCCCAAGTTGGCGACCGACGCCCAGATCCCCACGTTTAAGGCGCTGGCCGACGCCGTTCACAAGCACGGCGCCAAGGTCGCGCTGCAGCTGTTCCACCCCGAGTACGACGTGCCCGGCGTCGGCCGCATGGTCATGGGTTCCATGGCCGCCGCCAAGGTTGCGCAGGAGGCCAAGGCCGCCGGCGACGAGGAGACCTTTGCCGCCAAGATGGCCGAGTCCAACGAGATCCGCAAGCAGGCCTACGCCAAGTTGCACCACGATATGCAGCACTTTGTGAACGAGGCGAGCGTAGAGCAGCTCACCCAGATCAAGGAGGCCATCGCCGCCTCGGCCGCTCGCGCGCAGCAGGCCGGCATCGACGCCATCGAGGTCCACGGCGACCGTCTGGTGGGTTCGCTGTGCTCGGCCATCCTCAACCAGCGCACCGACGAGTACGGTGGCTCGTTCGAGAACCGCGTTCGCTATGCGCTCGAGGTCGTCGCCGCCATTAAGGAAGCCGCGCCGCAGCTGATGGTGGAGTACAAGCTCCCCGTGATCATGGAGAACCCCGACGGCACGCCGCGCGGCAAGGGTGGCCTGCAGCCCGACGAGGCCTGCGAGTTTGCCAAGCTGCTCGAGGGCGCGGGCATCGACATGATCCAGGTCGCGCAGGCCAACCACACCGGCAACATGGGCGACACCATTCCGCCCATGGGCGCCATGCCCTACAACTGGACGCTGCCGGTGGCCGAGCGCGTCAAGGCCCTGGTCTCCGTGCCGGTGGCCACCGTCGGCCGTGTTGTTTCGGTCGAGGCCGGCGAGAAGATTCTTGAGGACGGCGCGGCCGACATTATCGCCTATGGCCGCTCGCTCATGTGCGACCCCGACATTGCGCTGAAGGCCGCGACCGGCGAGCCCATCCGCGAGTGCCTCAACTGCAACAAGGGCTGCGTCGACGCGATTCAAAACCGCAAGTACATCTCGTGCGTGCTCAACGCCGAGAACGGCGACGAGGCGACCATCGCCATTAAGCCGGGCGAGGGCGACAAGAAGATCGCCGTGGTGGGCGGCGGTATTGCCGGCCTGGAGGCCGCACGCGTGGCGGCCAAGCGCGGCTACGACGTGACCGTCTATGAGGCGAGCGATCACTTGGGCGGCCAGATTGTGCTGGCGGCCGCGCCTCCGCGCAAGGATGAGATTATGCGCTCGGTCGAGTATTACGAGAAGATTCTGCCCGGCCTGGGCGTGAAGGTTGAGCTCAGCCATGCCGCTACCGCTGAGGACCTCAACGCCGCCGACGCCGCGATTGTGGCTGTGGGCGCGCACGACGTGGTCATCCCCGTTCCGGGTGCAGATTCGGAGAAGGTCGTCTCGAGCTGGGACGTGCTGTCCGGCAAGGTGGAGCTCAGCGGTCGCGTCGCCGTCATTGGCGGTGGCCTGGTGGGCACCGAGACTGCCGAGTACCTGCTGCAGCACGGCTGCGAGGTGGCGATTGTGGAGATGCTCGACAAGATTGCCGCAGGCGAGTCCGAGACCATTCTGCCGCTGATTATGAGCGACTTTGCAGAGCACAACGTGGAGCAGCACGTTAAGACCCGCCTGACCGCCATTACCGACGAGGGCGTGGAGGCCGTTCGCACCACCGAGGACGGCGCCGAGGAGCCGGTGAAGATCGCCTGCGATTACGTGGTGATGGCCGTGGGCTCCAAGGCCAACGCGTTTGACCTGGACGGCGTGACGGTGCCCGTGACCTGCGTGGGCGACTGCTCGGGCGAGCGCACCGCCGATATTGCGAGCGCCATCCGCACGGCGTATCACGCGGCCAACGAGCTGTAGCTAACATCGCGGCGGGGCGGGGCGGTAGCACGGATCCGCCTCGCCCGGCTGCGTCCCGTCGGGTGTCAACCGGTGCGGGGCCTGCAAGCGCAGCAGGCCCCGCCCTTTTTGTTTTGCTCCGGTGGATGGCAATGCGCGGTAATCATGAGGAGTAAGGACGTCTACTGCCTTGCCGATTACTCAAAATTATTGGGGGAGGGGTTAATAACTATATCCTCTATGCCAAAGGACATAAAGAGATGTCAATTTTGTTGACAAGCGAATGACGATTAGCTGCGAGTCAGCTACCAGCGTAAATAATCGATAAAGAAATGTCGTAATTTGGTGCCAAATGCCCAGATAACGACGCGTCTACTTTAATTAACTGCTTTGAGCAAACAGTAAAATGCTACTATCTAACTTGCACGTAAGAAAGCAGATTAACGGTTAAGGCTAAGAAGTGGCAGGTATGTCGGAAGCAACTAGGACTCGCACGCATGCGCCCGAGGTTAGGCAGCGCGCCGTCGAGATCCTCCAAGAGGGGGTCGGTCATCGCGCCCTCGCCGCGGAGCTTGGCATTCCCCAGGCCACGGCTCGTCAGTGGGCCCGCGCGTATGCCGTAGGCGGTGCCGACGCCGTTCTCAACGCCGGTTCGCATCATCACACCTATTCGTACGAAGTTAAGCTCGCCGTGGTCAAGGACCGCTTGGAAAACGGCTTAACGGTTCGCGAGGCCATGATCAAGCACAAGATTCCCAGCGAGTCTTCGGTCAAGGCTTGGTGCCG
>CATVTM010000024.1 GCA_958346935.1 uncultured Collinsella sp.
TTCCGCCAACACGCTCGACCTCGGCAAAAATCGACTTGTCCTCAAGATCGGCCGTCAACAGCTCGCGGTAGGCATCAAACGGCACAAAGATGTTCTCCTCAAAGATGGGCTCGCCGTCGGCCGTACGCACGCGCTTGATATGCAGCAGCAGCGCATCCTTCTGCAGGCCAAAGAACTCCATCTCGTTTTGGCGCGCCGGAACGATCTGGCGATCGATCACGTGCGCACCGGCCTTCATGCCGTTGCCGGCACACAGCGCGGTAAACGTCTGCAGCGTCGAGGCGTGAAACTGGCGGTTGATGTGCGGCGTGGAGACAAAGGTGCCGCGGCCCTGCTGCTTAACCAGGTAACCATCGGAGCACAGCTCCTCGACAGCGCGGCGCACCGTAATACGGCTCACCTCGTACTGCTCGGCTAGTTCAAGCTCGGACGGAATACGCTCCTTGGGTGCATAAACACCTTTCTCGATCGCATCCTTGATTTCGTCATAAATCTGCTGGTAAAGCGGTGCATTTTTGGGCGCAGGCATATCTAATCACTCTTATCAAAATAGCTAAATTTCTAATACGTATATAACGTCTAGTTTCATGTTACCTCATAATGATAAAACGATACACCCTCCCTACCAAAAAGCGACAGCTTCATTTTGGTAGGTTTTATCTGGGCAAACGAAGGCCTCCCGAAAGCAGCAAGGCTTTCGGGAGGCTCAAGCGGACAGGATTGCGCCGTGCCGGCAAAATGCCAACGCCCTACTTGCCGTCGTCCTGCTGTAGGCTGTCCTGCTCGCTGAGGCGCGCCTGTCTGCTGGCCATGCGCGCGGGCTTGTCGGGATCGGGTACGGCCGTGGGCATGGGCTCGTCGACATGACCGCCCCACCAGCCGCCCACAAAGTTGAGCGTGTGGAACACATTGATCACGGCACCGGGATCAATGTCGCACACCAGCTTGATAATGTCCTGGCTCTCATAGGTCGAGACAACGGCGTGCAGCAGGTACATCTTTTCGCGGCTGTATCCGCCGATGACCTCGGCACAGCTAATGCCATGCTGAAAATGGTCAACATAGGCGGTCATGACCTCGTCCGCCTTGCGCGTCGTGATCTGCAGCGTCACACGGTCGTAGCGACGATAGAAACTGTCGATGGTCTTGGTCGAAATAAACTGGAACACGATGGAGTACGCCGCGTTGTCCCAGCCAAACATAAAGCCAAAGATCGCCAGGATAAAGCAATTGAAACCAAAGATAACGCCCCAGATGGTCTTGCCCGTGTGGTTGGAGACCCACAGCGCGATAAAGTCGGTGCCGCCGGTGGATGCGCCGGATTTAAGCGCGATGGCAGCGCCCAGACCCGAGACCACGCCGCCAAAAATGATTAGCATGATCTTGTCGCCCAAAAATGGAGCGAAGTGAAAGACGTTGAGGAACAGCGACGAGAACACGACCTGCATCATCGAGAAGATGACGAAGCGTTTGCTGATGCCGCTCCAGCATAGGAGCGCCACGGGGATGTTGAGCGCGAGCATACCGAGCGAGATGTCGATGTGAACGCCGCCCAGCGAGGTAACGCGATCGAGCAGGACCGCAACGCCGGTGAGGCCGCTCGGAAGCAGGTCGGCGGGCTGAATGAACGCCTGGATCAGGAATGTCTGGAGGACGGCAGAAATTGTGACCGCCACGGCAGTAATGGCACGGCGGACGATGGTGAGGCGGCCGAGCATGAGCACGCGGTCCGTGAGCTGATCGATGGCGTTCGCCACGTAGGCTCCTTTCGAAGGCAGATGTGGTTGTGGGGCATGCCCGCGATTGTAGCATGGAGCGTGCGGGGGCGCTTCAATTCAACCTCCCTCGACAACCAAAACGGGACCAGCAACCCCCACGACCAAAGGGCAAAATTCCAAGTGAGTAGACTTTTTACGATCTGCCGAGCACACCCAAAACCGCCACCCCTGTGACCTGCGGTTTTACAAAGGAAGATATGCATTGTGCTCGGCCTGCGCCAAAAAGTCTACTCACTTAGTCCGAATCGAAGCCAAACGGATCAAAATCGAAACCAAATTGAGCCAGTCCACCGCAAAAAACGTTTGAACCCGTGCTTCTCGCGGCGGATTGACACTACAAAGCGGCCAAAATGTCGGTCAGATTATCAATAACGGCATCGGCTCGCGATTGATCGAGGTTGACGCCCTCGTGCGGACGCAGTGCCAGGACGCGGGCGCCGGAACGTTTGCCAGCCTCGATCCCCAAAGGCGAATCCTCGATAACCAGGCACTCGGCAGGCTCCACCCCCAGCGCCTCCATGGCACGCAGGTAGATCTCGGGGTCGGGCTTAAACGCACTGCACTCGTGACCGCTGATGGTGTAGTCCAGCACATCGGCGATACCGGCAATCTCTACCAGCTCGTCAATGAGCTCACGATAAGACGAGCTCGCGATGGCACACTTCACGCCGCGCTCGTGCAGTGCGCGCATCACCGGCTCCGTCTGCTCGTTGAGCAGCTCGGCATACGGAACGGGGTGGTCCGGGCTGTAGACCTGCTTGTACTCCACGCGCAGGCGCTCGCGCAGCTCAACATCGTCGGGCACCAGCGCCTCCCAAATGGCAGGCTCGTTAGACCCCGAAAGATCGGGAATCTCGTCAAAGTGGAACCCCTTCTCTTCCATAAACGCTACGCGACGACGGTTGTAGAACCACTCGGTATCGACCAGCACGCCGTCCATATCAAACAGCACTGCCTTGATCATACGCATCTCCTCCCACCTGCCAAAAAGGGACAGGTTTATTTTGGTAGGTTTTATCTGGGGTTTTGCGACACGACAGACACGCCCTCCCCAGAGCAAAAAAGGGGATGGGGCGCAAACCCCATCCCCTCTCAATCAACCCGTAAGGTCTACTTACTTGTGATTAGTAGGAAAGCTTCCACATGTAGCGACGCATGGTCAGCGGGTGCTGACGGGCCTCGGCGATCTGGTTGCCGTACTCGCGCATAACGGCGAGGTGCAGCAGCGGGTTGAAGTAGGTGATGACGCTCGCGGGCACGGCGTCAGCCAGACCGTAGTCCTTGGAGTCGATCAGAGCGACCTTGGCACCCATGCGCTCAAGGAAGGTGAGGGCGCGAGCGTCCATCGGACGGGTGGCGCCATCGGACATGAAGAAGACGTAGGGCTTACCCTCGGTGGAAACCTCGAACGGGCCGTGGAAGTACTCGCCGGTGTTGTAGGCGGCGGCGTCGATCCACTGCATCTCGGTGAACAGGAAGGCGGCGTGAGAATAAGCCATCTTCTCGGAGGCACCGGAAGCCATGAAGTAGATCATCTTGTCGTCCTTGAAGTCCTCGGCGAACTTCTTGGCGAGCTTCTTGCAGTGCTGAGCGGCGTTCTCGCAGAGATCGAAGATGTTGGTGAGGCCGGTGATCATGTCCTCGTAGTGGTCATAACCCTCGGTCTGCTGAAGGATCTCGAGAGCAAGAGCGATGGCGTAGCCGGGCTTCTCGCACTTGGCAGCGTAGTTGGCGTGGAAGCCGTGGACGATGACGTGGTCGGCGTCGACGGTCAGAGCGGAGCCAGCCTTGTTGGTGAGGGAGACGACCGGGCAGTTGTGCTTCTTGGCGGTCTTGTTGGCCTCGACGGTCTCGGGCGTGGAGCCACCGAGGGAGCAGGTGATCACGAAGGTGTGCTCGTTGACCCAGGAGGGCGTGTCGTAGTTGAACTCGTTAGCGGTGAAGATCTGAACGTTCAGCTTGTCCGTGTTGTTGGCCAGGAAGTACTTGGCGGGGTACAGGTCGGACATGGAAGCACCGCAGCCGACGAAGGCGACGCTGTGGATCTCGTGGTTGGACAGGACGTCAGCGACGATCTGCTTAGGGAGGTTAAGGTCGATCTCGTACATCTGACACATTCCTTTCGATTTTTGCGGCGCCACATTGCCGGGCGCACGCAGGGTTACCGTGATTTGGACCGAGTCGCCGGCCCGTTGAGGATGTGACAAAGGGACTGCCCTTTGTCACGTATAGGGATGGAAGCCTGCCTGGGGTATGGGATGCCAGGCAGGCTCCCCGGGGAAAGCGGTTAGACGCTTGGTCGCGACTAGGCCAGGATGCCGGCCGCGGAGAGGGCGATGCCGCCCACGATGGCGATCACGAGAAGCCAACCGGTGTTGACGTTCTTCTTGATGAGCCAGTACATAAGGCCGGTGAGGCCGAGGGAGATCATCTGAGGCATCATGCCGTCCAGGATGTCCTGGATAACGACGGTGCCCTCAGCGAACTGCAGCGGGGTGGTGGCGCCGATCAGCGTAGCGATCATGCCGCCCACGGACATAAGACCCACGATGCCGCAGACATACATGAGCTTCTCCATGAGGTCGCCGCCCTGAAGCTTGCTCAGGTACTCGTGACCGCCCTGATAGCCCATCTTGGCTGCGAACCAAGTGATCAGCACGGAGGGCACGATGGAAATGAGCATGGCCAGGATCGGGCCCATGATGGAGCCCTGCTGAGCCAGCTGAACGCCCAGGCCAAAGGCGATAACGCGGATGGTGCCCTGGAAGAAGGAGTCACCAATGCCGGAAAGCGGACCCATAAGGGAGGTCTTGACCGCGTTGATCGAATCGGGATCGAAGTTCTCGGGATCCTTGGCGTACTCCTCCTCCATGGAGGCGGCGAGGCCCAGGATGAAAGCGCTCGTCTGCGGGGTGCAGTTGTAGAACGCCATGTGACGGTGGTAAGCCTCTTTCTTAGCAGCGAGCTGCTTGGGGTCGGACTCATCCGGATAGAGGCGATCGAGCGTGGGAACCATGCCGTAGAGGAAGCCCATGTTCATCTGACGCTCGTAGTTCCAAGAGGCCTGGATGGCCCAGGAGCGCCAGAAGAACTGGCTGACCTTCTTGTTCAGGGACACGTCCTTGGTTGCGGTTGCCATAGTGTGTTCCTCCTTAGTCTTCGTCGTCTTCGAGCGGATCGTAGTCGGAATCGACACCGGCGGCTGCATGGGAACCGTTGAACTTGAAGCCCATGAAGACGACAGCCAGGCACACACCGATCAGAGCGACCGCGATGACGGACAGGTTGAGGTAAGCGGCGAGCAGGAAACCGATGAACAGGAACGGAGTCATACCCTTCTTGATCATCATGGTGAGCAGCAGGGCCAAGCCGTAGGCGGTCATGATCTTGGTCGAAACGTTAAGACCAGTGGACAGCCACTCGGGAACCATGTTGACGATGGCCTGAACCAGGTCGGTGCCAACAAAGACGGCGAGGAAGATCGGCAGGAAGTACATGACGGCGTACAGACCGGAGCCGGCGCAGATGTGCATACGGTAGGCGGTCTTGAACTTTCCGTTATCGATCGCGTTATCTGCCACATGGGTGAGGGCGGCGATGATGGAACGGAACACGATGCCGAGGAGCTGACCCAGGACGGCGACCGGGATGGCGATCGTCATGGCGGTCTCGGCGGAAGCATCGGTCAGGCACGCAAAGGCAGCGGCCACGATGCCGCCCAGGACCATATCGGGCGGAACGGCGGCGCCGACCTGCACCAGGCCCATGGACACGAGCTCGACGGCGGCACCGACAGCAAGACCGGTGGGCACATCGCCCAGCAGCAGACCGACGAGCGTAGCGCCAACGAGGGGCTGCTCGAAGTTAAGACGACCGAGCAGGCGGGAGTCCCACATGCAGAACACGCCGACGAGGCCGACGAGCACCGCACTGATGAACGTATTCATACCCTTCTCCTTTCAGTCAGGCAAAAGCCTGGTTGATTACAGCTTGGCGTCGATGTCGACGCTCTGATACGTAGGGGTCTGCTGGACATAGAGCTTGATGCCCATGTCGAGCAGCTGGTTGACGTCGGCCTTCTGGGTGGCGTCGAGGAAGACGGAGCTGTCCTTGCCGCCAATCTGATCGGCACCGTCGTGGTTGGCGGTGGCGCCCAGGTTGATGGCGTCGAGCTTGTAGCCCTGGCAGAACTGCAGCATCTCGGCCGTGTTGCCAAAGACGAACATGACACGCTCACCGAGGGTGTTGAGCTTGTCCATCTTGGCGAGGGCACGCTCGACGGTGAAGACGTTCAGGCGCACGCCCTGGGGCTTGGCCAGCTTAAGAGCGCCCTTCTTGATGTCATCGTTGGCGGCAGCGTTGTCGACGACGATGATGCGCTCGGCCTGGACCTTGGTGGTCCAGGTAAAGACGACCTGGCCGTGCAGCAGACGGTAGTCAAGACGTGCGAGGACGATCTTGGCGGGACCGGAGCTGTGACGGGATGCCTTGGCCTTCTTGGCAGGAGCCGCGGCGGCCTCGACCGGTGCGTTGGGGTTGGTCAGACCGGTGCGGGCCTCGTTGATGAGGGCTGCGAGCTCGGCACCCTTGACGGGGACGGGGCTCATAGCAAGCGTGAGCGCCAGCGGGATGTTGAAACCGCTGACAACCGTGAACTTCGTGCCGTTCTTGGAAAGCTCGACCATGCTGTTGTTGACCGAGCTGCCGAGCATATCGGTCAGCACATAGACGGTGTCGTCCGCGTTGAACGTGGCGATCATGGCGTCCACCTTATTGGTGATGGGCTCCTTGTCGTCACGAGCAAGCGACACGACGTGGACGTTCGACACGTCGCCGAGAACCATCTCGAGCGTGTCTTTGGCGCCTGCGGCCAGGCCGCCATGAGATGCGAGAATGATCTGATTCATCTTGCCTCCTCCTTTTCGTTATGGTCATTATAACGTCTTATACGTTGCTTATATTGCTAATTAGTATAAAGACCGTTCGCGGATGAAAATCGACCGTTGACGGGTTTAACGTACTCGAAACGTTGGCACGGGGTAGGTCGGCGTCGACTGGATAACCCCAGGTCGGAGGCTATAAGCGCTCCCCTATCGCACGAAGTACCAGGGGCTTTCCTGAACGGAGGGCTCCAGCACGATACCCGTACGCTCCTTGAACAGATCCATGTCCCTCGATTTCTCGGTCCACCACGCGTTGGGCTTAAAGGTCATGCTCTCAATAACATGACCGACAAACACACTGTTACGCAACTTGGAGAAGTCGGTGTTCATGATCAGGATGGACATGAGCACCAGCACGATGCCCAGAACCTTGACGGCGCCGGCGGACTCGGCATAGATGCCAATGCCCACCAGAACGGTCGCCACGGTTTCGAACGAAGCCACGACCGGCACCTTCGACGTCTCAAGATCCATGGAAAGGCCCTGCATATAAAAGATGTACGCAAGGGCCGTAGGGATAAAGCCAAAGCCTGCAAACAGCAGGATGAGCTGCGGGGACATTGCTGCGGTCACATCGGACCACGGGGCCGAAAGCACTGCCATAAAGCATCCGCCAAAGACAAAGCCCCAAAACGTGACGGCCAGCGGATGCAGCGTCTTGGTGGCCATGCGACTAAACACGGCCAGCAATGCGCCGCACAGTCCGGCGATCACGCCCGACGTAACGCCCCAAGCCGAGAAATGGAAACCGGACAGGTCGCCACTCGTCACTGCGAGCACGCAGCCAACAATGTTAAAGAGGATGGCCACGAGCTTGTTGGGGGTCACGTCCTCGCGATAGAGCACGCGTCCGAGCGCGACGCCGAACACCGGCGAGGTATAGAGCAGCACCGATGCCGTGGACATGCCAACTTCGCCCATGCACTCGTAATAGCAGGTGTTGGCGATGGCAAGGCCGACGATACCGACAAGCGCGCAGGGAACAAGCTCTTTGGGGCTTGCCTTGAAGAGCGCCATAGGACCCGAGGCTTTTCCCTCACGAGCACCTCCCTGGCAACCCATAAATGCCAAGACCGGATCCATTAAGATGGCACCCGATAACAGGCGAAAGGCCGCCATGCTCTGAGACGAAACGCCAAGGGCCGATATTCCATTGACAAAGATTCCGATGGTGCCCCACATAAGCGCGGCGATCAGCACCAGCACATAGCCCAGATTGCTTCTCTTCAACGTAGCCTCCTTGGCTTTGTTACCAATATGTTTCGTACTACGTTATAGTCGTTATATACAATTTTCAAGACCGAAATCGGCGAACGGGAAATGATTCCCAGGAGTGTCCCCAAGTGCCGGCACAAAAGGAACGTCCCCAAGTGCCGCCCTGGATTCAGTTGCGGTGAAATAGTTCCTGAATAGAGGCTTCAAGCCCCTAAACAGGAACTATTCCACCGCAACTTATGAGGACATTGAGTTGTTAGGTTGCTCTATCCCTAGTAATCGAGTTTCCACATGTAGCGGCGCGTTAGGTAGTCCTTGTGGGTGACAGCGGAAAGCGCACGCATGTAGACGTTGTTGAGGATCGGGGCGAAGATCAGGTGGTTGAAGTACTCGCTCACGCTGTCCTTGATGTCGTTGAGGCCGAGCTCCTTGGCATCGAGCTGATAGACGCGCTCGCCACCGTACTGGTTGACGAAGCGGATGCCGCGCTCGTCGTTGCAGCGGCTGCGGCCGACGCTGATGAGTTGGAACAGCGAGGTGCGCTTGTCCAGGATCTCGAAGGGGCCGTGGAAGAAGTCGCAGGTGTTGATGGTGCAGGAGTCGATCTGCAGCATCTCCTGAACGTTGCAGATGCTAAAGACATAGGCGGCACCAAAGAGCGGACCCTGAGCCATGACGTTGATGCAGGGCTTGTCGGCGTTCTGCTCGGCCCACTTGGCGGCCAGCGGACGGGTGTACTCGACGGCCTTGCGATAGATCGGATCGACCAGGTCGAAAGCGGCCATAGCGGTCTCATACTCGGCATAGCCCTCGGTCTGCTGCGTGAGCTCCATGGCGATCATGGTCACGACGGCGGAGTTGGTGCGGCCCATGCAAGACTCGTCGACGGCAAGGCTGTCGTACTGGATCTTGTAATCGCAGACCTCGGTGAGGCCGGACTCGTCAACGTAGATGGCGATGGTGCTGGCGCCGTGGTCCTTGGCGACCTGGGCGGCGACGATGGTCTCCTTGGTGCCGCGCATGGACACGACGACGGCCAGGGTGTTCTCGTTGACGTAGGCAGGGGTTGCGTGCACGAACTCGTTGCTGGTGTAGCTGGAGCTCACGACCTGCGTGGCCTCGTGCTCCATAAAGTACTGGGCAGGATAGTTGCCGCCGTTGGATCCGCCGGCGCCAATCCACACGACGCGCTTGATGCCGCCCTTGTCTGCCTTGTCAGCCAAAACCTGGGAGACGACGTCCTTAACCTGTTCCTGAGTAGTCATCGTGCATCAGCCTTTCTTCTCGTTTGATGCTGTCGACGGCATACAAGTTACATACATGTTTTGACGATGTCGACTAGTTGTATGCTATATTTGTCTTAGAAAATTTGCTGGCGTGATTCTCGGTAATCAGTTACCAGCGGTTTTGTTGTCATGTTGGATACATGCTTGGTTCGGTAAGCATACAAGTTAGGTACAGGTTGGTCGCATGAGCACTTCGCCGAAAAAGAACTTGGCCCAGTATGAGTGCTTGGCTGGCACGCTGCGCGACCGCATCGCCGCCGGCACTTACGCACGCGGAGACAAGCTTCCGTCCGAGATGGAGCTTATGAACGAGTCTGGTCTGTCACGCAGCACCGTGCGCCATGCACTGAAGGTGCTGGTCGATGAGGGCCTGGTGCGCACCGAGCGCGGGCGCGGCGCCTTTGTAGCCGACACGCCCGAGGTGCACGAAAACAACCTGGTGTTTTCGAGCTATACCAAGCAGGTCGAAGGCCAGGGCATGAAGCCCACCACGCGCACGGTGGACTCGGGCTTTACCAAGGCGGGCGGCAGCATAGCTAAGTTCTTTGATGCCGCCGTGGGCAGCAAGCTCGTCAAACTTGTCCGCCTGCGTTATCTGGACGATGCGCCGCTGTGCCTGGAGACCACCTATCTACCACCGAGCTTTGAAGCACTCATCGATCGCGATATCAACGGTTCGCTCTACGCCACGCTGCGCCAGGAATTCCATCGCGCGCCGGCACAGGGACATAAGACCTTTGAGGTGTGCTATGCCTCGCAAAACGAGGCGTTTTTGCTCAACGTCGAGCGCGGGCAGGCGCTGATCCTGATCACCGACTACGTCTACGACACCGACGGCCGACCGCTCCATGTCTCCAAGCGCATCCAGCGCACCGACCGTGCCAAATACACCGAGCCCATCGGCTAACCTGCCAAAATAAACCTGTCCCTAAATGGTAGGTTTGGGGAGGTCGGGGAACCAGGTTGGCTTAGGTTGGTTGGGCGTGCGCTCGGCCAGGACCAGCTCCATCCAGCACATGTCGTACCAGCGGCCGAACTTTTGGGCGCAGCGGTCGAAGGCACCCACCAGGCGATACCCCATATGGGCATGGAAGTCTTGGCTGTTGTGCGTCAGATACTCGTCGTCCCTGTCGTGCGGCACGGCGATGAGGGCGCACATGTTGGTGATGCCCATCGCAATCAGGCACTGCTTGAGCGCATCGTGCAGCTTGCGGCCCAGCCCGCCATGGCGCACATCGCGTGCCAGGTAGATCGACGTCTCGACCGACCAGTCGTAGGCCTCGCGGCTGTTAAGCGCGCTCACATAGGCATAGCCCACCGGACGCCCGTCCAGCTCCATCACCAGGTACGGATAGCGCTTGAGCGTCTTGGCGATGCGCCCGGCAAACTCCTCAACGCTCGGCACCTCGTATTCGCAGGTAATCGCCGTCTCGAGCACGTACGGCACGTAGATGGCAAGCAACGCCGGCGCGTCATCGGGCGTCGCCAGGCGAATCGTCGGCTCGGATTTCTCGGGCATACAGCCCCTCCCCCTCAAAAGCAAAGGCCGCCCCACGCCAAACCCAGGCGCGGAGCGGCCCCTCGTCATCACATCAGCCTACAGGACAGCCGCCAGCACGTCGATGTCCTCCTGCGTCGTGGCCCAGCTGGTGCAAAAGCGCACCACCGTGTGGGTCTCATCGTACTTTTCCCAGTACTCGATCGAGGCATGCTCGCGAATGCGGGCCATGTCCTCGTTGGGCAGGATCACGAACTGCTGGTTTGTGGGCGTCTCCAAGAAGAACCGGTAGCCGTGCTCGTGCAGCACGCGACGAAGCGCCTGCGCGGTTTCGATCGCCTGACGGCCAATCTCAAAATACAGGCCGTCGGTAAAGAGCGCCTCAAACTGCACGCCCGTCAGGCGGCCCTTGGCCAACAGCGCGCCGTGCTGCTTAATACGCGGAATGGGATGCGCCGGGGCGTGCATGCCGCAGAACACCACAGCCTCGCCGCAAAGCGCGCCGCACTTGGTGCCGCCGATGTAGAACACGTCGCACAGCTGCGCCAGCTCGGGCAGGGTAATGTCGCACTCATCGGCCGCCAGCGCATAGGCCAGACGAGCACCGTCCACAAACAGCGGAATCTCGCGCTTCTGGCACACCGCATGAATCGCCGCAAGCTCGGCCTTGGAATACAGCGTGCCGTACTCGGTCGACAGACTCACGTACACGGCACCCGGGAACACCGTATGCTCGTAGCTCTCGTTCTCGTAAAACACCTGGATATAGTTCTCGAGGTCCTCGGCGTGCATCTTGCCCTCGTAGCCGGGGATGGTGAGTACCTTGTGGCCGCCAAACTCGATAGCGCCCGCCTCGTGGCAGGCAACGTGGCCAGTCTCGGCGGCAACGACGCCCTCGTACGGCGCGAGCAACATGTCGATTACCGTGGCGTTGGTCTGCGTACCGCCCACCAGCAAAAATACATCGGCAACGGGCGCCTGGCAGGCCTCGCGAATGAGCTGCTTGGCATGCTCGGTATGCGCATCGGTGCCGTAGCCGGGCTGCGGCTCCATGTTGGTGTCGACGAGTGCCTGCAGCACCGCCGGGTGCGCACCGTGGGAATAGTCGTTGTTGAACGCGAGCATGGCAATCCTCTCTTACCGGGTTTCGGCCAGATGATTCAAACGGGGCTATTGTACGCCGTCCGGATAGGCAATGCGCGCGGCGAGGCACTCAAGTGCCAACACCAGGGCAAAACCGCAGCTCACATCGGTCAAAAAATGCGCGCCGATCACGATGCGACCAAAGGCGACGAGCGCCGCGACGACAGCCGCGGCCCAAAAGACCACGCGGCGGCGCGACGGCTTTTCCGTAAAGGCCGCCGCGGGAAGCCCGGCGAGCATCAGGCCGATCGCCGCGTGCGCCGTGTGGCCGCTCGCGAACGACTTAAAGCCGTCCTTGATCACGCCGGCGGCAATATAGCTCCACTTGTCGGGGTTGCCGATCACCCACCACGGCTGAAAATCGAGCCCCGGCGTCACCTCGATCACGCGCATGCGCGGGCGCGACCACAACGGCTTAACAATGACGTTGAGAATAATGGCCTGAGCGACCCACACGGCAAGCACCATCAACGCCCAGCGCGTGAGCTCGTCGGGCGCGGTGTCGCGCGTAAGGCGGTAGACGATGAAGTTGGCTGCGATGACCAACGCAAACGTCAGAACCAGCTGAAATGCGATGAGCTTGCCGCCGACGCGCATCGATCCGATAATCTCGTAGCCGACCAGGCCCACGTTGATCAAAACGCCCAACGCGGCGAGCCACTTGCTCGCCTTGGAATCGGGGCGTGCCGAGCGCACGAGCATAACGCCCGCGACGCTCGCCGTCAGCTCAAACGGCAGCTCGCCGGCGGCCTCGACAAAGCGACCGTACATGCTGCCGATGTTGAACAGCGCACTCGAGATCTGATAATCAAAGAAGCTGCCCACGCCCAGACAAAGGCACAGGACAACCGCGATAATGGCGACATCTTTCTTATAGATGTATCCGAACATGCTTTCCTTTCGATGGGGCCAGATTGCCCAAATGGGGTGTTTGCAGCGTCGACTCACTAGTCATCATCACTAGCGCCCAGCTGCTGCAACAGCATGAGTGCCGCGGCCACCGGGCCGGTGCCGTCGTTGGCGTCGAGGCCGCGACCCAGGCCGCTGCCCGCACCGGCGCCCGCCTTGTAGGGCACCGACAGTTTGCGGCTCTTGGGGAAGTTCACCGCGCCATAGCGGGTCTTAAGCTCAAAGGCCACCTTCTTGGGCACGTCGACACCCAAAAACGTGATGCGACCACCGCTGAGCGTGACGCTCTCGAGCCCCAGGCGCTCGCCGCGAATACGAATGCGAGCGCGGTTGAACAAGTTGAGCCCCGCCAACGGAAGCTCACCGTGCGCGGCCTCGGTCTCCTCCTGCACCTCGTCGATACTCTCCAGGTCCTCAGCCGCAGCGAGCTTGCGGTACACGAGCACGCGCTGGTCCACCGCCGGCAGGTACTCCTCGGACAAGAAGTAGTCGGCCGGCAGGTTGATGCCCACGCTCGCCGCCTCCACGCCGGCATCGTCATCGCCGCGCGCCTCGGCCACGGCCTGTCCCAGCATCTGCGTAAACAGGTCAAAGCCCACACTCGACAGGTTACCGTGCTGCTCGGCACCCATGAGCGAGCCGGCGCCGCGGATCTCCAGGTCGCGCATGGCAATGCGCATGCCGCTGCCCAGGTCCTGGAACTCGGAAAGTGCAGTCAGGCGCGCCGTTGCCTCCTCGGTGAGCGGCAGCTCGCCCGGGAACATAAAGTACGCGTATGCCTGCGTGGCCGAGCGGCCCACGCGGCCCTTGAGCTGGTAGAGCTGTGCCAGACCCAGACGCTGCGAGTCCTCGATGATCAGCGTGTTGGCCGTTGCGTTGTCGATGCCGCTCTCCACGATGGTCGTGGCGATAAGCACGTCGATCTTCTTGGTCGCGAACTCGATCATCACGTCCTCGACCTCGCGCGGGCTCATCTTGCCGTGTGCCACACCCACGCGCGCCTCGGGCGCGGCCTCGTGCACGCGCGCCACGGCATCGTCGATGGTCTTGACGCGGTTGGACACGTAATACACCTGACCGCCGCGGCCCACCTCCAGGCGAATCGCCGCACTCACCACGTCGGGGTCGTACTCTCCCACGTGCACGATCACGGGACGACGCCCGGTCGGCGGCGTGGTGATCAGACTCATGTCGCGCACGCCGCTCGTGGCCATCTGCATGGTTCGCGGAATAGGCGTTGCCGAGAGCGTGAGCACGTCGATTTGCTCGCGCAGGTTTTTGAGCTGCTCCTTGTGCTGCACACCAAAGCGCTGCTCTTCGTCGATGATCACCATGCCCAGGTTCTTGGGGTTCACATCGGCAGAAAGCAAGCGGTGCGTGCCGATGAGCACATCAATCGTGCCCTCGGCAAACGCCTTGAGTGCGCGCTTTTGCTGCGCCGGCGTGCGGAAGCGGCTGAGTACCTCGACCTCCAAGCCAAACGGGGCAAAACGCTCAAAGAATGTCTCGTAGTGCTGTTGGGCCAGAATGGTCGTGGGGCAGAGCACCATGACCTGGCGGCCGGAGTCCACGCACTTAAAGGCTGCGCGCAGGGCGACCTCGGTCTTGCCGAAACCCACGTCGCCGCACAGCAGGCGGTCCATGGGCTTGGGCGCCTCCATATCTGCCTTGATGTCGGCGATGGCCTCCAGCTGGTCGCGTGTCTCGTCGTAGGGGAAGCTCTCCTCCATCTCGATCTGCTCGGGCGTATCGGGCGGACAGGCGATACCGGCAATCGACGAGCGGCGCGTATACAGGTCGACCAGGTCAAACGCCAGCTTTTTGGCATTCTTGCGCGCCTTGTTGGTGGCCCGCGTCCAGTCGGCGGTGTTGAGCCTGGTCAAGCGCGGTTTATCGCCGTCGGGACCAACGTAGCGCGTAATGCGGTCAACCTGCTCCAGCGGCACGTAGAGTTTGTCGCCATCAGCGTATTCCAGCAAAAAGTAGTCGCGTTCCTTGCCGCCCACTTCCTGGCGCGCGATCTCGCTAAAGAGCGCGATGCCATGGGTAGCGTGCACCACGTAGTCGCCCGGCTTAAACGGGAAGGTAACCTGCGTAATGTCAACCTTGCGGCGGCTGCGCGCGCGGTTGGCATCCATGCGGGCGTTGAGGTCGGCGATCGAGAACACGGCCAAATTGGCATCGGGCACCACCACGCCCTGTGGCAGGGCGGCGTCCACAAAGGTCACGCGCCCGCGCGAGATGGTGGGCACGGCGGCGCCGGCGGCAGCCTGCGCGGCGCCCGCCTCGAGCGAGCGGGCGTTGAGCGCGTCGGCCTTACGCTCGCGAATGGAAGCATGGGCCTCCTGGCGTGCGGCACGGTCGGCGGAATCCGCCGCTGCCACGCGCACGCGCTCGCCAATGACGCCGGCATTTTCGGGCGCCGCGGTCAGCGATTCCTCAAAGGTAATGCCCTCGTCGCCAAAGGTGAGCTCCATCGACTCGCGCGCACCGCGGTCGGGGATGGCAAACACACAGGCATAGCGCTTGCCCACGACCTCCTGGATGCGCGTCATAAAACGGTTGTCCGAGCCTGCGATGGCAGGCTGCTCAATCTTGAGCTCTGCCGTCACCGCACCGCCGGCACGGATGAGGCTCACATAGTTCAGGCGTTGCTGGGAACCAAAGTCGAGTTGCTGGGCACGCACGTACAGGCCGTCCAGACGGTCGACCCCCGCCTCGCCGGCACGTGCCTCGATATCCTCGTAGGCGCGCAGGCAATCGTCGAACAGCGAGCGCGGCTCGGACAGCACCACGAGCGCCTTGCCGCTCACGTGCGACAACGGGCTCACGGTCTGGCCGTACATCACCGGCAAAAAGCGGTCGAGCTCAGGCGTGACGATGCGCGCATCCACCATCTCGAGCAATGCGGCCAGTTTGCTGTCGTCCTGGCTGGCGCGATAAAGCGCAACATGCATGTTGTGGACGGCCTCGTCGGTAAGCGCCAGCTCGCGACAGGGGAAGATCTCGATAGAGTCCTCGTTGCCGATGGTTTGCCCCGTAGAGCTCACCATGCGGCGGATGCGATCGATCTCGTCGCCGAAGAACTCAATGCGCACGGGAGCTTTTTCCTGCGCGGGGAACACCTCGACGGTGTCGCCGTGCACGCGGAACAGACCGGGCGCGTCGGCAGCGCCGGCATTGGTGTAGCCCATGCCCACCAGACGCTGCGGCACCTCGTCAAAGGGAATCTCCTCGCCCACCGTAAAAGTAGTGGACTCCCAGTAGCGGCTCTCGACCGGCGGCACGCAGCGCAGCAGCGCGCGGGCCGAGGCGACCATGATGCAGTTATCGCCACGCACGATGCGCCCGAGCGCCTCGCAGCGCTGGGCCACCACGGCATCGTCGGGCGCCTGCTCGCGCCAGGGGTAGTCCTTGCGCTCGGGGAAGCGGCACACGTGCGCCAGGCCCACATAAGCTGCCAGGCTGTGCGCAGCGCGATCGGCCGCGTCCTCGCCGCTCACGATATAGACCGCGGGACGCGGACGACGCGCAAACTGGGCGGCGGCCATAAGCGTGCGGCCCGACTGCGACACGGCAAGCGTCACGTCCTCGCCGGCATCGAGCCCAGCCTCGACGGTCTGCAGTGCCTCGGCAGTGTAGAGCTGGGCGGCTATACGGTGAATGAGCATGCTGTTCCTCCGGCATCGCAACGCCAAAAGCCCGCCGGGGCAAGCTCGGCGGGTATGCGGCGGATTTCATTGCCTGTCATGGTAGCGCATGGAGAGGACTCCGGCTCAAGAGCAAACCCAGCCCCGCAAAAAACGCCAGACGAAGATGCGTTCCGCCCTACCCCGCTACGCGCACGCTGGGGCACAAATCTGCCAGCGGACACTCGTCACACTTGGGTTTGCGGGCGTCGCAGATCTCGCGACCGAAGGTGATCCACTGATGGTTGACCGACTCCCAATACTCGTGCGGCAAAATCTTGAGCAGATCCTGCTCGGTCTTGAGCGGCTCCTTGGCATGTGTCTTGGGACTCAACATCAGGCGATGCGCAATGCGGTTGACGTGCGTGTCCACCGCAATGCCCTCCACGATGCCATACCCCACGTTGAGCACGATGTTCGCCGTCTTGCGTCCCACGCCCGGCAGCTTCACGAGTTCCTTCATGTCGGCCGGCACCTCGCCGCCATAGTCGGCGACGATCATCTGCGCGGCCTCCACGGCGTGCTTGGCCTTGCTCTTATAAAAGCCGAGTGACTTGATGGTGTCTGCCACGTCAGCCACACTCGCCCCGGCCATGGCCTCGGGCGTGGGCCACTGGGCAAACAGCTTCGGCGTCACCTTGTTGACCTGCGCGTCGGTCGTTTGCGCCGAGAGCAACACCGCGATCAGCAGGCGGAAGGGATTCTCGTGGTCCAAAAAGCACTCGACCGGGCCATAGCGACGGTTGAGGCGCTCACACACCTCAACGGCGCGCTCGCGTTTGGCGGCATTGGTCTCGCGTGGCATAACGACTCCTCGGCTCAACGGCACAATAAACTTATGGGCACAATTGTCCCACGTCCGAGACGCTTACGCCTCCAAGAATGCGCCGGTCTGACGGCTCCACAGGCTCGCGTACTCGCCACCCGCCTCGACGAGCTGCGTATGCGTGCCGTCCTCGACAATCTCGCCATCGGCCAGCACCACAATGCGGTCAAGCGCCGCCACGGTGGACAGGCGGTGCGCCACCACAATGGAGGTGCGGCCGCGCATCAGATTCTCGAGCGCCTCCTGCACCAACGCCTCGGACTCGCTGTCCAAGGCAGACGTCGCCTCGTCGAGCACCAGAATCGGCGCGTCGGTTAGGATGGCGCGGGCGATAGCCACGCGCTGACGCTGACCGCCTGAGAGCTTGACGCCGCGCTCGCCCACCATAGTGTCAAAGCCACGGGGCAAGCGGTCGATAAACTCGGTCGCATTAGCCAAGCGAGCCGCCTCGCGAATCTGCTCATCAGTGGCGTTGGGACGACCGTAGGCAATGTTTTCGCGAATGGAGCGGTGGAACAGCAGCGCCTCCTGCGGCACGTAGGCAACCTGACGGCGCAGGCTCTGCTGCGTGCAGCGCGAGACGTCCTGGCCGTCCACGAGCACGCGGCCGCCCTGTACATCGTCCAGGCGCAACAACAACTTGGTGAGCGTCGTCTTGCCCGAGCCCGATTTGCCCACCAGGCCCACGCGCTGGCCCGCCGCCACATGAAGTGTCAGGTCATCGAACACGCTCTCGCCCGCCGCAGCGTCACGGTACGCAAAGCTCAGCTGCTCAAAATCAATCGCGCCCTCGGTCACTTTGAGCTCGGGGGCGTCCGGGTCATCTGCCACCAAACGTGGCTCGTCCAGCACGCGCGTCATCTCGGCCGCATCGCCGAGCGCGCGGTTGATGCGCTGCATCATGGAGCTTACGTAGTTCAGGCGCATGGTGAGGTTATAGGTGTAGGTAAAGATCATGACGAGCGAGCCGGCCGAGATGCCAAACCACGCGTTGCCGCCCGCCACGAATACGCTCACCACGGCCATGGTGATGACGATAAGACCCGAGGTCGTAAAGTTGCGCTGCATCATGGCGTGCATCGAGACCGTCTCGGCATCGCGCGCGGCACGATCAGCGGCGTCGAACAGATCACGTTCAAAGTCCTCGCGCCCGCAGGTCTTGACGGCCAAGATGTTCGTGACCGCGTCGGAGAGCACGCCCGAGAGCTTGTTCTGCGCGGCGGACGTCGCGGCCGAAAGCGGCATGATGCGCTTGTACATAAGCCAGACAAACGCGATGTAGACGGCCATGATGCACACCAGGATCACGGTAAACGTCGGCACCACCGGGGCGAGCGCCGCCACCGTGCAGATGACCGAGGTGATGGTGGGGATGAGCGAATACACCGTCACGTCGACCAGCCCCGTATAGCCGCTCATAAAACGGCTCGTCTGGCTCACGAGCGATCCGCCAAAGCGGCTGGTGTGAAATGTCATGGATTGATTGGAGAGCGTGTCGAAGCACAGGCGCGCCAGGTGATAGTTGCCCGCAATCTCGAGCTTGTAGACGGTGTAGTCCTGCAGCTTGGAGAGGATTTGGCCCACCAGGTTAACGAGTACGAGCGCCAGGATATAGGGGCCGAAGACCTCAAACACCTGATCACCCGCCACGGGACCGGCTTGAACGCGGTCGACAATGAGGGCCATCACATAGGTATTGGCAAACGTCAGCAAAAAGATGTAGCCCGCCGACGAGAACACCGAGAGAAAGACAATCAGCGGCTGCGTGCGCGTGACACCCCAAAACCGCTGCAGCGTGCGGCGCACGGTGGAGCGTTTCAGCGGACTGGTGTTTCTCTGAGACATGGGCTTCCTTTCGCGTCTGATAGGGCGAAACGCCATTGTTGCACACTAAAGCGCACTTCAGGCAAGCGCGATGTGAAAGGCAGCGGGGTGCCCGCGTTTGCGCCGGTGCCCCGCTGCCTTGTTGCAATTAGTCCTCGTCTTCTTGGTCTGTGGAAAGGCCCGCGGGCGTGAGTCCCAAGATCTCATCGGCTTGGTCGGCGTCTTCCAGCGCGTCGATATCCTTGAGTTTGCGCTCCATGACGTTGGTGCGCGTGGTGATAATGCCCTCGACCGTTTTACCCGCGGTCTCGATCTGCTGCTGGGCGCGGCGCAGCGCCTTTTGATAGCGCGGCAGCTCGGCCTTGACGGCGGAGAGCACTCGCAGTACATCGTCGGTGCGTTTTTGCAGCCTAAACGTCTGGTAGCTCATCTGCAGGCTGTTGAGAATGGCCGCCATGGTGCTGGGGCCGGCAACGTTGACGTGATAGTCGCGGCCCAGGGTCTCGATAAGCCCGGAGCGGCTGACGACCTCGGCGTACAGCCCTTCAAACGGCACGAACATGATGCCAAAGTTGGTCGTTGCCGGCACACTCAGGTACTTTTCGCAAATGTCCTTTGCCTCGCGCTTGACCATGGTGTCGAGCGTCTTGCGCGCAGCCGCCACGGTCTCCGCATCGCCCGACTCCTGCGCGTCGAGCAAGTGCTCGTACGCGTCGCCCGGGAATTTGGAGTCGATCGGCAGCAGCACGGGATCGCCCTCGTCCACCGGCAGCTTGACGGCAAACTCAACGCGCTCCGAGGCGCCGGGCTTGGTGGCGACGTTTTCCAGATACTGGTCGGGCGTAAGGATGTCCGCCAGAATTGCACCCAGCTGCACCTCGCCCAAAATGCCACGCGCCTTCACGTTGCCCAGCACGCGCTTAAGGTCGCCCACGCCGGTGGCGATGGACTGCATGTCGCCCAGGCCCTTGTACACGGCCTCGAGCTGGTCGCTCACCTGCTTAAACGATGCCGACAGTCGGTCGTTGAGCGTGCGGGAGAGCTTCTCGTCCACCGTCGCACGCATTTGATCGAGCTGCACGTTGTTGTCTTTGCGGATGGCGCCCAGCTGAGCATCGACCGTTTCGCGCACCTTGTCCAGGCGATGCTCGATACCCTCGCGGTTGGCACCGAGCTGTTGGGCCGTCTCGCGGCGCAGGTCATCCATCCGGTCACCAGCTTGCGAAAACTCACGTGCGATGGTCAGGTAACGTTGCTGCTCCACGGCCGCATCTGTCGTCTGCTGCTGCGCGATGGCATTGGCCGTGCGGCGAGTTTCGGCCAGCGCGACGTTCAGGGCATCGAGCGCGTTGTTGGCCTGCTCGAGTGCTGCCAGCGTTTCCGCGCTACTGTCGCCACGCTCCCGCAACTCGGCACGCAGGCTCTTGAGCTGGAGGGCGCAAGCCACAGCAACCCCCACCGCCACCAAGGCGATCACAACAAGCACAATATCAATAGCAGACATAAACTCCGCCCAACAAACCCAATCGAGCACCAATCAAAACCGCGATCAATCTTACCCCGCCACACACACCGGGCGCCCGGCCCCTTCTTGGGCGCCCCTCTCCTCCGCATATTCCATAATGCGGCGCGCCGTTTTCCTGCTCACCTTTGAGTCATCGCCGGCCAAGTATGCGTATACGTTTCCTTTATTCAGGCGCAGAGCACGGCAGAGGCCATAGCGCGTTACACCCGATTCCTCCAATGCTTCCAGCGTTTTCTTTCTCATCAGGGCGTTCACCCTTCTATCGGCCGCCGGCTTTTCCTTCACCGCTCTATACGCACGCCAAACGTTGGCATAACGATTAGGGAGCTCACTTTTGGCGCATAGAGACGCCATGCTACCCGCTTGGCCGTACAAGGATAAAACGTCTCGGTAATCCTGTTCCATCCACGAGCCCTCGGATAAGCCCAGAACGTATTCGGCTTTTCCTTGCGCCAAAGCGAGCAAAAACAGAGGCTCCGCCACGCGCGGCGCATCCGTCGTCGCCTGCTCAACCAATTTTCTAAAACTCAGCGACTGCTGTCCGGATAGCTCTCGGCAATAGCCTTTTAAGAATCCCTCAAAGGTCAGATTCAACCGAGCACCTCCGTTCATTTACTATTCTTATTCATCTTCAATAATACTATTCAGTCGCACGACAGGACCCACAGGATGCAAGAATTCTGCTCGTGGCGATAATTCGTACACCCTGGAAGTCCTAATGTGAAAAACGCTAACTCTCCCAGCCGGCGCGGATGGTTGTTGCGACATCGCCTAGGCGCTGGCCCAGGGCCGCTAGATGCTGGAGCACCTCATTGGGCGAGGCACCGTTGAGAATGCACGTGAGGGCATATGAGGCCAAGAAGATTGCCGCAAGTCCTAGCGGAATGAGCACGATCATCGCCAATGTGCGCAGGCGCTGGCCCACGCGGCGACGACGCGCACGACGCTTGTCGAACGCGAGCTCCTGCGCATATGAATCTTGCTGTACGGAATAGGCCTCTGGTGCCGATTCGCACCCGGGCACGGCTGCAGGTACAGCAGCGGGCACGACGTTTTGCACGGGCGCCTGGTTGGCAACCCCTTGCATTTGCATCTCTATAAGCCGCCGCTGCTGCCGCAGCATGCGCTCGGCTTGTTGCTGTGGGGTCTCAAGAAACAGGTCCATGTTGGCCTCCAAAATCGGAGCGTTCGACGCTTACGACCAGCATCCCGCACCGCCATGACCGCGACAACGCAATCGCCGGCAATAGCCACAAAGTTTCTTTTGCTCAAAAGCTGTCGAAAAGCTCAACAACTCCCCTACCAGCACTTTCTCTGAGCTTTTTTCGCCAACAATCTTTTGGCCTTCCACCCTTACGCCAACTGACCAAAATCTAACCAATAGCTTGACGAAAATTGTGGAGACCGGGACCCCACACAAAAAGTGCCGCCCCAAAGGGGCGGCACACAAACTTATTATCAGCTTTTCTGTAACGAGCATGCGACGACTCAACGCCGGGGCGCAGGGCGGGGAAACCTTTGCCTCGCGCGACCCTGCGAAGCCGTGAGCGAGAGGGGAAGGTTTCCCCGCCCTGCGCCCCGTGGTCGGTGAGAACAGACTACATGCCCGCGAGACCGCGGGCGGCGGTGGCGCACATAAATGCCAAGACGAGAATCACGAGCGACCCGGCGATGTCTGCCAGCACGCCCATTACGCGGCGCTCAAACAGCCAACTCTCAAAGTGCGGGGCGACGTTGCGCCAAACACGCCACAGCAAGATGCCCATACCGATGACGCCTGGGATATTGAGCAGTAGGATCTCGGAGCACAAAAGACCGATCAGGTTGCCGGCGGCAAAACCAGCGTCGCCCTCGCAGTATTTGCGATAAATCATGTACAACATGTACGCCACAAACGGCTGCAGGCACGCAGAGATAAACGTAACCACCATCGAGGGGTCCTGAGAAAAGACATCGGTGAGTTTATCGACACTCGTGGCATCTTTCGAAGCCAAGAACAAGCCAATGACCACCACGGGCACCACGCCCAAGATAACCTCGACCAGAGTAAACAACTTAGCAGTCAGATCCTCGCTAGCCGTATTGAGGTGAGGCGCCCACTCAGGATGAGCATGCGCGCCAACCTTCTTGTCCTTCTCGACACGATCGACCTTTTTACCCTCGGCAACCCGACGACCAGGATCCTTGCGAGTTCCCGCCGCAGCAACCCGAGCCCGAGACTTCTTACCCATACAAAAACACCCCATCAGGTAGTAGATAAACTAAAAGTCGCCACCCAGTGTACCCCACCCATGAACGGTGCCGTCCCAACCAGTCCCCATACAAAAACGTGCCGCCCCGATAGGGGCGGCACACAAACTTAGTTATCAGCTTTTCTGTAGCGAGCACGCAACGAACCAAAGCGGGCCGGGAGGGCCGGACTACCTTCCCTCAACGCGACCCTGCGAAGCCGTGAGCGAGGAGGGAAGGTAGTCCGGCCCTCCCGGCCCAGCTCACGCCAGCGCCAAGCGCTAGTAGTTCACCACCTGCTCCTCAAAGTACGCCTTCGGGTGGTTACACACCGGGCACACCTCAGGCGCCTCGGCACCAACGTGCAGGTGCCCGCAGTTCAGGCACTTCCACACCTTCACGCCCTCACGCTCAAACACCTCGCCCGACTCGATGCGCTCGACGAGTTTGTTGTAGCGCTCCTCGTGGGCCTTCTCGACGGCGGCGACGCCACGGAACTTCTCGGCGATCTCGACAAAGCCCTCCTCCTCGGCGGTCTTGGCGAACTCGTCGTACATCGTGGTCCACTCGTAGTTCTCGCCCGCAGCGGCGTCGCGCAGGTTGTCCAGAGTGCCCGGAACGGCGCCGTCGTGCAGATACTTAAACCACAGCTTGGCGTGCTCGGACTCGTTGCCCGCCGTCTCGGCAAAAATATTCGAGATCTGAACGTAGCCGTCCTTTTTGGCCTTGGATGCATAGTAGCGATACTTGGTGTGTGCCTGGGACTCACCGGCAAAAGCGGTCTCGAGGTTCTTCTTGGTTTGGGAATTCTCAAAATCCATAGGTGTACTTCCCTTCAACGCATGCCGCCCACAGACTTTGAGCGGCCTTGTCTTTAGGATGCCCTCAAGCCGCGAATTTAAACCTTACAATCCCGTTCTTCAGATTTGAGCGGGCTACACACTCAACCAACGATCGTCCTCGGCTCGGCAAAAGCCCTCACGCTCCAGGTCAGCTAGAATGCCCGCGATCAAGTCGCACTCGACCGGCCCGCGACCGGCTGCCGCTTCCATCTCGTTAACGCCCACCACGGCATCAGCAAGCGTAATCCCCGCCGGCTGCCCATCGCGCGCTGCCAACAACATACGCACGATATGCGCGCGCTTTTGGCGGCGCGAGCCCTCAAACTTGGACTGACGACTATAGCCCGCCGACCGCCTGGACGGATTGGGCAGCGTCTTTTTAAGATACGCGCCGTAATCCAGCAACGCGTAATACCATGCGCGCGGCGTGTCGGCATCGTCTTGAGGCACGGCAAAGGGCGCAATCTCATCCGCCGCCGCACCAGGGGCCGCCGGACAGGCGGCTTGAATCAGCGGCACCAGCTCGCGATCGGGAACGGCCGGCACATCGGGAAAGAAATGATGCAAAAAGACCGTGCGCACATTGGTCTCTAGATACACGCCTGGAAGATCAAACGCAAACGAACGGATGCCCTGCGCCGTTGCCGGGCCAATGCCGGGCAGAGCGACCAAGTCACGCGTCTCACGCGGAAACTCCCCGTCCCAGTCCTCTACAACGCGCTGAGCGGCCCCATGAAGCGCCAGAGCGCGTCGGTTGTAGCCCATGCCCTGCCAAGCGTCCAAAACATCGGAAGGCGCGGCCTGGGCAAGCGCCTGCACAGTCGGAAAACGATCGAGCCACACCGGCATGCGCGCCTCCACACGCGGCACCTGCGTTTGCTGCAGCATGACCTCAGAAAGCCAAATGATGTACGGATCGCGTGTGCGGCGCCACGGAAGGTCGCGATAACGCAGGACCCCTTCCGAACGAATCATCGAACGAAAGGGGTCCTGAATCATGGCTATGCTCCTTATGCGGCGCTATTCCTCCCGGTAAGCGCACGCGCAGGTGGCGTACTCGGGAAACGCTTCGCGGTCGGCGAACTTGGGATCGACGGCCGGGAACTGGCGGTGAGCGACGATGTCGCCGAGCGAAACGGAATCGAGGTAGTCGCGCATCAACGCCTGGGCTCCGGCCCACAGGGGATGATAGCAGCACGCGCCCATGCGCGCACAGTCACCATCGGGCGCGGTGCAATCGTTCATAACCATAGGACCCTGAACGGCCTCGACGACCTGGCGGATAGTGACGTCGTCCGGACTGACCTTGAGACGCATGCCACCGTGGACGCCACGCAGGCTCTCCACAATACCGGCCTGGACCAAACCGTGCTGAATCGAGCGGGCAAACGAATACGGGACATTGACCTCTTCGGCAGCGGTGCGAACAGAAAGCAAACGCTCCGGATCCTCGGCAAGCATCGCCAGCATGCGAAGGGCGTAATCAGTCTTCCTCGATATGTCCATTTTTCCCCTTTCAAGGAATACGAACAGCTCGAACGAGCTCCGGGGCCGAGCTTGTGTCGAGACGCTAAATGACCGCAGGACATCCAAATGGTAAATCGGATATCCACTGAGTGCCGCGCTTGGAGCGAAATGCATCAGATGCGGCCTACAGTGCAATTTAGTATAACCTAACCCCCTGTCTCGTTGAACAGGTGTTGCGCAACAAAGCTGTTGTTCAGACAGATAGACTTATTAGATTTTACTTGCGTTCCCGAAGGGGCGGGGATTCTGGGCGAAGATGCGCCAGGGCGATCGTTCTATCGAAACAAAGTGCATCAAACGCAAAAAGCCACGTCCGAAGACGTGGCTTTAATTGCATTGGCGGGAAGTACGGGGCTCGAACCCGCGACCTCCGACGTGACAGGCCGGCGCTCTAACCAAACTGAGCTAACTCCCCAGGCAGGCGTTCGCGTTTGTTTCCGCTCGCGTGCGCTGCGGGGATTAGTATACACAGAAGTCTGTCCGGCGCGCAACAACTTTTTTGAAAAATTTTTTGGGGCCATCCGGGCCTTGATTCTCATTTTCATTGCAACAGCCTCAGGACTCAGCGCAACGCGTTGC
>CATVTM010000025.1 GCA_958346935.1 uncultured Collinsella sp.
TTTCGTAGTATACTGTGCAACACCTACTATATGACATATACTATGTGTCATATAGTAGGTGTTGCACAGTATACTACGAAAGGAGGTGTGCGGATGGAGGCACAGATGAAGCGCGGCTTCCTCGAGGCCTGCGTGCTCGCGGCCGTCTCGGGCGAGGAATCCTACGGCTATCAGATCGTGAAGGACGTGCCCGCGAGCATGGGGCTCACGGAGTCCACGCTCTATCCGTTGCTCAAGCGCCTGGAGAAGGCGGGGTGCATCACGGCGCGCTCCGCCGAGCACAACGGGCGGCTGCGAAGGTACTACCGCATCACGGACACCGGGCATGAGCGTATCGCCGAGTTCCTAGCCGAATGGCCATCCGTGCAGGAGATCTACCGTTACGTGAAGGGGGCGCACCATGACGCGCGATGAGTTCTTGAACCGGCTGGGCGAGCTTCTGGCCTGCCTGCCGGCAGATCAGGTAAAGGAAACGCAGGAGTTCTACGCGGAGGTCATCGCCGACCGTATGGAGGACGGCATGACGGAGGCCGAGGCTGTGGCCGCCATGGGCACGCTCGGTGAGGTCGCCGAGGCAACGCTCGACGAACTGCCCGCCGTGCCGCGCGCAATTGCGAGGACCAAGCGCAAGAGCACGGCGCTTCTATGGGCGCTCGCCATCGTGGGTTCTCCGGTATGGATTCCGCTGCTGCTCGCGTTCGTCGCCGTTGCCGCTACAGTCTACATCTGCATTTGGGTTCTTGCGCTCTGCGTGTGGATCGTGGCCGCGGCATTCGGGGGCGCGGGCGTGGTGGGGCTCCTGTTCACCGTGGACGGCATCATTATCGGGCATGTTCCGTACGTTTTAACCTCGATGGGAATGGGATTCGCTTCCATCGGTGTGGCGCTCCTCGCGGGAGCCGGTGCCTGGACGGCGTCCAAGCAGATCGCGCGCCTCTCTGCCCTTTGGGCGAAGAAAGCCGTTTCGCCCTTCTGGAAAGATCGAGGCAATAAGAGCCGCAGGGGCGCTGAAGCGGCGCCGCTTACGGCATAGGAAGGAGTGCAGACATGTCCAGCGTAAAAAAGATTTACCTTGCCGTAGCGGGTGGGCTTGTTGCCACGGGGCTCGTCCTGGCTGCTATCGGATTTGTAGCCTCCGGCTTTAACCTCGCTGTGTTCAACACACAGATCGACCTGCGCGATGACACCATCATTCTGGGTGGTGTTGAAATAGACGACCCGGCAGGGCTTCCACTCATCGAGCAGCTTGCCGAGGTTGGCGAGATCCATATTGGATCTGCAACGACTGGTTCGTCTTCTCCTCGCAAATGATCGAGCTCGTAGCAGCCATCCCCCTTCGGGCACACCACGACGGGCGTGAGCACGCCGCGCTCGGGGCCTTTTGACCTAGTCATTGGGGACGTTCTTAGACGACTAGTCATTCAAGAACGTCCCCAACGACTATAAGGAGTGTCCCCAGATGCCGGCAGAAAAGGAACGTCCCCAAGTGTCACCCCCCATGTGCCAGCGACAACGGCAACGCCGATGTTTTGGCAATGTCAGCAAGCGGGCCGCATTTGAGACAAGGTGACGTGAAACGAAAGGGCGCAGACCTTCTGGTCGCGCCCTTGAAGTTGAACGTCAGATTGTCCAAATGCGGCCCGCGCAGCGTCGGCCGGTCCGCCGTTCAGTAGAACGGCGGAACCTCCTAACCGCCCAGATAGGCTTTGCGGACGTTGTCGTCGTGCAGCAGCTCTTGGCCGGTGCCGGTCATGGTGATCTTGCCGGTCTCGAGCACGTAGCCGCGTGTGGCGATGGAAAGAGCCATCTGTGCGTTTTGCTCGACCAGAAGCACCGTGGTGCCGGCCTTATGCAAATCCTCGACAATCTGGAAGATCTGCTCAATCAGAATCGGCGCCAGGCCCATGGAAGGTTCGTCGAGCATGAGCAGCTTGGGGTTGCTCATAAGGGCGCGGCCCATAACGAGCATCTGCTGCTCGCCGCCCGAAAGGGTGCCGGCGACCTGGCGACGGCGCTCCTTCAGGCGCGGGAACTGCTCGTAGACGCGCTCAAGGCCCGGAGCCACCGTGGACTTGGGTTGCGTATAGGCGCCCATCTCCAGGTTCTCCTCAACCGTCATCTGCAAAAAGGCGCGACGTCCCTCGGGAACCTGAGCCAGACCCTTGCCCACCAGCTTGTCGGCGGGCGTATGGGTAATGTCCTCGCCCATAAACTTGATGGAGCCGGTCTTGGAGCGCAGCAGGCCCGAGACGGTCTTGAGCGTTGTGGACTTGCCAGCGCCGTTCGCGCCGATCAGAGCCACGATCTCGCCCTCGTTAACGTTAAAGGAGATGTCCTTGATGGCGTGGATGGCGCCGTACCAGACGTTGATGTTGTAGACGGAAAGCATCGGCTCTGCCATTTAGTTCTCCCCCTTATCCTGCTTGCCCAGATATGCCTCGATAACGGCATCGTTGTTCTGGATCTCCTCGGCCGTACCCTTGGCGATAACCTTGCCAAAGTTAAGCACGCAGATGCCCTCGCAGATGTTCATAACGAGCGACATATCATGCTCGATAAGCATGATGGCGATGCCGAAGGTGTCGCGGATCTTGACGATGTTCTCCATGAGCTCCGCGGTCTCGGACGGGTTCATGCCGGCGGCAGGCTCGTCGAGCAACAGCAGCTTGGGGTTGGTGGCAAGCGCGCGGACGATCTCCAGACGACGCTGAGCGCCGTAAGGCAGCGAGCCGGCCTGTTCATTTGCCAGGTGCTCCATGTCAAAAATGGACAGCAGCTCCATGGCGCGCTCGTGGGCGGCCTTCTCGTGCTTCCAATACGTCGGCAGGCGCAGCACGCCCTCAAAGCCGGAGTAGCGCTCCTGATTGTGCAGACCGACCTTGACGTTATCCTCCACCGTCATGGTATTGAACAGGCGAATGTTCTGGAAGGTACGGGCAATACCCATGCGGTTGACCTGATAGACCGACTTGCCCGAGGTGTCCTCACCATCGAGCAGGATGGTGCCATGCGTGGGCTGGTACACCTTGGTGAGCAGGTTGAAGACCGTGGTCTTGCCGGCACCGTTGGGGCCGATGAGACCAGCGATCTCGGTCTTGCCGATGGTTAGGCTAAAGTCGTCGACCGCCTTGAGGCCGCCAAACTCAATGCCCAGGTGGATGCACTCGAGCGCCGGGCGCTGGCCCAGGTCGCGGTCGGGGACAATGGCGCCAGAAGGATACGGGACCATCTTGCCCTTGTTGAACTCAAACTTACTGGGCATCGGCTGCCACCTCCTTCTTGGGAGCAAAGCGATCCTTAATGCGTGCGAAGAACGCCTTGAGCTGCGGGTTGTTGGTAAAGATCATGACCAGAATCAGCACGATGGCGTAGATGAGCATGCGGTAGTCCGAGAACTGACGGAGCAGCTCGGGAAGCACCGTGAGCAACGCCGCGGCGATGACGGAGCCGCGCATATTGCCCAGACCGCCCAGGACCACGAACACCAGAATGAGGATGGACGTGTTGAAGTCGAACTTGGTGGCGGAGAGCTGCGAGAAGTTACCGCCGAAGAGGGCTCCGGCAGCACCGGCGAGGGCAGCGGAAACCACGAAGGCGATCATGCGGTACTGGGTGACGGAGATGCCCACGGACTCGGCTGCAATCTTGTTATCGCGCACGGCCATGATGGCACGGCCGGTACGGCTGCGAACCAGGTTGAGCACGATCACGAGTGCGACCATGACCAGGATGGCACCGGCGAGGAAGGTCGAATAGGTCGACACGCCCGAGGCACCCTGCGCGCCCTTGATGATGGCGGTGCCGTCCTCGAGCAGGTGCAGGTCGTCGATCGTGGAGTTACCCGTGATGTTAAAGATCACGTGCAGGCCGCGGGAGTCGACGCCCACGATAAGGCAGGTGACGATCTCTTTGATGATCTCGCCAAAGGCCAGCGTCACGATGGCCAGGTAGTCGCCGCTCAGGCGAAGGACCGGGATGCCGATCAAGAAACCCAGAATGGCGGCGGCGATAGCACCGACCACGATGCTGATGATAAGGCGCATCGGATCGGAGGGAACGGCGTTCTCGAGGGCGACCGCGGTGACTATGCCCGTATAAGCACCGACGCTCATAAAGCCCGCGTGGCCCAGCGACAGGTCGCCCGCGATACCGACGACGAGGTTAAGCGAGATGGCCATGACGATGTAGGCCGTGATGGGAACCAGCTGACCGGCGATCATGCGCGGGATCATGTGGTTGGACTGCATAAAGAACACGATGGCAAAGGCCACGATGCACATGGCGTACGTGACAAAGTCGTGACGCGTCTGCTTGTCTTTAAGGAACTTCATAACGCTCACCTACACCTTCTCGGGGACGTACTTGCCCAAGAGGCCGGCAGGCTTGACGAGCAGGACGATGATCAGAACACCAAAGACGATGGAGTTGGCAAGGCTCGTGGAAATGTAGGCCTGTGCCATTGCCTCGATGATGCCGATGAGAATGCCACCGACAAAGGCGCCGGGGATGGAGCCGATACCACCGAAGACGGCGGCGTCGAAGGCCTTGATGCCAGGCATGGCGCCCGTCGTGGGCTGCAGCACCGGCGAGTAGGAGCACAGCAGCACGCCGGCGATGGCGGCAAGGGCAGAGCCAATGGCAAACGTCATCGAAATGGTACGGTTGACGTTGATGCCCATGAGCTGAGCGGCGGCCTTGTCCTCCGAAACGGCACGCATGGCCTTGCCCATCTTGGTCTTACCCGTAAAGAACACCAGGCCGGCCATGATAACCAGGCAGGCGACGATGGTGACGAGCGAGACGGCGCTCACGTTGTACTTGGCCAAGAACTCCGGCACCGGGAAGGTGACGAGCGAAGTAAAGTTCTTGGGCGTGGCGCCCCACAGGAGCTGGGCGGCATTCTGCAGGAAGTAGGACACGCCGATGGCCGTGATCAGAACGGCCAGCGGTCCCGCCTGGCGCAGCGGCTTGTAGGCCAGGCCCTCGATGAGAACACCGAGAACCGTGCAGACCGCACAAGAGAGAATTACAGAAGCCCAGCCCGGGAGGCCGAGATACGACGTGGCGCAGAACGAGACATAGGCACCGACCATGATGACGTCGCCGTGAGCGAAGTTCAGCATCTTGGCGATACCGTAGACCATGGTGTAGCCCAACGCGATGATGGCGTAGACGCTGCCCATGGACAGGCCGTTGACCAGGTATTGGATAAAGACCGTCATGTTCCACATCCCCCTTTCGAATAGGTTTCCAGTTGATGTATGAAACAGGGACGTTACATCGTCCCTAGATACCAAGCAAGCAGGGAAGGCCAAAACCTCCCCTGCTTGGGATCAAAACCGCTCTATGTAAGGCGGCCTATTAGGCCTGTACGTACTTGCCGTCGGTGATGACGTACGCCGTGGGGTCCTTCTGGACCTGGCCCTTGTCGTTCCAGGAAAGCTTGCCGGTCAGACCGTCAACGGTGATCTTGAGCATGGCCTCGGGCAGCTTCTCGGCGACCTTGGTCGGGTCGGCGTCGACGCCCAGGCCGGCCTCCTTGAGAGCCTCGACCACAGCGTGCACGCCGTCGTAGGCGTCGGCGGCAAACTGGTCGGGGGTATCACCATAAGCGTCCTTATAGGCGTTGACGAAGTCGGCGTTCTTCTCGTCGTCGGCAGAGAACGGGGTCATGAGCAGCAGGCCCTCGGCAAGGGAGGTGTCGAAGCCCTCCACACCCAGGATGCCGTCCATGCCGTCGCAGCCCATCATCTTGACGTCGTAGCCCATGTCCTTGGCGTTCTTGAGCAGGACAGACGCCGGCGTGTAGTAGATCGGCGCGAAGATCATGGTGGCGCCGGCCTGCTTGGCCTTGGTGAGCTGGTTGGTGAAGCTCGTGGAAGAGTCGTCCTTAAAGGTTTCCTCGTCAACGATCTCGAGCTTGGACTCAGCGGCCTGGGCCTTAAAGGCATCCGCGATGCCCGAAGAATAGGCGTCGCCGGAGTTATAGAAGAGCACGAATTTCTCGTCCGCATACTTCTGAGCCAGGAACTTGGCAGCGTTGACGCCCTGGTTGGGGTCGGTAAAGCAAACCTGGAAGACGCAATCCTTGCCCTTGGTGACGTCCTCGGAGGACGCGGACGGGGTGATCATGAACGTCTCGGGGTCCTTGCCGCACTCGGCGGCAACGGCAACCGATGCACCCGTGGTGGTCGGGCCGACGAGGGCCTGCATACCCCAGTCCAGAAGATTATTAAAGGCGTTGACGGCCTTCTCGCCGTCGGCCTGATCGTCCTCGGCCTTGCTGGCAAGCGGAAGTTCCTTGGTGGAGAAATCCTTGCAGCCAAGCTCGACGGCCTGAGTAACGGACTTGCCATAGGAGGCATTTGCACCGGTCAGCGGGCCGATGGTACCGATCTTAAACGAAGCGTCGCTCGAAGCGGAACCGCTATCGCCGCCGTTGGAGGAGCAGCCAGCTAGAATGGACATCGCCCCCAGACCTGCTGCGCTCGCGATAACGCTCCTGCGATTCATAACAGGGTTCAATGACTTACCGGTGAGGCTCGACATGCGGCTCTCCTCTCAAATCTCGTCGGGTTTCGGTTACCCGACAGGCCATCCTTCGCCGTGTTCGGCGTTCGCAAAATAGTAGACGCTTTAGTTAAGAAAAGTGGCGATTATTTCAACTTTTCTTTGGACTCAGATATTTATCCATATTTCTGCGTATTTTTACCGCTTTATGCAGGTCTGCCACTTTATTGTGTAAAAGTAATGTTTCCATTCTGTTACAAGCGTCCTCGCCCTGAATAAAAGAGCCACGCCAGTTCCGTTTTATACGCTCTTAGGCGGCGATGTACTTGCCGTCCTGGATCACATAGGCTGTAGCGGGCTTCTCGACTTGGCCCTCGTCGTTCCACGTGAGCTCGCCCGTCAGGCCCTCGATCTTGATCTTGCGCATGGCCTTGGCAAGATCGCCGGCAATGTCGGCGCCGTCGGCCGTAATATCGATGTCTGCCTTATCGATAGCCTCGACAATCGCATGGACGCAGTCATAGGCATCGGCGGCAAACTGGTTGGGCGTCTCGTCGTAGGCGTCCTTATATGCCTTGACGAAGTCGGCGTTCTTCTCATCGTCGGCAGAGAACGGGGTCATGAGCAGCACGCCCTCGGCAAGGGAGGTGTCGAAGCCCTCAACGGAGAGCAGGCCGTCCATGCCGTCGGTACCCATGAGGGTCATGTCGTATCCCATGTCCTTGGCGTTCTTGAGCAAAACGGACGCCGGCGTGTAGTAGATCGGCGCAAAGATGAGCGTGGCGCCGGCCTCCTTGGCCTTGGTGAGCTGGTTGGTAAAGCTCGTGGAGGAGTCGTCCTTAAAGGTCTCGGTATCGACGATATCAAGTTTGGACTCCTTGGCCTGCTCGGCAAAGGCATCGGCAACACCCGAGCTGTACGTATCGCCGGAGTTGTAGAACAGGGCGATCTTGGCGTCTGCATACTTCTCGGCCAAAAACTTGGCAGCACTCGCGCCCATGGTGGGGTCGGTAAAGCAAACCTGGAAAACCGTGGTCTTGTCCTTGGTGACGTCGAGGGACGAAGCAGAGGGCGTGACCATGAGCATATCGTCGGCGATCTCGCCCGAGACAGCGACGGCGGCACCAGTCGTGACGGGGCCGACGAGAGCCTGCATGCCCCAGTCGCACAGGGTATTGAAGGCGTTGATAGCCTTCTCGCCGTCGGCGACGTCATCCTCGGACTTAAGCGAGAGTTTGAGGTCTTTGGTCGAGAAATCCTTGGCGGCAAGCTTGGCACCCTTCTCGGCCGAAACGCCATAGGTTGCCGCGGCGCCGGTCAGAGGGCCGATGACACCGATCTTGAAGGTCTTGCCGTCATCGGCGGTGCCGCCGTCCGAGCCACCCGACGAGCAACCAGCGAGTGCGGCGGTGCTGCCGAGCGCCGCAGCGCCGGCGAGAAAGTTCCTACGGCTGAGCGTGCTGTTGATGTTGAACATGGTGTCCCCCTTTTTCGCTGGCCGCGGTGCGGCCGTCTTGCGGTACAGGGCAAACCTTATGGCGCAAACGTTGACAGTTTGTTACGGAAGTCCGTTTGTAGCGAGCGTGTTTCCAATGTTTCCGCAGCGTTTCGGGGGTGCCGTTTTGTGCGGCTCCTGTTGCCTGGCGAGCACGCGCCCCCGGTTCACGCTAGAATGCACTCAACCTTTAAGCGGTTTATCCATCCATAAGATGCACGAAGGAGTTATCTATGAGCGAACCCCTGCGCACCGTGAACGTCGGTCTGATCGGTCTGGGAACCGTCGGCGGCGGCGTGGCCCGTCTGATCAAGAGCCACCACGATGAGTACCTGGCAGCCTACGGCATCGACCTTAAGCTGACCCGCGCCTGCGCGCTTGCTTGGGAGCAGGCCGAGGCGGCAGGCATTGAGCGCGAGGCCTTTACGAGCGACTGGCACGATGTCGTCACCGACCCCGCCGTCGACATCGTCGTCGAGCTGATTGGTGGCGAGCATCCCGCAACCGAGATCTTCACCACTGCCTTCGAGAACGGCAAGCATGTCGTCTCCGCCAACAAGGCCCTGCTGGGCCGCCATGTCGAGACGCTTGCCGAGAAGGCGCGTGCGTGCGGCGTGCAGATTAAGTGCGAGGCCAGCTGCGGTGGCGGCATCCCCATTGTCAGCACACTCGAGCACGACCTGGTGGGTAACAAGATCCTGACCATCGCCGGCATCCTCAACGGCACCACCAACTACATCCTGTCGCGCATGGACGCCGAGGGCGCCGATTACGCTGACGTGCTCGCCGACGCACAGGCCAAGGGCTATGCCGAGGCCGACCCGTCCGCCGACGTCGACGGCTTCGATGCCGCCAGCAAGACGGCCATCCTCGCCTCCATCGGCTTTGGCACCCGCGTTACCACCGATGATGTGTACCAGCAGGGTATCCGCACCATCGGCGCCGAGGACATCGCCCAGGCCCGCGAGCTCGGCTACACCATCAAGCTGCTCGGCATCGCCCGCAACACCGACGCTGGCGTCGACGTTCGCGTGCATCCCACGCTGATCCCCGCAGACCATATGCTCGCCAAGGTCAACGGCGCCATGAACGCCGTCTACGTGGTAGGCGACGCCGTGGGCGAGACCATGTTCTACGGCGCGGGCGCAGGCTCCTTCCCCACCGCGAGCGCCGTCGTGGGCGATATCCTGTCGCTCTCCGAGCAGATCAGCCGCGGCGTGGCTCCGCTGCCCGAGATTGAGCCCTATGGCCACAACCTCACCTTTAAGCCCATGGACGAGCTCCAGACCAAGTACTATGTGCGCCTGAAAGTCGCCGACCGCGTGGGCGCCCTGTCCGAGACGGTCGACATCTTTGCCAAGCACAACATCTCGATCTCGCTCATCAACCAGGTCGAGGACGGCAAATCGGGCGTCAGCGATGCCTGCTCGGTCATCTTCCTGACGCACCGCGCGCTCGAGAAGGACGTCCAGGCTGCCGCCGCCGAGCTTGCCGGCGTCGACTGCGTGGCCGAGGTCGCCAACGTCCTGCGCATCGAGGACGTTGAGGCTTGGACCGAAGGCGTCATGGCGAACTAGTCCAACGCTCGCCTAGCAATACGCGCCTTGAGGGCTCCCGTCCGATGTGGGACGGGAGCCCTTTTGTCACCTGCCCTAAGCACAACGGCAAAGCATATTTGCGCGAGCCGCTCATCGGTAACGCGGGCTACCGTTCACCGATATGCAAACGCGGCCGATTCCGACTACCGCTACGCTGTGCTGCGAATGTCCGCCCGCGATGAGAGGAAGCACCATGTTGCTCGAGGGCAAGAAAGCAATCATCACCGGAGGCACACGCGGTATCGGCTATGCCATCGCCTGCCGTTTTATCGAGGAAGGCGCTGCCGTCACCGTCTTTGGCTCGCGCCAGGAGACTGCCGACACGGCCGTTGAGAAGCTGACAGCCGCCTATCCCGACGCCAAGGTCTGGGGTCGCTCCTGCGATCTCACCTCGCTCGAGGCCGTGACTGAGGCCTTTACGCAGACTGCAGCCGACATGGGCGGCTTGGACACGGTCGTCAACAATGCCGGTATCTCCCAGCGTTCACCCCTCTTGGACTACACGGCCGAGGAGTTCGCAAAGGTCATGGACCTTAACGTCGTCGCCGTCTTTAATGGCCACCAGGCTGCCGTCAAGATCATGACCGAGGCCGGCCACGGCGGCACCATCACTACCACAAGCTCGATGGTCGCCAAGTACGGCCAGCCCTCCGGCGTCGGTTACCCCACGTCCAAGTTTGCCGTCAACGGTATGGTCCAGTCGCTCTCGCGCGAGCTCGCTCCCATGGGCATCCGCGTCAACGCCGTCGCCCCCGGCGTGACTAAGACCGACATGGTCGCCAACCTGCCCGAAGAGGTCATCAAGCCCATCATCGCCACCATTCCGCTGGGTCGCATGGGCGAGCCCGAGGATGTCGCCAACGCCTTTGTTTTCCTGGCGAGCGACATGTCCTCCTATGTCACGGGCGCCGTGCTCCCCGTCGACGGAGCCGCCCGCTCCTAAAGGTCGCAAGCCACGATTTCGGACCTCAACGGAGCTCAACGCAAAAGGCGCGCTGCCTGCATCAACCGCAGGCAGCGCGCCTTCTATTATTTGGACGGAACCCGTATCCCGACATTCCTTGCTACTTGCCGTCGTCGTCTTCGGCTTCTTCTCGTGCGTAGAGCTCCAGCATGCGGCGGCGATATTCGCGCACGGCGAGCTTGGCGCGCTCCAGGCGACGGCGCTCGCGCGGAGTGAGCTTGGACGGGTCGATCTCGTCACCATAGGTCTTCTCGGCCAGCAAATGAGCGGCGTCAACAATACGAGCATCGATACGCTCGCTCGCCGCCTCGGCCGAGAGACGATCGGCAATGGCATCGATCGTAGGCACGCCGTCGAGTGTGCGACCGTGACCGTGCGAGGTCAACAGCTCGTGCTCGCGCGCGAGCAGGCTCGCCAGGTCGTGATGGGCGCGCAGAATATCGAGCGCGTCGGAAGGATGCTCGGCAACTTCTGCCACGGCGGCAACCGGCGCGGCATCGACCACGCGGTAGAAGAGCTGGGCGAGCAGCGGCATCAAGAACACCGTGATGGCACCGGCGGCAACCATGACCGAGGCAATGTCTTGCGAAAGCGCCCCCGCGTTGACGGCAACGCTCGTCACGGCAACGATGATCGGCAGCGCCGTGGTGCAGTAGAGTGCCACGGTAATGCGACCATACGCCGACACATCGCGCGTCGCAGGACAAATGCTCATAGAAATAAGAATGGGCACGGCGCGGATGATAAGCAGCGCCACGATAAAGCCCACGAGCAGCCCGGGGCGCGACGCCACAGCGGTCAGGTCGATCTTTGCGCCCGATACGGTAAAGAACACCGGAATCAGAAAGCCGTAAGCCAGGCCATCGAGCTTGGTCTCGAGTGTATGGTTGCCCTCGGGGATGATATAGCGCAGGACAAAGCCGGCGGCAAAGGAGCCCAACACGATGTCGAGGTCAAAGATGGCGGAGAACGCCACGAGCGTGACCAGGATGAGCACCGTCAGGCGCACGAACGTCTGAGATGTAGTGTCGGCGCGCTCCTCGACAAACGCAAAGAAGCGGCTGCCGACGCGCTTGGAGCGGCTCGGAACCACGGCCAGCAAAACGCACACCACCGCAAACAGACCCAAGATCACGAGCGTCTGAATACCGGTTCGCGCAGAGAGCAGTACCGACATAGCGAGCACGGGGCCAAGCTCGCCCCAGGTACCGTATGCGAGAATCGAATCGCCCACGCGCGTGCCGGTGAGCGAGCGCTCGCGCATGATGGGCACGAGCGTGCCGAGCGCCGTCGAAGTGAGCGCGAGCGTTACGGCGATACCGTCAAAATGGCTGACCGAGAACCACGGCGTGAAGCGCACGGCAAGCCAGGCAATGCCAAACGTGACGACCCATGTCGCCATGCCGTAGCGTCCCTCGACGCCCGTAATGTTCTTGGGATCGATCTCGAAGCCGGCGAGCAGGAACAAAAAGGCCAAGCCGAGCTCGGACACGAGCGAGACCTCGGCATCCACATGAATGATACCGAGCATGTGCGGCCCCAGCACCGCGCCGAACACAAGCAAAAAGACCGTCTCGGGAACGGGCTTTCTGGGAATCGCCGAGGCGATAAAGGGGCTCGCAAAGGCCACGAGCGCAATGATGGCGAGCGAAACGAATGCCATGTGATGCCTTTCTCTTGTTTGCGCTTCACTGTAGCACCCTCGCCGTCCTCTACGCGCCGCGAGCTGTCGTATCATAGTGAGGTTTACAAACATGTGGCTCAAGGCGACCGCGAGGCTTGTCCCGTAAACCGACCGCTGCCGCATACCGTACCGTACGCCCAACCGATCAGGAAGGCAGGAACCAATGGTCTCTCGTATCTACGTGGAGAAGAAACCCGGGTTCGACGTCGAGGCTCAGCAGCTCAAGGGCGAGCTGACCGAGATTCTCGGCATTAAGGGCATCGAGGCCCTGAGGATCATCAACCGCTACGACGTCGAGGGCATCGACGAGGAGCTCTTCCGCTCCTGCGTGCCGACCGTCTTTAGCGAGCCCCAGGTCGATGTGACCTATGACGAGCTCCCCGCAAGCGATGGCGCTGTCTTTGCCGTCGAATTCCTGCCTGGCCAGTTTGACCAGCGCGCCGACTCCGCCAGCGAGTGTGTGCAGCTCATCAGCCAGGGCGAGCGCCCCGCCGTGCGCTCCGCCAAGGTCTATATGATCTCGGGCAACTTGGACGAGGCCGCCATCGAGGCCATCAAGCACTACGTGGTGAACCCCGTCGAGGCCCGCATCGCCTCGCTCGACCTGCCCGAGACGCTGCACATGGAGACCCCCGAGCCCCAGCCCGTCGAGGTGCTCGATGGCTTCCGCGAGCTCGATGAGGCCGGCCTTGCCGCCTTTATCGCCGAGCGCGGCCTTGCCATGGACGAGGCGGACATCGCCTTCTGCCAGCAGTACTTCCGCGATGAGGATCGCGACCCCACCATCACCGAGATCCGCGTGATCGACACCTACTGGTCCGATCACTGCCGCCACACCACCTTCGGCACCGTCCTGGACGACGTGACGATCGATGACGCCGTAGTACAGCAGGCATTCGACCGCTACATGGAGATGCGCCACGAGCTCGGTCGCGACGCCAAGCCCGTCTGCCTTATGGACATGGGCACCATCGGCGCCAAGTACCTCAAGAAAACCGGCGTCATGACCGGTGTCGACGAGTCCGAGGAGATCAACGCCTGCACCGTCAAGGTGAAGGTCGATGTCGACGGCGAGGAGCAGGACTGGCTGTTCCTGTTTAAGAACGAGACACACAACCACCCGACCGAGATCGAGCCCTTCGGCGGCGCCGCCACCTGCGTGGGCGGCGCCATCCGCGACCCGCTCTCGGGCCGCAGCTACGTGTACCAGGCTATGCGCGTCACCGGTGCCGGCGACCCCACCGTCCCCGTGTCCGAGACGCTCGAGGGCAAGCTGCCGCAGCGCAAGATCGTGACCACCGCTGCCGCCGGCTACTCCAGCTACGGCAACCAGATCGGCCTTGCCACCGGCCAGGTCAACGAGCTCTATCACCCCGGCTACGTGGCCAAGCGCATGGAGGTCGGCGCCGTCGTGGGCGCTACCCCGGCAAACCACGTGCGCCGCGAGTGCCCCGCCCCCACCGACAAGATCATCCTGCTGGGCGGCCGTACCGGCCGTGACGGCATCGGCGGCGCCACCGGTTCCTCCAAGACCCAGAACACCGAGTCCATCGAGACCTCGGGCGCCGAGGTCCAGAAGGGCAATGCCCCGGTCGAGCGTAAGCTGCAGCGTCTGTTCCGCCGCGGCGACGCCTGCCGCCTGATCAAGCGCTGCAACGACTTTGGCGCCGGCGGCGTCTCGGTCGCCGTGGGTGAGCTTGCCGACGGCCTGTATGTCGACCTGGACACCGTGACCAAGAAGTACGACGGTCTGGACGGCACCGAGCTCGCCATCTCCGAGTCCCAGGAGCGCATGGCCTGTGCCGTCGCCGACGGTGACGTCGAAGAGTTCATGGGCTACGCCGCCGAGGAGAACCTGGAGGCGACCGTTATCGCCGAGGTTACCGCCGAGCCGCGCATGCGCATGGCCTGGAACGGTGTCGCCATCGTCGACCTGTCCCGCGAGTTCCTCAACTCCAACGGTGCGCCTAAGCACCAGGTCGCCCACGTGTGCGCCCGCAGCGTGTGGCAGCCCAGCTGGGCCGGCACCACGCTTGCCGAGCGCATGACCTCGCTCGTCACCGACCTCAACGTCGCCTCCAACAAGGGCCTTTCCGAGCGCTTCGACTCCACCATCGGTGCCGCGACCGTGCTCATGCCCTTTGGCGGCAAGACGCAGCTCACCCCGAGCTCGGCCATGGTCGCCAAGTTCCCCGTGGACGGCGAGACCACCACGGCGAGTGCCATGGCATGGGGCTTCAACCCCTATCTGATGGAAGCCGACCAGTTTGCAGGCGCCTACCTGTCCGTGGTCGAGTCCATCGCCAAGCTCGTGGCCGCCGGCTTTGAGCACAAGCGCGCCTACCTTTCCTTCCAGGAGTACTTCGAGCGCCTGCGCACCGAGGCCGAGCGCTGGGGCAAGCCCATGGCTGCCGTCCTGGGTGCCCTTATGGCCCAGGTCGACCTGGGTGCCGGCGCCATCGGCGGCAAGGACTCCATGAGCGGTTCGTTTGAGGACGAGGCCGGCGAGCTCAACGTTCCGCCGACCCTGATCAGCTTCGCCGTCGCCGTGGGCAAGGCCGCCCGCGCCGTCTCGCCCGAGTTCAAGGGCCTCACGCACCGCGTCGTCCGCATCGCCCCCGCCACCTATGGCGAGGACTACCGCCCCGATGCTCAGCAGCTGCTCGCCGCGTTTGACGCCGTCGAGGCGCTCACTGCTACCGGCAACGCCCTGGCCATCTCCACGCCCGGCTACGGCTGCGGCGCCGAGAGCCTCTTTAAGATGTGCGTCGGTAACCAGATCGGTATCGAGCTTGCCGAGGATGTGGACGTGGAGAGCCTCTTCACCCCGCTCTACGGCAGCTTTATCGTCGAGCTTGCCGAGGATGCCGAGCTGCCCGAGGTCGCCAACGGCGTTGTCGTCGAGCCCCTGGGCACCACCGTCGAGGGCTATGTCATCGATACCGGCTCCGAGGTCATCGAGCTCTCCGAGCTCCAGGAGGCCTGGGAGAGCGGCATCGAGGGCGTCTTTGCCTACCGCAGCGCCGGCGAGACCCCCGAGGTCGAGACCATCGACTTCCGCGCCAAGGACATCCACGTGTACGGCGGCGCCAAGATCGCCCGTCCGCGCGTGATCATCCCCGTGTTCCCCGGCAACAACTGCGAGTACGACAGCGCCCGCGCTTTCCGTGCCGCCGGTGCCGAGGCCGACACCTTCGTGATCAACAACCTCACGCCCGAGGCCGTCGCCGAGAGCACCCACGAGCTTGCCCGCCGCATCCGTGCAAGCCAGATTGTCATGATCCCCGGCGGCTTCTCGGGCGGTGACGAGCCCGACGGCTCCGCCAAGTTCATCACGGCGTTCTTCCGCGCTCCCGAGGTCACCGAGGCAGTCCGCGACCTGCTCAAGGCCCGCGACGGCCTGATGCTGGGCATCTGCAACGGCTTCCAGGCCCTGATCAAGCTCGGCCTGGCGCCCTACGGTGACATCGTCGACGCCACACCCGATGCGCCCACGCTGACGTTCAACACCATCGGTCGCCATCAGAGCCGTCTGGTGCGCACCCGCATCTCGTCCAACCTGTCCCCGTGGCTGTCGCAGTGCAGCCTGGACGACCCCTACACCGTCGCCATCAGCCACGGCGAGGGCCGCTTTGTCGCCAATGACGAAGTGCTCACCCAGCTGATCGCCAACGGCCAGGTCGCCACGCAGTACGTGGGCGAGGGCGGCAAGCCGAGCATGGATCTCTCCGTCAACCCCAACGGCTCCGCACTCGCCATCGAGGGCATCACGAGCCCCGACGGCCGCGTCCTGGGCAAGATGGGCCATGCCGAGCGTCGCGGCGACAACCTGTACCGCAACGTGCCCGAGCATGTCCCCGGCGATAAGTTCATGCCGATCTTTGAGAGCGGCGTGGCCTACTTCGCTTAAACCTTTCCCATCGGGTACAATCCCTTCGGGTAACAACACCCGCCACCGACGCATCCGGTGGCGGGTTCTTTTTTGCTTCGCGCATGCAGGAAGGACATCATGGAAAGCCGCAAGCCGTATCTCGCCACCCTGCCCGGACTCATCCTGGGCTGTCTTGTTTGCTGTGCACTCTGGGGCTCGGCCTTTCCCTGCATCAAGATCGGCTACGCACTCTTTGGTATCCCGGCGCACGATAGCGCCTCGCAGCTGCTCTTTGCGGGCTTGCGCTTCACTCTTGCCGGCGCCCTGGTTATCGTTGGGATGAGTGCGGCCCAACGCCGCCCCCTCATTCCGCAGGCTCGCGACATCAAGCCCATCCTCACGTTGTCGCTCTTCCAGACTATCGGCCAGTACTTCTTTTTCTACCTGGGACTCTCGCGCGCCAGCGCCATGTCGAGCTCCATCATCGAGGCCAGCGCCAACTTCCTAGCCATCCTCTTTGCCGCCCTGGCGTTTCGCACCGAAAAGCTCGATGTGGCCAAGGTGCTCGGCTGTGTGCTGGGCTTTGCCGGCGTCGCGCTCGTCAACCTCTCGGGCGCAGATGGCACCTTTGGCTTCAGACTCGATGGCGAGGGCTTTATCCTAGCCTCCACTGTCGCGGGTGCTCTTTCGACCTGCCTGATCGGCATCTTCTCGCGCAAGCACGACGGCGTCTTGCTTGCCGGGTGGCAGTTCTTGGTCGGCGGCCTGGTCCTCACCGCCATCGGCTTTTTGATGGGTGGCGCGCTCTCCCCCACGGCGATTGTCCCCGCCATCGTGCTCATCATCTACATGGCGCTTATCTCCGCGGTCGCCTACTCGCTGTGGTCGCGCCTGCTTGCCGTCAACCCCGTCAGCCGCGTCTCGGTCTTTGGGTTTATGAACCCGGTCTTTGGCGTACTGCTGAGCGCACTGCTGCTTGGCGAGGGCGCCGGCACGAGCCCCGTTACTGTCATCGTTGCCCTGCTCTTGGTCTGCAGCGGCATCATCATCGTCAACAAACCCAAAAAAGCCTAGCGAACTGCCCTTATTTAGCAGAGAGATTCACATACTTTAGTTTAATGGAGTACATCGGTGAGCTGAGGGCCGCCACGCACGCAAGCGTGCGCCCCTTTTTCTAGCGTATCTGGACGCCGGCTTTCTTTTTCTCGGCCTTGACGCGGTAGAGCTCCGCGTCGGCAGCACGAAGCAAGTCTTGCCAGGTATCGACGCCATCACCAACCCGTGCGTAGCCGATGGACATCCGCAACAGATACGGAACCTCGGCGCGCGCGAGCTCGTCGTTGATTGTCGCGCACAGATGCATGATATCCTGTTCCGCCACTACCTTTTGGAGCACCACGAACTCATCGCCACCATAACGTGCGATAAAGCCGCCAGACGCCGAGCAGACTTCTTTGAGCGCAGCAGATATGACCTGAAGAGCGTGGTCGCCCTCCACATGCCCATAGCGATCGTTAATCTGCTTAAAGCCGTCGGCGTCCATCATAAGCAGATATACATCTTCGGCCTGATCCACATTTGAGAAGAGCGACAGCATATAGGTCTCAAAACGGTTGCGATTGTTAAGTCCAGTCAACGGGTCGGTCGAGATCAGCTGCTCCTGGTAGATGATGTAGAGCAGCAACATGCTAATCATTATGCCGACACAAAGGCCGGGCACCGAGTATACGACCTGAAAGGTACCGCCCACCAGGGCCGGAATGGCGAAAAATGCCAAGGTTCGATAGATGGCCTTCGTCTGCAGGCTCTCGACCCTGCGAGATTGCACAAACGCATGCAGGGACGTATGTATAACGTAACAGTAGCTGACGATGGGCTGGATCATATAGGCAAAGCCGCGACGATACACGCCCTGCGAATCGATATAGAACAGGGCGTGCGTCCAGTAACTGGTAAACGCCAGCACGACCACCAGAGCCGTAGGCAACGCTACAAGCACCACCCTATAGCGCGAGGTCAAAAGGCGAGAACCCTGCACCGTCTCGGAATAGATAAACCAAATGAGACACGCGATAGCAAAGAGCGAAAACGAAACCGCGTTGGAAATCCAGTTGGCAGCAATGCCCAACGTGCCGTCCACACCGTCCGAAAGCGTCCAGATCATATCGAATAATATGTACGCAGCAGAGGTGTAGCCAAGCATGCTAAACAATAGCTGCTGGGTGCTCGAGAACAAGGAGCGACGACTTCGCACGGCAAGCCCGATAAGAACAATCATGCATAGCACGAATATCTCAATCTTGAGTGCCTTAACCACTAGCGCCATCCCTTCAATATCCAAGTGGTCAGAATCGCCCAATTCGAATCAGGGCAATAAACACCCCTTTACTCCGCAGGGGTAAAGGGGATAATAGCAGAGCGCCCGAACATCACTGCAAAACAGTTTCTGTTCGGGCGCCCATACGGCGCGAATTGCACACGCCGGCATCGTTGATGGGTATCGATTGCTACTCGCCATCGATGTCAGTCGCGACGGCCTCTTCGATGGCCTCGACACCGACAGGCGACAGATCCTCCTTGCCTTGGCAGAACTTCTTGTCGACCCAGCCAGTCAGAATCGGAGCCATGATCGCCGTGATGATAACGGCGGTGGCGATCTGAGCGTACGCGGTGGGCGCAAGCTCGGCGTAGCGCGGTGCGACCTCGGCGAGGGCAACCGGTGTGGTCATAGCCGTGCCGGCAATGGTGGAGCAAGCCACAGCGGCCTTGCCATTGCCGCCGCACAGACGCTCGAACGCAAAGGTGATGGGACCGACGACAAACAGCGTGACAAGGCCCAGCAAGATGCCGGAAATACCGCCGGTGATAAAGCTCGACAGGCTCATGGACGCACCGAGCTGAAATCCGATGACGGCAATCGCGGGATTGGCACCGGGAACCAGCAGGTTCTTGATAAACGGGAACAGGTTGCCCAGAACCATGCCAATAACGAGTGGCAAGATGGAGCCGATAATGGTGCCAATGGGAATGTTGGCGAGGCCGGAAACACCGAGGATGATCATCGTGACGGCGGGGCCAGCCGTAAAGAACAGGATACCGACGGCGCCCTGCTCGGACTCATCGCCGAACTCGCCCATGATGCCCGTATAGAGCGCCATGTTGCAAAACGTGATGCCGCCGATGATAGACACGGAGCTCAGACCCAGGAAGTTGTCGTTAAAGAAATATGCTACGCCCAGGCCGAGAGCCGCTGCGACGACCAGCTTGGGGATCAGCACGACGATACCGGTCTTGATGGCACCCGGCGTGGACTTAAAGCTGATGCCGGCGCCCACAAACAGCAGGATCGCGGCGACGATGGTATTGGAGCCACCGCGGCAGGCAGCCGTAAAGAAGCCGCCGATCTCAAAAACCTGCGGGCAGAAGGTGTTGAGCAAAAGACCGACGATCATCGGATAGATCATGATGTCGCCCGGGATGCGCGGGACCTTGAATTTCTTTTGCTCGTTGGCGGTCGCTTCCTGTGCCATGAAACCCCCATTTCCGCTGACGGGACACAAAAGCCCACGTCACACTTTGCTACAGTAAAGTCTGAACATGGTACCAGAAGAAATAGACCAGCTCGGTGAAAAATTGGATTCGTTGGCCGGGATGCTAAACGTGTCCCGCTCTTATACGAGGCTCAAAACGATATAGAGCACGATGCCCGAAACGCAGCACCACAGCATCGACTTTGTCTTGATTGCCACCACCACGACGCCGGCAGCCGCGATCCAGGGAATCAAGCCCTGCCACAGGCCGGCGTCGAAAGCGCCGGGGCTTATCAAGTCGTTGGCGGCCAACGCCGCAAAGGCGGCCGGCGGAATGTAGCCCAAGGCCTCGGTAACGCGGGGCGACAGCGTTCGTCCACGCAAGGCAAACGCCGGGGCGATGCGGAAGAACGCGATGGCCGCCCACGACGACAGCCACAGGACCAAAAACTCATTAACGGGCATCGCGGGCACCCCTTCCATCCGTAAGGGCATCGCACACGAGTGCCACGGCGACACCGACGAGCACGCTCACCGGCACAGCGACATTCGTCCACCCAAAAAACTTGCATATAGCGACGGATACCGCAGCCAAAACGGCGGCCACGACATTGCCGCGCGACAATCGCTGCGAAAAGAGCAGGCAGATAAAGAGCGATGTGCAGACAAAACCTGCAATAGCGGTGGGAACATCGATGACGGCGCCGACAACGGCGCCCATCGTGCATGAGACGCCCCAAGTTGCGATGAGGATCACGTTGAGCGCAAAGGACTCGCGTGGGCCCCAGTCATCCCCCTCGACCAACTTGGCTAGCGAGATGCCGTACGCCTCTTCGGTGAGCGTCGCAGCAACCGCCAGCGTTTGACGCTTCGAGGCACCCGTCAGATGCGGTGCGATCGATGCTGAATAAAGTGCGAAGCGTGAGGAGATCGCGGCGACGCTTGCGACGATCGATGCTGCCGGCACGCCCGCCAGCCACAGGTTGCAGATCATAAACTGCCCACTGCCTGTCACGAACGTGCTACTCAGGGCAAAGACCATCCAGGGCTCCATCCCCGTCTGCGCCATAATCATTCCGCACGGCGCGCCAATCGCAACATAGGTAAGCATCACCGGCCAGACAGTTTTAACGATTTTGAACACCATAACGTTCCTTATCCCGACAAGGCATCCGAGCCGCATGTAACGATGCGGCAGAATTATCGTCCGACGGCAACCGAGTTCACCTACAATTGCCACCGGATCGAAAGACACAACTTTTTAGGAAGTCATTATGACAGCTATCGATCGAACGCGGGCAGCCAGGGCCTTCAAGACCTATACCGATGCCTACGATGCCACCAATCCGCGCATCGCACTCAAAATCGAGCACACGTACCACGTGGCGGAAGCGTGCGATGCCGTGGCGCGCGAGCAGGGCTGGTCGTCAGAAGATATTGACTTGGCGTGGCTTTGCGGCCTGCTGCACGATATGGGCCGCTTTGAGCAGCTGCGACGCTGGGACACCTTTAAAGATGCCGAGAGCATGAGCCATGCAGCGTTGGGCGTCGAGGTTCTCTTTGGTGAGAACCCCGCCGATGCGCCCGCCACAACAAGCATCCGAGATTTTATTGAGACCGACGAATACGACGAGCTCATACACGCAAGCATTGCCTATCACAGCGACTTTCGCCCACCCGAGAAGCTCGACGAGCGCGCGCGGCGCTTCTGCGATATCGTGCGCGACGGCGATAAGGTCGACATTATGCGCACCATCGCCGACAGCACCGTCGATACTATCCTCAAGGTGGACGAGAAGACGTTTCTCGCCAGCCATTTCTCATCGCCGACACTTGCCGCCTTTGATGAGCGTCGCTGCGTCTCGCGCGATGAGCGCGAAGAGCCGGCAGACTTCCTGGCAGGGCTCATCTGCTTTATGTTTGAACTTGTCTATCCCGCAAGTCGCGCGCTGGCGCGCGAACAAGGCGATATCTACCGCCTGCTCGACGCGCCCTTTGGCATTACGCGGCGCTTTACCGATCCCGCCACACAGGCGACCTGGGAGCGCCTAAAAGACGAGATGCGCGACTGGCTGGCGCGTGCCTAGCGCTCAAGCTGGGCCAACAGCTCCTCGACAACCTCAACGGCATCACCGACGACCTTATACTGGGCGGCGCCAAAGATGGGAGCATCCGGGTCCTCGTTGATGGCGATAATGCACTCCGCCCCGCCGATGCCGGCGAGATGCTGGATGGCGCCCGAGACTCCGATACTCACGAGGAGCTTGGGCGAAACCGATACACCCGTCTGACCGATCTGGTGGCGATACTCCAGCCAGCCCGCCTCCACGACGGGACGCGTACAGCCGAGCTCGGCGCCCAGGGCGTCGGCGAGCTTTCGCATCAGAGGCAGGTTTTTCTTGGAGCCGATGCCACGACCCACCACGACGAGGCGCTCGGCATCGGCAATCGAAGCCTGCTGTCCCCACTCCTCAGCGGGAATCGAGATTTCGACGCGGGCCTTAACGTCTTCTGCAAGCGCCACCTGGGTGATCGTGCCGGAGCGGCCGTAGTCGAAGTCGGGCGCCTTAAAGATGCCGGGACGCACTGTTGCCATCTGGGGACGGTGATGGGGGCAGACGATGGTGGCCATCAGGTTGCCGCCAAACGCCGGGCGCGTCTGCTGCAACAGACCCGTCTCCGTATCCATCGAAAGCACGGTGCAATCAGCCGTAAGGCCCGTCTGCAAGCGGACGGCAACGCCGGGCGCCAGCTCGCGACCAAAGGCGGTCGCGCCGTAGAGGATGGCCTCGGGCTTGCGCTCGGCTACCAGATCGCAGATCAGACGAGCATAGACTTCCGCGTCGTTTTGACGCAGACGCTCGTCGCGACAGGCCAGCACTTCGTCGGCGCCGGCGCAAACCAAATGCTCAAGCTCCTCGAGTGAACTCTCGGGGCTCACGCCGACCAGTGCCACCAAACGGCAGCCGCGGGCATCGGCAAGCTCGCGGCCCTTGCCCATGAGCTCATAGGCCACAGGGGCTACAGTGTCATGCTCGTCAGTCTGAACGAATACCCAAATATCTCGATACGCGTCGAGGTCCACCGCGCCGACGGCTTCATCGCGCTCGATCGAGATGGCGTTAACGGGACAGGCGTCGACGCAGCCGCCGCACAGGATGCAGCCGTCGGTTACGCGGGCGCAGTGGTTTGGCCGCTCACCCTCCACCACAATACCGCCCGAGGCGCAGGCACGAACGCAGCGACCGCAGCCGATGCAGGCTTCGCTATCGATAATCAGTCCGCTCATCTATGCCATCCCCTCGATAATCTTGGCAAGCTTTGCCGCCTGCTCGGTCGGTGTGCCCTCAACGGCTTCGCACGTTTGATCGCGGTCGGGCACAAACGAGCGCACGACCTGCGTCGGCGAGCCAGCAAGGCCGCAACGCGCGGGGTCGGCATGCACGTCGGCAGCGCTGACCACGCACACGTCCGCCTCCTCTGCCGCACGAATACCGGCAATGCTCGGCATGCGCAGCTGGCCAATCTCTTTGGCAGTTGTCATCGCGCAGGGCATCTCCAGATACACGGTCTCCTCGCCGGCATCGCATCCGTGAACGAGCGCCAGCGAACCGCACGTCGTAAAGCCCGCGCTCTGCACGCAGCTCACATCGGTCACGCAGGGAATCTCGAAGGCGCCGGCAAGCTCGGGACCAATCTGGGCCGTATCGCCGTCCACCGCCATCTTGCCGCAGATAAGCAGGTCGAAGTCCTCGTCGAGCGCCTCGATACCGCATTTGAGGGCATACGTGGTCGCCAAGGTATCGGCACCTGCAAAGGCGCGATCGGTTAGCAGCAGCGCGTCGTCGGCGCCACGGGCGATGCAGTCGCGCAGCAGCGCTTCGGTCGCGGGAATACCCATCGACACCACCGTCACGCGCACATCCATGCCAAAGCCGATAAAGTCGTCCTTGAGCGCCAGCGCGCACTCCAGGGCACTCGCATCAAAGGGATTGATGACCGCCTGCTTGCCGTCGCGCACAATGGTATTGGTCTTGGGGTCCATCTTGACCTCGGTGCTTCCCGGCACCGCCTTGACGCACACCACCATATGGAAATCGCTCATCTTCACGCGCCCCCTTTCTGGACGAGCTCATCCAAGAGCTTCTCCGAAAACAGGTTGCCGCGACCCAGCTGTCCGGCAGGATCGAGCTGGAGCTTGAGCCGCGCCGATTCGACCATGGCCTCGTGGCCGTACATCGTCTCGAGAAAGCCCGCCTTGATCTTGCCGACGCCGTGCTCGGCGGAGACGGCGCCACCCATAGCCGTAACTTCGGAGGCCCACTGGGCAAACAACTCGCCGCCGCGGCGGTAATCCTGCGCATCGCGCGGCAGGATATTCACATGCAGGTGGTTGTTGCCGATATGGCCCCACGTGGCGGACTCAAGACCGCTTTCGGCCAACGTGCGGCGATAGAGGGCAATCACATCGGCCAGGCGCGCGTTGGGCACCGACATGTCCGAGCCCAGCTTGGTGATGGTGGGGTCGGTGCGACGACGCTCGTCGATAAGCATGTTGACGCTCGCGGGCACCGCATGGCGGAAGAATCGCTGGCATTCGCGATCGACCTCGGTACGCGCGACCCACGTCGCATCATCGCTGCCGCCCGCAAGCTCCAATACCCACCCCAGGTGATACAGTTCTTCAGTCGCCTGGGCTTCATCATCGCAGTCGAGCTCCACGTAGACGCAGACCTTGGCCTCTTTGTCGAGCGCCGGCAGCGAAGAAAACGCCGTCGACTGCTCGCGCTGGCGGCGTAGGATATCCAGGGCGCCCGCATCGAAATACTCGATGGCGGCCGCGTGGGACAGGACGGGGCGCACGGAATCGGTGAAGGACACGGCCTTGTCTTCGCTATCGAAAAAGCAGCTCACACCCCAAACGACCGCCGGTGCCGGCTGCAGGGCAATCTCGAGCTCCGTAATGACGCCGAGCGTGCCGCAGACGCCGATAAAGAGGTCGATGGCATCCATGTCGTCCGCAACAAAATAGCCCGATGCGTTTTTGGTCTCGGGCATGGTATAGCTGGGAAGATCGAGCTCGAGCGCACGACCTTCCGCTGTCACGAGTGACAGGTGGCGACCATGCGCAAAAACCTCACCACGGCGAAGCTCGACCAGGTCGCCATCGGTCAGCGCGACATGAAGACCCGTGATGTGGGGGCGCATGGGACCGTAAGCGTAGCTACGTGCGCCAGAGGCGTTGCATGCCGCCATACCGCCCAAGCAGGCAGATGCCTCGGTGGGATCGGTGGGAAAGAACTGCTCGGGGGCATCCTGAAACTCCTCGTAAGCCTTAAGCGATGCCTGGTCCCAGCCTGCGGTCGGAAGCACCTTCTTGCCCAGCTGCTTGCGCAGCTCGGACAACACGACGCCCGGCTCTACGCGAAGCAGAAAGCGACCCTGTTCATCGCGGCAAAGGCCTAGGTAGCGATTCATACGGGAGGTATTGAGGATGTGGCCGCCATGGGGCACGGCGCCGGCGGCGAGGCCCGTTCGAGCGCCCTGAACCGTTACCGGGACACGCTCGGCATGGAGCTGCCGCAGGATGGCGCGAACCTCGTCTTCCGATGTCGGAAACGAAATGCTCGAGGCCTCGCCCGACGAACGAGACTCATCGCGACCGTATTCCTCGTACTCATCGGTGAAGGGTTTGATGGTTGCAGACATGCAGAACTCCCCTTTAGCTAACTACAGTGTTTGCAGGGAGATGTTACCGCATCGTTTCGTTGACGTGTTCGAGACCGTCTCCATAATTGAGGATTTTTACGTTCGTGCAATTCGGCGAGCGGCCGCCACATCTCGGCAGGCGATGTTTTTTACACATATCGCTTTGCCGCCAACGATCGCGAAATTGGCGCTCAAAAAATGTTGAAGTATTTTTTACCACCAACTACCTGCGACGATGCGAATCCGTCAAGCATTTGGTCAGCTTTTGGTCAAGTTGTGGCTGATACGGTCGGCATCGACAGCCAAACCGATAGAAGTTTTGGCCCCAGAAGCAGGGAGGTTCCCATGGCATATTACTGGCCCCAGTACGGC
>CATVTM010000026.1 GCA_958346935.1 uncultured Collinsella sp.
ATGCCGCCCGTGGCAAAGCCAATGACCATAAGGACATTCGTCATGCCGATGGTATAGGCCGTAACGTGGCCCACGGCCGCAACAAGGCCTCCGACGGCGCCGCCAATGGCCATGCATGTCAGACACCTGCCATATTTAAAGCCGCATCCGTACAGCGCTGGCTCGCTTACGCCGCCAAGAATACCCGAGATTGAATAGCCCAGCATGAGCGCCTTCTCGTCCTTATCCGCAACGCGGAGCGACGCGCCAAAGGGCATACCCCAAACGGCGAACGTCGCCATCGTCGCAGCGATCAGAATGCACGAATCCGTTCCCACACTCATAAACTGCGCATAGGCGAGCGATAGGACAACGTTGCTGACACCCGCGATCTTAAGAAACTCCCAACCCGCGGCAAGCCCCATAAGCGTGAGCAGCGACACGATGCCACCGGAATTGCCAAGCATAAACATAAGCTGTCCCAACAGCATGCCCAGATAGCTGCCCGCCGGCGCCGTAATACACAGCGAGACCGGAACCATGACGAGCATGGTTGCAAACGGAACAAACGAAAACGCCACGGCCTTAGGGATAACGCGCTGGAAGAAACACTCCACTCGCCATAGCACGGGTACCGAGATGAGAACCGGAATAACAGTCGTTGTGTAATCGTTGACCGGCGCGGGAAGCAGACCATACACGAAAGTCATCGATGCCCCCGTCGTCGATGCGGCATCGACGAGCTTAAGCAGATCGGGCGCAATCAATACGCCGCCCAGCATCATGCCCAGCTGCTCCGAGCAACCGAGCTGGCGGGCGGCCGCCCAACCAAGATAAATGGGCAAAAAGTAGTAGCCGGCGTTATAGAGCCAACTGTAGAACAGGCGATAGATTTCGGAATCGGCAGACCACAGGCCCAGCATGCCTTCGCCCATAATGACGGCGGCGGTGCGGAACAACGCCGCGCAAACAATAAACGGCAGCGCCGACATCATGCTTTTGGACAGATAGTCCACCACGGCCATGGCGTTTGATGAAACCGTCGTTGTAAACGAGGTGTTAGAAACTTGTGACATGGAACGCCTTTCCCAATGTGACATGCGGGCTGTCCCTTTGTCACATCGTGCGGTACTGACCGATTGCGCGGTACTTTTCGTAGCGGAGGTTTGTGAGGGTCGCGTCGTCGAGCTGCTCAAGCGTATCGAAGGCATCAAATGCCGAGGACATGACGACACCGGCGATCTCCTCATGCGACAGGCCCCTATCGTCAACAATGCCGTCGATGATGCCGAACGCCAACAGATCGGGGGCCGTGAGCTTAAGCGCCTCAGCGGCCTCATTCGCGCGCTCGGTATCCTTCCACAGGATCGACGCACAGGCCTCGGGGCTCACGACCGAATAGGCCGAGCTCGAGAGCATCAGGATGCGGTCGGCCACGGACAGCGCCAGCGCGCCACCAGAGCCGCCCTCGCCTGTCACCACCGAGACAATCGGCGTCTTAAGGCCGCTCATCTCCATGAGATTCTGGGCAATCGCCTCGCCCTGGCCGCGCTCCTCGGCACCGATGCCGCAAAACGCGCCCGAAGTATCAACCAGGCACAGAACCGGCCGACCAAACTTTTCGGCCTGGTGCATCAGGCGACGTGCCTTGCGGTAGCCCTCGGGATGTGCCATACCAAAGTTGCGACGCATGCGCTCTTTGGTCGTGGTACCGCGCTCGATGGCGATGACCGTTACGGGGCGTCCGTCTTTCCAGCCAATGCCAGCCACCACAGCGGCGTCGTCGCCAAAGTAGCGGTCGCCGTGCAGCTCTACGAATCCGTCGAGACCCAACGAGATCATCTCGCCTGCCGTGGCGCGGTTCGCCGAGCGAGTCTGTTTGACGATTTCGAGCGCGCTTTTTGGTGCGGCCGAGCGCTTAAACAAGTGTCCCAGCTTTTTGTCGCGACGACCCGTATGCACGATCTCATGCGGTGCCCCCAGGCCGGGCGCGTGCCCTTCGTGCAGCGCCAGCAGCTCGCCTACCGTGAGCGCAATCTCACCACGCGGAACAACGGCATCGCAAAAGCCGTGCTCCAGCAAAAACTCGGAACGTTGGAATCCCTTGGGCAGACGCTTGTGCATGTTCTGCTCGATCACGCGCGGGCCGGCAAATGCCGTCAGGGCATCGGGCTCGGCCAGGATAATGTCGCCCTCCATGGCAAAGCTCGCGGTTACACCTCCGGTCGTGGGATCGGTGAGCACCGTGATATACAGGCCGCCCGCCTCGCTGTGGCGCCTAACCGCTGCAGAAATCTTGGCCATCTGCATGAGCGAGGTCACGCCCTCCTGCATGCGGGCGCCGCCCGATACGGTAAAGCCGACAACTGGCAATCCCAGCTCGGTCGCATGCTCAAATGTGCGACAGATCTTCTCGCCCACCACGGAGCCCATCGAGCCCATCATAAAGTTGGCATCCATAAAGAAGAGTGCGGTATCGCAACCGCAGATTTTGCCCCTGCCGCACACAACGGCATCGCGCTCGCCCGAACGCTCGCTCACGCTCTTGAGTTTGTCGGCATAACCGGGAAACGAGAGGAAGTCCTCCGACGCCAGATTAGCATCCCATTCCTCAAACGTGCCCTCGTCGACCGTCATGCGCATACGGTCGCGCCCACTCACGCGAAAGTGCTTGCCGCAACGGGGGCACACCTCGAGGTTGTCGTGCAGGCGTGCCTCATCGATCACACGGCGGCACTCCGGGCACTTGATAAACACGTGGCGCGCGGGAAACTCGGCGCATGACTCGGTCATCGGCCCCTCGAGGACGTTGACCGTCTTCGCTTTCCTATTCATCAGCATAGAGATGCCCCATCAGATCGGTGTGATACATGCCCGACAAGAACTCGTCGTTTGCCAGCACGTCGAGCTGAAGCTCGCTGTTTTCGCTCACGCCCCCAATCACGAGCTCGCCCAGGGCCGAGCGCATCTTGCGAATGGCGCCGTCACGCGTGGGCGCACACACGATGAGCTTGCCGAGCATGGAGTCGTAGTACGGCGGAACTTTCGCACCGGTAAACATGGCGGAATCCCAGCGCACGCGCGGGCCACCCGGCACACGCAACGCGGTGACCGTTCCGCACGACGGCAGAAAGTCCGGCGTTTCGGCATTGATGCGGCACTCCATGGCGTGGTTGCGCACCGGCATGTCCTCCTGCTCAAAGGGCAGAGGCTGGCCGGCTGCCACGCGCAGCTGCCACTTGACCAAGTCGGTATCGGTCACAAACTCTGTAACCGGATGCTCCACCTGCAAGCGCGTGTTCATTTCCATAAAGTAGAAATTGCCGTCGTCCGAGTACAGAAACTCGATGGTGCCAGCGCCCTCATAACCGACGGCACGAGCCAAGTCGCGCGCCGCCTTGTGCATACGGGCACGAATATCGTCGCGTCCGTCGAGGCACGGCGCGGGGCTCTCCTCGATCAGCTTTTGGTTGCGGCGCTGCACCGAGCACTCGCGCTCGCCGAGTGAAAACACATGGCCCTGCTTATCGGCCATAATCTGTACCTCAACGTGATGCGCCGGCGCGACGAACTTCTCCATGTAGCACTCGCCGTCGCCAAAAACGGCCTCGCCCTCGGCACGCGCCTCGATGAACGCCTTTGCCGCGTCTTCCACGCGCTCGACCTTGCGAATACCGCGACCGCCACCGCCGGCACGCGCCTTGATGAGCACGGGACAGCCGATGCGCTCGGCCTCGGCCGTCGCCTCCTCGGGGCTTTTGAGCAAATCGCAGCCCGGCACGATGGGCACGCCCGCGGCAGCAGCCGTTCGGCGTGCGGCGTCCTTGTCGCCCATGCTGTCGATCACCTCGGCCGAAGGACCGACAAACGCCAGACCGTACTTGTCGCAGTCGCGCACGAAGCTCGCCTTCTCGGAGAAAAAGCCATAGCCGGGATGGATCGCCTTTGCCCCCGACTTTACGGCACAGGTGAGCACGGCATCGTCGTTGAGGTAGCTCTCGGCAAGACGCGGGCCGCCGATGCAATACGCCTCGTCGGCAAGCTGCACGTGCAGCGCGTCCGCATCGGCCGTGGAATAAACGGCGACGGTCTTGATGCCCATATCGCGGCACGCGCGGATAACACGGACCGCGACTTCGCCGCGGTTGGCGATGAGCACTTTGTCGAACATGAAGCCTTCCTTAACTTTCGTGCATGAGTGCAAAAGACATATCGGCGCGGCAGCAAACCTCACCGTTGACGCTCGCAGTACCCGTCGCAAAGCGGAACGGCCCGCGCGCACGCGTGATGGAGCACACTAGATCCACCGTGTCGCCCGGGCGCACCGAACGCTTAAAGCGCACCTTGTCCAGACTCGTGTAGAACGGCGTCGCGCCGCGCGCCTCCTCATCGCCCATCAGCAGCACGCAGCAGTTCTGGGCGAGCATCTCGCACTGAATCACGCCGGGAACGACCGGGTTTCCCGGAAAATGTCCCTGCAAAAAGTACTCGTCGCCTGTAATCGTGATCTTGCCGTGGGCCTCGTCGCCCACCAGCTCGGCTTCGTCGAGCAAAAGCATCGGCTCGCGATGCGGTAACAGCTTCTTGAGCTCTTCTTTGTTCATGGATATCACCTATCCGATCCTCATGAGGCAGCTGCCAAACTCCACGAGGTCGCCGTCGGCCACGCAGATCTCGAGCACCTCACCGTCTGCCTCGGCCGTCACCTCGTTGAGAACCTTCATGGCCTCGATGATGCAGAGGGTCTCGCCGGCCTTCACCTTGGAGCCCACGCGCACAAACGGCTCGTCGCCCGGCGCAGGGGCAGCATAGAAGACGCCCACCATGGGAGCAGTCACCTCGGTGCCCTTGGGCTCCGGCGCGGCGGCAGGTGTCTGCGTGGCGGGTTCCGGTGCGGCAGGCGCGACTGTGGGAGCTGCAACTTGAGCAGCCACGGCACCCGGCATAGGCATGGGCACGGCAACCGGCTGCGCGGCACTCGCGCGCTCGAGTTCGACCGCGGTGCCATCGGGCTCCTCAACACGTACGCGCGTAAGGCCGCGGTCCTCCATCACATCGGCTATCTCGGCAAGTCTTTTGGAATCCATGCTCTAGCTCCTCGTATATCTACGCAGCGCGATGGCGGCGTTGTGCCCGCCAAAGCCCAGGTTGGTCGAAAGCGCCCAGGTAAGGTCGGCGCGAACCGCTCGATTAGGCGTGTAATCAAGATCGCAGGCGGGATCGGGCGTGTGGTAGTTAATGGTCGGGGGCACCACGCCCTGCTCGAGTGCCATGGCGCAGGCCATGACCTCAATGGCCCCCGTGGCACCGATCATGTGCCCCGTCATCGACTTGGTCGACGAGACATGTGCGGCGCGCGCCGCGTCCTCGCCGAGCGCTCGCTTAATGCCCGCCGTCTCGGACGAATCATTAAGCTTGGTCGAGGTGCCGTGGGCATTGATGTAGAGGCCCTCGGAAGGCTTGACGTCGCCCTCGGCCACCGCCAGCGATATCGCGCGGGCAATGCCGGCAGCCTCGGGATCGGGACTCGTGATGTGATAAGCATCATCGGTGTTGCCGTAGCCCACGACCTCGGCATAAATGTGCGCACCGCGCGCCTGCGCATGTTCCATGCTCTCGAGTACCAGCACGCAAGCGCCCTCGCCCATCACAAAGCCGTCGCGGTCTGCATCGAACGGGCGGCAAGCCGTCGCAGGATCGGGGTTGGTGGTCAATGCGCGGCAGGACGTAAAGCCTGCAACGGCATCGGGGATAATGGCCGCCTCGGCGCCGCCCGCGAGGATCGCGTCGGCATAGCCGTGCTTGATGGCGCGGAACGCCTCGCCCACCGCATGGGCCGAGGTCGCGCAAGCAGTCACGACTGGCAGGGTCGGTCCCTTTGCCTTGTGGCGGATCGCGATATTGCCCGAAGCCATGTTGGGGATCATCATCGCAATCATATAGGGCGATGCGCGGCGAGGTCCACGATCGGCGATCGTGTGGACGTTGTCGACGAGCGTCGTCATGCCGCCCACGCCCGAGCCCACGTAGACGCCCAGGCGCTCACGATCGATGGCGCCTTCGACATCAAAGCCCGCATCGTGCATTGCCTCGTCCGAAGCCGCCATCGCAAACTGAACGCAGGGGTCCAGATGCTTGGCGTCACGCTTGCCAAAGTACTCGTTGCCGTCAAAGCCCTTGACTTCGGCCGCCACCTTGACGGTAAACGCATCGGTATCGAAGTGCGTGATCGGGCCGATGCCACAGGTCCCGGCGCACATGGCCGCCCAGGTGGCAAGCGCGGTGTTGCCGAGCGGCGATACGGCACCGATGCCGGTGATTGCAACTCTCTGTTCCATCATGGTCTCCTCATCCAAGCCGTTCTTCGGCCCTGGTTTCTACATCGCCATTCCGCCGTCGACGCGCACGACCTCGCCCGTAATGTAAGCAGCCGCATCGCTCGCTAAAAAGCGCACCACGCCGGCCACTTCCTCGGGACGTGCCATGCGCTTAAGGGGAATCTGTTCCTCGGTTGCCGTACGCACCTTCTCCGAGAGCTTTGCCGTCATATCTGTCTCGACAAACCCGGGGGCGACCGCGTTCGCTCGTACGCCACGAGGCGCAAGCTCGCGCGCCACCGCCTTGGTAAGCCCTATCACGCCTGCCTTGGAAGCAGCGTAGTTGGCTTGCCCGGCATTGCCCATCAGGCCCACGACCGAGCTCATGTTGACGACGCAACCGCCGCGCTGGCGCATAAAGGTCTTGGTGAGCGCGCGCGTCATATTGAATGTTCCCTTGAGATTGACATCGAGCACGCGATCGAATGCGTCATCGCCCATGCGTATGAGCAGGCCATCGCGGGTGATGCCGGCGTTGTTGACGAGCGCCCAAATGGAACCAAAGTCGTTGAGGACCGCTTCCACGCACGCGTTGACGGCAGCGGGATCGGCCACGTCGCATTGATATGCGCGTGCCGTGGCGCCAACCGCCTCACAGGCTTCGCACGTCTTGCGCGCCGCATCGACGCTGCCGGCATAGACGACGGCGATATCAAAGCCGTCCTCCGCCAGACCGACAGCGCAGGCGCGGCCGATACCCCGCGAGCCGCCCGTGACCAGTGCCACGCGACGTGAGTCGTTGCGCTCGAGCGCGCCGTTGTTCAAGTTGCCCATGTCATTCCTTTCGGGTTACAGCCCTGTGGACTATGCGAGCTCGTCGGCAATAGCTGCGACCTGCTCGGCCGTTTCGCACGAATACACGCGAACGTCGCTCAGCGTACGCTTGACCAGGCCCGACAGCGTTTTGCCAGGGCCGACCTCAATAAACGTGTCGATGCCCTGATTCTGCAGAGTATGCAGCGTGTCGACCCAACGAACGGCATGACTCACCTGATTGGCCAAGACATCCGATGCCGCTCGCGGGTCCGCCGGATAGGGCGCCGCCGTCATGTTTGCCATGACCGGAATCAGCAGCGGTGACGGCGCGTGGCCGGCTTGGATATACGTCGCCAGCCCCTCAGTCGCCTCGGCCATATAGGGGCTATGAAATGCGCCCGACACCGCGACTTTCATAGCGCGGCCGCCAGCCTCTTTTACTAGGACGTCGAGCTCCTGCAGCGCCTCGGGCGCTCCGGCAACAACCGTCTGCTGCGGACTGTTGTAGTTGACCGGCCAGCAGTCCTCGCCGGCCTGTTTTGCCAGGTTCTCGACTTGCGCCGCATCGAGCTTGATGACGGCGCGCATGCCGCCCGGATGGCGCTCGGCAGCCGCGGCCATCAGCGCCGCGCGCTCGCACACGAGCTCAAAGCCCGCTCGCGTATCGAACGCCCCCGCAAAGGTGAGCGCGGCGACCTCGCCAAGCGAAAAACCCGCACAGGCGGCAGGTACCACGCCGCGCTCACGCAGGGCGGCAGCCGCTGCCAGATCGTGAACGAACACGCACGGCTGCGTGTTCTCGGTCTGCGAGAGTTCCTCCTTGGAGGCGCTTCGGCACTGCTCACTGGTCCCCGGGCGCACCTCGTCGGCAATGGCGAACACCTCGGCGGCGGCCGGCGATGCCTCGATCAGGTCGACGCCCATCGCGGGGTGCTGGGCGCCCTGGCCGGCAAACAGAAACGCTACGCCACCCATGCGCACGCACCCTTCAGGACGTGCTCGGCGCCATCGACCAGGTCGTCAACAATTTCACGTGCACTTTGGCGCTCGTTGACCATGCCGGCAATCTGTCCACACAAAAACGAGCCCTCTTCGTAATTGCCGTCCTTGGCGGCCTTGCGAAGGGCGCCCGTGCCCATGGCCCCGAGCTCCTCGACGCTTACGCCCGCCGCCTCGCTCTTGGCGTAGGCGTTGGTGAAGGGGCTCTTGAGGGCACGCACCGGGTGTCCCGTCGAGCGGCCGGTCGCACGCGTCGAGGTGTCGTTGGCCTTCAGGACCATCTCCTTGTACTGCTCCGATACGGTGCACTCATCTGCGATCAGAAAGCGCGTACCCACCTGCACGCCGGCGGCGCCCAGCATAAAGGCGGCCGCCACGCCGCGGCCATCGGCGATACCGCCAGCCGCAACCACGGGAATATCGACCGCATCGACAACCTGCGGCACCAGTGCCATCGTCGAGGTCTCGCCAATATGGCCGCCTGATTCGGTACCCTCGGCAACCACGGCAGTGGCTCCACGACGCGCCACGAGGCGCGCCAGCGCCACCGAGGCAACGACCGGGATGACCTTGATGCCCGCCTCGTTCCACGCCTTCATGTACTTGGTGGGATTGCCGGCACCCGTCACGACGACCGGCACCCGCTCGTCAATCACGACCCGCGCGACCTCGTCGGCAAACGGGCTCATGAGCATGACGTTGACGCCAAAGGGCTTATCCGTCCTGGCGCGCAGCTCATGAATCTGGTCGCGCAGCCAGTTGGCGTCGGCGTTCATGGCCGCGATAATCCCTAAGCCGCCCGCCTCGGACACTGCGGACGCCAGCGAGGCGTCGGCGATCCAGGCCATACCGCCCTGGAACACGGGCTTTTCGATGCCGAGCAGATCGCAGAGAGGAGTCTTGAGCATCTCTACTTCTCCAATGCCGCCTCGACCGTATCGGCGAACTCGCCGACCGTCTTGGGGTTCTCCTCGGTATCGAGCTGGATGCCAAACTCGTCCTCGACGGCGACGAGGATCTCGACGGTGCCCAGACTGTCGAGACCAATCTCCTCGAGCGTGGACTCGGGCTTCATCTCGACGTCGTCAAGACCGGCGGTCTCGCGGATAACATCGCAAACGCGCTCGAAGGTCTTCTGATCTGCCATGGTAGTTCTCCTTTGTTTGTGCCCTAGGGGCGTTTTTATTTCCTATGTGCGACTACTTCCAACGAAGTAGATAGCCACCTATATCCAGACCGGCGCCAAATCCAACGAGGGCGATGGTGTCGCCCGTGTGAAGTGCACCGGCGTTTGCCAGCCGGTCGAGGGCAAGCGGAATGCATGCGCTCGAAATGTTGCCGGTCTCGCGCAGCGTTCGAACCACGCGCTTGTCTGGCACACCGAGGCGCTTGACCGCCTGACTCAGGATTCGTTCGTTAGCCTGATGGAATACAAAATGGTCGATGTCCTCGACCGCGATACTCGCGTCGCAGGCGAGCTTGTTGACCGTGTCGCAAATCGCGTTGACGCCGAACTTGAACACGCGGCGGCCATTCATGGACAGCACGCTCTCGCTATCTGCGGAGGCCTTAAACGGCGAGGTGCCGACCAGACCGGGAACGCACAACGTCTCGACGTCGGGCGCCGTCGAAAGCTCAACGGCAAGGGGGCTGTCTCCCCCAGCCTCAATCACCGCGGCGCCTGCCCCATCGCCAAAGAGCACACAGGTGGCGCGGTCGGTCCAGTCGAGCGCGCGCGTCATCTGCTCGGCGGCAACGACAAGCACATGCTTGGCTCGTCCTCGGGCGATATAGCCCTCGGCAACATCGAGCGCAAATACGAAGCCGGCGCAGGCAGCCGAGACATCGAAGGCAGGGCACGTCGCGCCCAGTCGCTCAGCAACGGCACACGCCTCGGCGGGAACAAGATGGTCACCCGTCGTCGTCGAGCAGACGATCAGATCCAACTGGCTCGCGTCGATTCCGGACACCTGAAGTGCCCGCTCGCTCGCCGCTACGGCAAGGTCGTCAAGTGACTCGGTGGTGCAGACGTGGCGACTCTTAATACCTGTGCGGGTAAAAATCCACTCATCCGAGGTATCGAGGAACTCGGACAGCTCGTCATTGGAAACACTGCGCTTGGGAAGCGCCGAGCCTGTTCCAAGAATCGTGAAACCCATCACTAACCTCCTTTGAGTTGTTGACGTGTTTACATCGACCAAGAGAGGATAGCGCATTTCAGTCGTTGTTAACGTGTTAACATTAAATTGTCCAAATGCGACAAAGGCTTCACATTGTGTCTCTCTCGACACCATTGCGTTATTCACTTATTCATTAAGGAGGTAGCAGCCGTTATGGATGCCAAATTAACGATAGTCGACGTAACCGGATCGACCAACGATGACCTGCTCGAAGCAGGAAAACAGGGAGCGCCGCACGGCACAGGACTTGCCGCCCGGGCTCAGACAGCAGGACGCGGCCGGCGCGGCCACAAGTGGGATTCAACCGCCGGCAACCTATTGCTTTCGATTGTCCTGCGTCCATGCGTTAATCCTGCGAAGTACTCTGGTCTTGCTGCCGTCAGCGGCCTAGCGGTGCTCGAGGCGCTCGAAAAACAGGGTCTTGCAAACGAGATTGGCCTCAAATGGCCCAACGACCTGGTCGCGCGTGGACGCAAACTCGGCGGCATTCTGGTCGAGGCCGCACGCGATAACGAAGGCAAACCTTTCGCCGTCTGTGGCATTGGTGTCAATGTGAACTATGCGCCCCAAGAGGTGCCCGATGGCGGCCTGCCGGCAATCGGTCTCTCGGACCTTAACGAGAACGTTCCAGCTGTCGACATGCTCCTCGATGAGGTCTATCACGCAGTTATAGACGCTATAGATGCCTGGGCAGAACGCCTCAACGCCATGGAAGAAAACACCGGACCGCTCGCGCCCGTCCACGGCGAATATGTCGCTCATCTCAATTGGATTGGGGAGCACGTTATCGCCCGTTCCCCTGCCGGTGACGAGCTGGCACGTGGCATCTTTCAAACGGTCGATGCCTTTGGTCGCGCGTGTATCGAAACGGAAGACGGCTTGCGTTCCTTCCATTTTGAGGAGGCATCGCTGCGTCCCATGGGTAAATAAGGCGCCACAGCCACCCGCTCGACAGCATTACCCGGCCCCCCAAGGTCATCATTCAAAACAAAAGAGCCCCGCTACCAAAATGGCAGCGGGGCTCTGTAAGCTATGAGCGATATCGCTTAGAGCTTGATGTCGATGTCGACACCAGCGGGGAGGTCGAGACGCATGAGCGAATCAACGGTGCCCGAGGTGGGGTCGAGGATGTCGATGAGGCGCTTGTGGGTGCGCATCTCGAACTGCTCACGGGAGTCCTTGTTCACGTGCGGCGAGCGGATAACCGTGTACAGGTTGCGCTCGGTGGGCAGGGGGACAGGACCGGAAACGCGAGCACCGGTCTTCTGAGCGGTCTCGACGATGAGCTTCGCGGACTGATCGACGACCTCGTGATCATAGCCCTTGAGGCGAATGCGGATCTTCTGGGTAGCCAACTTAAACCTCCAAAGAGTGCGAGAGATGTTCTCGCGGATTACGTAACAGGGAGCTCGAACTTAGGCGTTCTTGCTCATGACCTCGTCCACGATGGACTTGGGCGCGGGCTCATAAGAGTCGAACTGCATCGTGTAGGATGCACGGCCCTGGGTCTGGGAGCGAAGGTCGGTAGCGTAACCGAACATCTCGCCCAGCGGCACCTTGGCACGGATGAGCTTGCTGTTCTTGCGATCCTCCATGCCCTCGATCTTGCCGCGGCGACCGGAGAGGTTGCCCATAACGTCGCCCATGTACTGCTCGGGGGTCTCGACCTCGACAGCCATGATCGGCTCGAGCAGCTGCGGGTCGGACTTCTTGAGGGCGTCCTTGATAGCCATGGAACCGGCGATCTTAAAGGCGGCCTCGGAGGAGTCGACCTCGTGGTAAGAACCGTCGAACAGGGTGACCTTGACGTCGAGGACCGGGAAGCCGGCGATAACACCGGTGTTCAGGGCCTCCTGGATGCCCTTGTCGATGGACGGGATGTACTCCTTGGGCACGACGCCGCCGACGATAGCGTTGACGAACTCGTAGCCGAAGCCCTCCTCCATCTTCTCGAGCTTGATGACGGCGTGGCCGTACTGACCGCGACCACCGGACTGACGGACGAACTTGCCCTCAGCCTTCTCGACGTCGTGACCAGCGGTCTCGCGGTAGGCAACCTGGGGCTTACCGACGTTAGCGTCAACCTTGAACTCGCGGAGCAGACGGTCGACGATGATCTCGAGGTGCAGCTCGCCCATGCCGGCGATGATGGTCTGGCCGGTCTCGTGGTTGGTGGACACCTGGAAGGTCGGGTCCTCCTCGGCGAGCTTGGTCAGAGCCAGGGACATCTTGTCCTGCTCGGCCTTGGTCTTGGGCTCGATGGCAACGTCAATAACGGGCTTAGCGAACTCGATCTTCTCGAGGACGATCTCCTTGCCCTCGGCGCACAGGGTGTCACCGGTGGTGGAGTTCTTGAAGCCGACGCAAGCGACGATGTCGCCGGCGGCAGCGTCGTCACGGTCGATACGCTCGGCGGCGTTCATCTCGAGGATGCGGCCGAGGCGCTCGCGCTGACCGTTGGAAGCGTTGACCACGTAAGAGCCGGACTCGGCGCGGCCGGAGTAAACGCGGACATAGGTGAGCTTACCGACGAACGGGTCGGTCATGATCTTGAAGACCAGGCCGGAGAAGGGCTCGTCGAAGGAAGGATGACGCTGGATCTCCTCGCCGGTGTCCGGATCGGTACCGGTGACGGCCTCAACGTCGAGCGGGCTGGGCAGGTAGTCGACGACAGCGTCGAGCAGCTCCTGAACGCCCTTGTTCTTGTAGGCGGAGCCCACGAAGACGAGGTTGAGCTCGTTGGCCAGAACACCCTTGCGCAGAGCAGCCTTGAGCTCCTCGACGGTGAAGTCCTCCTCCATGAGGATCTTCTCCATGAGCTCGTCGTCAAAGCTGGCAGCAGCGTCAAGGAGCTCCTCGCGCTTGGTGGCAGCGATGTCGGCGAACTCAGCCGGGATCTCGTCCATCGGCTCGGGGTAGGTCATGCCCTTGTCGTCGGCCTTGAAGTCCCATGCAGTCATGGTGACCAGGTCGATGACGCCCCAGAAGTTGTCCTCGGCGCCCATCGGGACCTGAGCGGCCACGGCGTTGGCGTCGAGACGATCCTTCATGGTCTCGATAGCGTTGAAGAAGTCAGCGCCCACGCGGTCATACTTGTTGATGAAGGCGATGCGGGGGACGTTGAAGGTAGAAGCCTGACGCCAAACGGTCTCAGACTGGGGCTGAACGCCGGCAACGGCGTCGAAGACGGCGACAGCGCCATCGAGGACGCGCAGGCAGCGCTCAACCTCGGCGGTGAAGTCAACGTGGCCCGGGGTGTCGATGATCTGGATGCGGTAGTCGGTACCGTCCTTCTTCCAGAAGCACGTGGTGGCAGCGGAGGTAATGGTTACGCCGCGCTCCTGCTCCTGAACCATCCAGTCCATGGTGGCAGCGCCCTCATGGACCTCACCGATCTTGTGGGTCTTACCGGTGTAGTAAAGAATACGCTCGGTCGTGGTGGTCTTACCGGCATCGATGTGGGCCATGATGCCGATGTTACGGGTATCGGAAAGCTTGTACTTAGGCTTAGCCATGTTAGTTCCTTACCTTAAACTTACCAACGATAGTGAGAGAACGCGCGGTTGGCCTCGGCCATCTTGAAGACGTCCTCACGCTTCTTGACGGAAGCGCCCAGGCCGTTGGAAGCGTCGAGGATCTCGTTAGCGAGACGCTCGGCCATGGTCTTCTCCTTGCGAGCGCGGGAGAAGTTGACGATCCAGCGGATACCCAGAGCGGTGGAACGACGGGAGTTGACCTCCATCGGGACCTGATAGGTAGCGCCACCGACACGCTTGGGCTTAACCTCGAGCGTGGGCTTGACGTTGTCCATAGCCTTCTTGAAGGTAGCGAGAGCGTCGCCACCCTCGGACTTCTCGGCAACGATCTCGAAAGCGGTGTAAACGATGCGCTCAGCGGTGGCCTTCTTGCCGTCAAGAAGGACCTTGTTGATGAGCTGAGTCACCAGGCGGTTGTTGTAAACGGCGTCAGGCTGAACCTCACGACGATTAGCTGCTGCACGACGCGGCATGTGAAATCTCCTTAAGTGTCTACCGTGCGGCGCTTAGGCGGCACACGGCGAAAGTATCAAAACGTTATCTGGCTTATTTGGCCTTGGGGCGCTTAGCACCGTACTTGGAACGGGCCTGCATACGGTTCTGGACCGGAGCAGCGTCGTAGGCGCCACGGATGACGTGATAACGGACACCAGGGAGGTCACGGACACGACCGCCGCGGACGAGCACGATGGAGTGCTCCTGCAGGTTGTGGCCCTCACCCGGGATGTAAGCAGTAACTTCGATGCCGTTGACGAGGCGAACACGGGCAACCTTACGAAGAGCCGAGTTCGGCTTCTTGGGGCTCGTGGTGAAGACACGGGTGCACACGCCGCGCTTCTGGGAGTTGTGCTGCAGAGCAGCGTTCTTGGACTTCTTGGGCACGGAACGACGGCCCTGGCGAACCAGCTGGTTAATAGTAGGCAAAGCGTACTCCTTCTCGAATGATTCCAGCTTTCTGTAAAGTGCAACGGCTTGAATCGAGGGGTCAGCATCCCCCTACGAAACACGCAGTTCGATAGGATACGTGCCGTTAGCTGTGCCGTCAACAGACCACGCCGCCGGGCGTATCCTTAAATAGCCACATTTCCGCAAAGCCTACACAAAAGGAATCCTCTCCTGTGCCCGGGAATCCGACGTGCTCGTTGGGGCAACGTTCCCTTCCAAATAGGGACAGGTTTATTATGGTCGGTTTTATCTGGGTAAACGTCGCACTCCAGCGTTGATCTGCTCTCATCTGTCGCATGGAAATCGGCGGCGTCTTCGGAAGTATGCGGTAAATTCTGGACCTGCCGAGCACGCCGGGGTTTTGCGATAATAAACCCGCAGGCAGAGCGCTTGAGCATATGCGGCGTGGTCGACCCATCGAGATTTTGCCGCATACTTCCGAAATTCAGGTGAATATCGCTCAAAATAACCGTCCATATAACGCATAATAGGCCGCTTCCCCTCTTGGGAAGCGGCCTAGACCTTACGAATAGACGATGGTAAAGGGTACTTCTGTTTCGGTCTCTCCTGTTGACGTGCACCTCGTGCCCTCAAGCGTTACTGAGACCACTTGGTCGACATCAATCAACTTCGTTGGCACCCAGATGTTCTCTCCGCTATTGCGCGCATAAGAAAAATATAAGTTGAACACCCCTGCGTCGTCATCTTCGATAATCTGCTCCGATCCATCCTTGTAGCTGACGGTCAGCTTATTATCAACTGCTTCATAGCCCAGATCATCGATGTGTGTCTGGATAGAAAACGGGCTGATCTCGAGAGGCGAGTCACCGGAGCGGAGTTCCTTTGTATCGACGTACGCTCCAATATTGAACTCGGGTGTCGACGCCTCAAACCGCCTCGCACTCTCACCTTCACCCTCGGTCCAATGGATATTCCAGGTGACAGCATGTTGCAAATCTCGCTCGCGATCCATAGCGGCAAAGTACATCGTGCCATTAATGACAGTATCGCTTGATGTGTCCTTATCAATTGTGCTGCGTGTGTCAGGCCATTCCTCGCCGAACTTCATATCGGGCGTGCCGATGCCCTGCTCTTCTTCACCATAGAGAACAAGTTCGCCAATCTCTGCTGCTGGCTTGTAGTAGTTAACTCCATTTGGATTGGACAACGTAAACGTCACGGCTCCGCAGCCGTTTTGGTCGATTGCCATCTCATGGATATCAAGCGTATAGCCGTTGCCCTCGACGGACAGATTAACCTCCTGGACTGCGCCTTCCAGGCTTTGGGGCGCGATGCCATCGCCAAACTCTCTGGTGTAGGTATATTTAGTTCCCGATGAGCCGCCGTTGGTCCAGGTAATGGAATCCCCGTTGCCGTGGTTTCCCCAAGCTGAGGCAAAATAGCTGGAATTGATAACTGCGTAGGCGACCCCTCCGGTCGCCAACACTCCGACAAGACACCCGATTACGGCAACATAGAGAGGCTTCGCGTGGCCCTTTCGATGAAGCGGCTCACCCGCAGCAGTATTAAGGACGCGATCTGCAAGATTGCTATCGGCTTGGATGGACTCGAAGGCCTGCTTGATTTGATTGGATTTCACGGTCGCCCTCCTCTAGGATGAACTTGAGCTTCGACCTGCCGCGAGCCAAACGCGTTCGAACGGTCGCGGCTGGTACATGCAACAACTCGGCAATCTCTGAGGTCGAAAAGCCCAGATAGTAATAGAGCACGATGGGGACACGGAATCGCTCCGGAAGTCGCATAACGTCTGACAGGACCGCCTTGGTCTCATCCTGCGCCGCCGAAAGCGAATCGGCCAGGTTCTCAATATCCTCTACACGCCTCCATGGCTTTCGAAAGAGCGATTTACATTCATTGATCGTGACCCGGATAAGCCAACGGCGAAGATGTTCCCAACTTTCAAATTGCGCATCGCTTTTGAGTAACTTCAGAAAGACGTTTTGAGCGACATCGTCGGCGTCGGCGCGATCACGCAGGTACGTCAACGCGATCCGAAACACGACATCCCGGTGGTCTTCGACCGCCTGTCTAAATGCTTGTTCTTCCATAATCACCTCCCGGTGACGGTAATGATTCTTGATGAGGCCTCACCATTGATACGCTCTGGCCGAACGAAATGTTTCAAATTAAAGCAGGAAAAACCTACCAAAATAAACCTGTCCCTTTTTGGCAGGTTCTCTTCAAAAAAAGACCCGTTTCCCTGTTGGGAAACGGGTCTTTGGAAGGGCGGTTAACGTACTAGGAAATTACTCCTCGCCGTTGTCCTTGGCCTCTTCGGCGTCGTCAGTGTCCACGAGCTGGTTGAGCAGCTCGTCGAGGGAAGCCATGTCCTCGTTGATCGCGCCGTTGGCGGGAGCCTTCTTGTCGTCGATCGGGGCGCCCAGGAGCTCCTCGTCGGCGTCGGCGTGATGCGTCGGAGCGGAGGTACCCAGCAGGATATCGTCCGGACCGTCGGGGCTAAAGACCATCTGCAGCAGCTGCGAGAGGTCTTCCTCGTCGGCAACGTCGTCGTTGTTCTCGAGGATGTAGAGCAGGTCGTGGGCCTCCAGGCCGTCACGGAGCTCCTCGATCGCCTTGGCACCGATACCATCGATGCGCAGCAGATCCTCCTCGGACTTGCCGACCAGGTCGCCGACCGTCTCAATGCCGACCTCGCTGAACTTGTTGGTCCAGCGCTGCGACACGCCCAGGTCGTCGAACAGGTACAGGCGAGCCTTCTCGGCGGAGATGGTATGGCCGTTGCGGGTGAACGAACCGTCAGCACCACCGAACTCGTCGTAGCCGGCCCAGTCGAGCTGCTGCGGGAGCTGCTCGTCCAGGTCCTTGAGCTCAACCGGAGCCCACTCGGGCAGCGACTTGGCGTTGGGCGAAGCCGGACCGTCGATGTCAACATAGCCGTCGGCCGTGCGATACGTCAGCTTGGCGTTAGCGTACGGCTTAAGGCCGGTGCCAGCAGGGATCTTCTTACCGACGATGACGTTGGACTTAAGGTCGAGCAGGTGGTCGACCTTGCCCTCGATGGCAGCCTCGGTAAGGACGCCGGCGGTGCGGATGAACGAAGCGCTCGACAGCCAGGAGTCGATGTTGGACGCGACCTTGAGCGTACCCAGGATGACGGGCTCGGCCACGGGAGCCTGACCGCCCAGACGGGCAACGCGCTCGACCTCGTCAGCGAACTCGTAGCGGTCGACGTACTGACCAAGCAGGTACTTGGAGTCACCGGGGTTGGTGATCTGAACGCGACGCAGCATCTGACGTGCGAGCACCTCGATGTGCTTGTCGTTCAGGTCGACGCCCTGGCTGGTGTAGACGTCCTTGACGCTCTCGACGAAGGTGTGCATCGTCGACTCGATGTCGGTCAGCTTGCGCAGGTTGCGGAAGTTGACGAAACCCTTGGTGATCTGGTCGCCGGCGCGAACCTCGCAACCGTCCTCGATCTCGGGCATAAAGCGCACCGAAGCGGGGACGCGACGCTCGTCGAGGACACGGGTGTGGTCCTCGGAGTCGGTGAGCGTCAGCACGTACTCGGACTTCTCGGGCTTAATCGAGAGGTGGCCGGAGTACGGAGCCAGCTCGGCCTCGCGACCCAGGATCTTCTCGTTGACGTTGCCGACGATATCGAACATACGGCTGACCGTAGGCAGGCCCTGCGTAATATCGTCGACGCCAGCGACGCCGCCGGAGTGAATGGTACGCATCGTAAGCTGCGTACCGGGCTCGCCGATGGACTGGGCGGCAATAATGCCGACCGCGGTACCGATGGCGACCGGACGACGGGTGGAAAGATCCCAGCCGTAGCACTTCTGGCACACGCCGTACTTGGAGCGGCAGGTGAGCAGCGCGCGAAGCTTGACCTTCTTGAGGCCGGCATCGACCATCTTCTGGATGTCGGCGACCTTCTCGATGTAGCCGTCCTGCTCAAAGAGCACGGTGCCATCGGGAGCCACGACGTCCTCAATGAAGCAACGGCCGACGAGGTCGGTGTTGAGGTCGGTGGTGCCGGGGATGATGAGGTTGTAGGTGACGCCCTCGTGCGTACCGCAGTCCTCCTCGCGGACGATGACGTCCTGGGCCACGTCGACCAGACGACGGGTCAGGTAACCTGAGTCCGAGGTGTGGGATGCGGTATCGACCAGGCCCTTACGGGCGCCGTAGGTCGAAATGAAGTACTCGAGCGGCAGCAGGCCCTCGCGGAAGTTCGCCTTAATGGGAAGGTCGATCGTCTCGCCGGACATGTCTGCCATCAGGCCACGCATGCCGCCGAGCTGACGCAGCTGGGTCTTAGAACCACGGGCGCCGGAGTCGGCCATCATGTAGAGCGGGTTCTCCTCGTCGAACAAGTCGAGCATGAGCGCTGCGACCTTGTCGGTACAAGCGGTCCACTCGTTAACGACTTCGATGTGGCGCTCCGTCTCGTTGATGAAGCCCTCCTCGAAGTACTCGTTGATCTGGTCGACGTTGGCCTGGGCGCGATCGAGCAGCTCCTGCTTCTCGGCAGGGATGAGAGCGTCCCACACCGAGATGGTGAGGCCGGCGCGGGTAGCGTAGTGGAAGCCGGAGTACTTGATGGCGTCGAGGATCGGGCCGACCTTGGCCTCGGGGTAACGATCGCAGCAGTCGGCAACCAGCTTGGCCACATCGCCCTTGACCATCTTGTAGTTCATGAACTCGTAGTCTTCGGGCAGGCACTGGCGGTTGAAGATGATGCGGCCGATAGAGGTCTCGAAGCGCGCGGTCTTGTTGCCGGTGACGTCGTAGTCGACGAACTCATTCTTGCCGTTCTTGACGCGGAAGATACGGGTGCCGTCCTCGTTGATGACGTTGGCGTTCTCGGCGGACACGCGAACCTGGATCTTGGCCTGCATGTCGACCTCGGAGCGGCAGTCATAGGCGTGCAGCGCGTCGTCGAAGCTGGCGAACACGTGGTTCTCGCCGGGCAGGCCGTCGCGGACCTGGGTGAGGTAGTACACACCGATGATCATGTCCTGCGAAGGGATGTTAACCGGCTTGCCGGATGCCGGCGAGCGCAGGTTGTTCGCAGAGAGCATGAGCACGCGAGCCTCGGCCTGAGCCTGGCTGGACAGCGGCACGTGGACAGACATCTGGTCGCCGTCGAAGTCGGCGTTGAAGGGCGAGCAGACCAGCGGGTGCAGGTGGATAGCCTTGCCCTCGACCAGCACCGGCTCAAAGGCCTGGATGGACAGACGGTGCAGGGTCGGTGCACGGTTGAGCAGCACGACGCGACCGTCGATGACCTCTTCGAGGATATCCCACACAAAGGTGGCACCGCGGTCGATAGCGCGCTTGGCGCCCTTGATGTTCTCGACCTTGCCAAGCTCGACCAGGCGCTTCATGACGAAGGGCTTGAAGAGCTCCAGTGCCATGGTCTTGGGCAGACCACACTGGTGCAACAGCAGCTTGGGGTCGGTAACGATAACCGAACGGCCGGAGTAGTCGACACGCTTGCCCAGCAGGTTCTGACGGAAACGACCCTGCTTGCCCTTGAGGGCCTCGGCGAGCGACTTGAGCGGGCGACCGCCACGGCCAGAGACCGGGCGACCACGACGGCCGTTGTCGAACAGGGCGTCCACGGACTCCTGGAGCATGCGCTTCTCGTTGTTCACGATGATCGCAGGGGCGTCCAGGTCGAGCAGGCGCTTGAGTCGGTTGTTACGGTTGATCACGCGACGATACAGGTCGTTGAGGTCGGACGCGGCGAAGCGGCCGCCGTCGAGCTGGACCATCGGGCGCAGATCGGGCGGAATGACCGGAATGACATCCAGGATCATGTTCGCGGGGCTGTTGCCGCCCTTCAGGAAGGCGTCAACGACCTCGAGGCGCTTGACGGCCTTCTCGCGCTTCTGCTTCTGGGAATCCTCGTCGGCAATGATGGCCTTGAGCTTCTCGGCCTCGGAGGGGAGGTCGATGGCAGCGAGCAGGTCGCGGACGGCCTCGGCACCCATGCCACCCTTGAAGTACATCGAGTAGTAGCGGGTCATCTCGCGGAACAGCGGCTCATCGGAAATGAGGTCGCGCTCGCTGAGCTTCATGAAGGCGTTGAAGGCGTCCGTGCGGAGCTGCTTCTCGTCCTTGCACTCTTCCTCGATGTCGACGATGCCAGAGGCGATCTCCTCGGGGGTCAGCGGCTCCTCGTCGGAGAACTCGTCAAAGTTCTCGGGGTTGCCCTGCTCCTTGAGGGACTCGATCTGGCGGGCGCACTCGGCATCGATCTCTTCCAGATCGGCGGCGAGCTCCTCGCGCAGGTCGTCGGCGTCGGCCTCGCGAGCCTCGTAGTCAACCTCGGTGATGATGTAGCTGGCAAAGTACAGAACCTTCTCGAGGTCCTTGGACTTGATGTCGAGCATACGGCTCATCGGGAAGCTCGTGGGGCTCTTGAAGTACCAGATGTGGGACACGGGAGCGGCGAGCTCGATGTGGCCCATGCGGTCGCGACGCACCTTGGCCGAGGTGACCTCGACGCCGCAGCGCTCGCAGACGATGCCCTTAAAGCGGATGCCCTTGTACTTGCCGCAGGAGCACTCCCAGTCCTTGGCGGGACCGAAGATCTTCTCGCAGAACAGGCCGTCCTTCTCGGGCTTGAGGGTACGGTAATTGATGGTCTCCGGCTTCTTGACCTCACCGTGCGACCAGGAACGGATCTGGTCGGCGGAGGCAAGGGAGATCTTTACCGAGTCAAAATCAGTAGCTTCGAAATCTGCCACAGTCAACTACTCCTTATCAGTGGTCGTGGCGGCGACAGCCTCGGGTGCCTCGGCGGTCTCGGCATCCTCGGCCTCGACGTCGGCGTCAACGCCGGCGAGCGCAGCCAGGTCGTCGAGAGCAGAGGTCTCCTCGGCGGTCACAGGGGCGGAGGCGTCCTCGTCGGCATCGTGCATGGGCTCGATGTCCAGTGCGAGGGAACGGATCTCCTTGACGAGAACCTTGAAGGACTCGGGGATACCCGGAACCGGGACGTTCTCGCCCTTGACGATGGACTCGTAGGTCTTGACGCGGCCCACGGTATCGTCGGACTTGACGGTCAGGATCTCCTGCAGGACGTTGGAAGCACCGTATGCGTACAGTGCCCAAACTTCCATCTCGCCGAAGCGCTGGCCGCCGAACTGAGCCTTGCCGCCCAGCGGTTGCTGGGTAACCAGGCTGTAAGGGCCGGTCGAACGGGCGTGGATCTTGTCGTCAACCATGTGGCCGAGCTTGAGGATGTAGGACGTACCCACGGTAATGGGCTCGCGGAACTCCTCGCCGGTGCGGCCGTCGAACAGGCGGGTCTTGCCGCGCTCGTCAAGCTGGGTGACAAACTCGGGGCGCATGTGATCGCCAAAGGCAGCGGTGGCCTTGTTGAGCATGTTCTTGTTGGCGCGACGGATGACCTCGGCGATCTCGTCCTCCTTGGCGCCGTCGAAGACGGGCGTCGAGACGAAGAACGGACCGGGGACATACTTGTCGGAGTCGGCATCCTCGGTATCCCAACCGCAGGCAGCAGCCCAGCCAAGGTGGCACTCGAGCAGCTGGCCGACGTTCATACGCGAAGGAACGCCCAGCGGGTTGAGGATAACGTCGATCGGGGTACCGTCAGCCATGTAGGGCATGTCCTCGACCGGCAGAACGTTACAGATAACGCCCTTGTTGCCGTGGCGACCGGCGATCTTATCGCCCTGCTGGATCTTACGACGCTGGGCGACGTAGACGCGCACCTGCTCGTTGACGCCGGGGGCCAGGTCGTCGCCGTTCTCGCGGCTAAAGCGGACGACGTCGATGACGCGGCCATAAGCGCCGTGAGGCATCTTAAGGGAGGTGTCGCGAACATCGTGAGCCTTGGCACCGAAGATGGCGCGCAGCAGGCGCTCCTCGGCGGTCAGAGCGCTCTCGCCCTTAGGCGTGACCTTGCCGACCAGGATGTCGCCAGGGCCGACCTCGGCGCCGATGCGGATGATGCCGTCCTCGTCGAGGTTGGCAAGCATGTCCTCGGAGAGGTTCGGGATCTCGCGAGTGATCTCCTCGGGGCCGAGCTTGGTGTCGCGGGCGTCGATCTCGTGACGGGTGATATTGATGGTCGTCAGCAGGTCCTCGGCCACCAGGCGCTCGGACACGACGATACCGTCCTCGTAGTTGAAGCCTTCCCACGGCATGTATGCCACGGTGAGGTTCTGGCCCAGTGCGAGCTCGCCATGATCGGTCGAAGGACCGTCGGCCAGAGGCTCGCCCTGCTCAACGGTGTCACCGACGCGCACGAGCGGACGGTGGTTGATGCAGGTGGACTGGTTGGAGCGCTGGTACTTGGCCAGGTGATACTCGTCCATGCCGCCGGCATGCTTGACGATAATCTTGGAGGCGTCGGCATAGATGACCTCGCCGGCGTTCTTGGCCAGGGTGACCTCGCCAGAGTCCAGGGCGGCGCGACGCTCCATGCCGGTACCGACATAGGGAGCGGCAGGGTGAACCAGCGGCACGGCCTGACGCTGCATGTTGGCGCCCATGAGCGTACGCTTGGCGTCGTCGTGCTCGAGGAACGGAATCAGCGTGGCTGCGACGGAGAGCATCTGACGCGGCGAGACGTCCATGTAGTCGACGTCTTCGACGGGCACGTCGGCAGGAGCGCCGAAGGAGCCGTCGAAGTCGCGGGTACGGGCGATCACGGTGTGCGGACGGACGATCTTGCCCTCGGCATCGGTCGTGATGAACTCGTTGGTCTTGGGATCGAGCGGCGTGTTGGCCGGCGCGATGACGTGCTTCTCTTCCTCGTCAGCGGTCATCCAGTCGATCTGGTCGGTGGCAACGCCGTTCTCGACGCGGCGGAACGGAGCCTCGATGAAGCCGTACTCGTTGACGCGGGCGTAGAGGGCGAGCGAACCGATCAGGCCGATGTTGGGGCCTTCGGGGGTCTCGATCGGGCACATGCGGCTGTAGTGCGAGTTGTGAACGTCGCGGACGGCCGTCGGCACGTTGGTACGGCGGCTGGAGCCCGACTTGTGGCCGGCAAGACCGCCAGGGCCGAGTGCGGACAGACGGCGCTTGTGGGTCAGACCGGTCAGGGGGTTCGCCTGGTCCATGAACTGCGAGAGCTGCGAGGAACCGAAGAACTCCTTGATGGAGGCCACGATCGGACGGATGTTGATGAGCGACTGCGGGGTGATCTCGTCGATGTCCTGGGAGCTCATGCGCTCACGGACGACGCGCTCCATACGGCTCATGCCGATACGGAACTGGTTGGCGACGAGCTCGCCGACGGTACGGATACGGCGGTTGCCAAAGTGGTCGATGTCATCGACCTTGAAGCCCTGCTCGCCGGCAGCGAGGGACAGCAGGTAGCGCAGCGTAGCGACGATATCCTCGTCGGTGAGCACCGTGACCTCTTCCTCGGTGGTGAGGTTGAGCTTCTTGTTGACCTTGTAGCGACCGACGCGGGCCAGATCGTAGCGCTGCGGGTTAAAGAGCAGGCCCTCGAGCAGGCTGCGGGAAGCGTCCACGGTGGGAGGCTCGCCCGGGCGCAGGCGACGGTAGATCTCGAT
>CATVTM010000027.1 GCA_958346935.1 uncultured Collinsella sp.
GGCGAGTTTGTGGACCGCAAGAGCCGGTTTATTGCCCAGCTGGTCCATATTGAGTCCGAAGATGAGGCTAATGCCTTTATCGAGACAGTTCGCAAACGTCATTACGACGCTCGACACAATGTTCCCGCGTGGATTTTGGTCGATGGACGTGAGCGTCAGAGCGATGATGGTGAGCCGAGCCGCACGAGCGGGATGCCGACGCTCGAGGTGTTGCGCGGCGCAGGGCTCAAAAATGTTTGCTGCGTGGTGACGCGCTATTTTGGCGGCACGCTGTTGGGGCCTGGTGGCTTGGTGCGCGCCTATACCGCGGCGACGCAGGCGGCGGTGGCTGCGGCTCAGGAGGCTGGGCAGATCGTCGAGATGACGAGCGTCGTGCCGGTTGACGTGCATGTGGCCTATCCGCAGTATGAGCAGGTGCTTCGTTTGGCGCAGGATTCGGGTGCCAAGGTTTTGGATACCGATTACGCGGATGCCGTGACACTTCATTTGGTGTTTAAGGCGGGGGAGCAGGAACCGTTTTGCGTTAAGATGCGCGAGCTTATGGCAGGGCGCGAGGAGATTGAGGTCGGCGCTCCCGAGTTTGCGGAGTTCTAACGACGACGGCCGGCGTGCTTTTGGATGAATACCAAGCGCGCAGGCCGTCGATTTCTGTTGCTGCCGTTTACTCGGCGAGCTGCTTTAGCACATCGCAGGCAATCTCGACGGCATCGTCGATGCAGCCGGGGCAGCTGCGGAGCGGACCCTTATCCGATTTGATGCCCTTGAGCGTGCCGCAGACGGTCGTCGTGTTCTTCTCGCCAAAACGCTTTGCGATTTCGCGCGACAGCTTGTAGGTCTGGCCCTTGGTCTTGGGGTTATCCATGCCGTCGCTCATTACAAAGCCCATGATGGCCACGGCGCCCGAGATGGCGCCGCAGGTTTCGGTCATGCCGCCCATACCGGCGCCAAAGCCCTCGGTGAGGGTAAAGGCGACCTGGGGGTCGAGTCCGACGGCGGGCGCGAGCGTGCAGGCGACGGCCTGTGCGCAGTTAAAACCGCGGGCGTGGTATTCGGCAGCCTGAGCCTGACAGGCGGTGATGTCGAGCTGGGCCGTATCGATTTGCTTCATCGTTGTCTCCTTGGTCACGGTGTACCCGCCTATGGTACCCGTGAAGGCGCATGTAATCATCGAGAGCTTCATCTATGCCTCATTTTTATCTATCGAATAAATGCCAGGATCTGCGATAAATGCCCAGACTAATTTGTTACATAACCTACCTTGGAGATGGGTTGAGAGGGGTGCGGGGTAGCGGTATTGTGAACCGGATAAAACGTAACCCAGGCAAGGGAGCTAGATATGAGCGAGCAGACCATCGGTACTACATGTGTTCAGGGCGGCTATCACCCGGGAGATGCCGAGCCGCGCCAGGTGCCCATCTACCAGTCCACCACGTGGAAGTACGACACGTCGGAGCACATGGGCAAGCTGTTTGACCTGGAGGAGTCGGGCTACTTCTACAGCCGTCTGCAGAACCCCACGTGCGATCTGGTTGCCGCCAAGATCTGCGAGATGGAGGGCGGCACTGCCGCGATGCTCACGAGCTCGGGCATGGCTGCGAACTTCCTCGCGATCTTTAACGTGGCCGGTGCCGGCGATCATGTGGTCGCAAGCTCTGCCATCTACGGCGGTACCTACAACCTGCTGGCTCACACCATGGGTCGCATGGGCTTGACCTGCACGTTCGTTGCCCCCGACTGCACCGATGAGGAGCTCGAGGCAGCCTTCCAGCCCAATACCAAGCTCGTCTTTGGCGAGACGATCGCCAACCCCGCCCTTGCCGTGCTCGATATTGAGCGCTTTGCCAAGGCCGCGCATGAGCACGGCGTGCCGCTGATGGTTGACAACACCTTCCCGACGCCCGTGATGTGCCGTCCCTTTGAGTGGGGCGCCGACATCGTTACACACTCCACCACCAAGTACATGGATGGACATGCTGCCTACCTGGGCGGCGTGATCGTCGACCACGGCCAGTTTGACTGGATGGCCCATGCGGACAAGTTCCCGGGTCTCACCACGCCCGATGAGAGCTACCACGGCGTGACCTATGCCGAGAAGTTCGGTCGCGAGGGTGCCTTCATTACCAAGGCAACCGCTCAGCTCATGCGCGACCTTGGCCCCATGCAGAACCCGCAGGCGGCCTTCTTCCTGAACAGCTCGCTCGAGAGCCTGCATGTGCGCATGCCGCGTCATTGCGAGAACGGCCTGGCCGTTGCCAAGTTCCTGCAGAGCCATCCCAAGGTACGCTTTGTGAGCTATCCGGGCCTGGAGGGCGATAAGTACTATGACATGGCTCAGAAGTACATGCCCAACGGTACGTGCGGCGTTGTGAGCTTTGGCTTTAACGGTGGTCGCGCAGCGGCCGAGACCTTTATGAAGAGCCTTAAGCTCGCCCAGATCGCCACGCACGTGGCCGACGCCCGCACTTGCTGCCTGCATCCTGCTAACGCCACGCATCGCCAGATGAACGATGAGGAGCTCATCGCCTGTGGCATCTCCGCCGACATGGTGCGCCTGTCGTGCGGCCTCGAGGATACGGCCGATCTGATTGCCGACCTTGAGCAGGCACTCGAGCAGTGCTAGGCTAGCGTTCGTGCAAGGTGCCGATGCTGGCAGAAAGCTTCGGCGACCTTTCGTTCCGATTCCGTAGGCGGGACCCCAATCGCGGCTGTTTGCAGGCGATTGGGGCCCCGTTTTTGCGTTGTGCCACTCGAAAGGATGGATATGGAGAAAACTGCAGAGCAGCTGCGCCGCGAGCACCTTGCCCTAGAGGGCGACACCCATGGCAAGAACAAATGGGCGATTCTGTTTACCGTGCTCATCATGACGTTTATGGTGTGTCTGGATTCGACCGTCGTGACCGTGGCGCTGCCCGTGATGCAAAAGGAGCTGGGCGTGGGCCTCGATCGCATTCAACTGGTAAGCTCGGTGTATCTGCTTGCGACTTGCGTGGCTATGTTGCCGTTTGGCCGTCTGGGCGACGTGCGCGGCAAGGTGAATGTGTTCCAGCTGGGCGTCATCGTCTTTTCGGTCGGTTCGCTGCTGTGCGGCCTTTCGGCCTCGCTCGAGGTTCTTATCCTGGCACGCATTGTTCAGGGCGTCGGTTGCGCGGCGGCCATGGCTAACAACATGGGCATCATCACCGAGTCGTTTCCGGCGCGCGAACGAGGTCGTGCCATGGGTATTCTCGCGACCTTTGTGGCCCTTGGCATGATGTGTGGCCCCGTGCTCGGCGGCATGCTGGTGGCAAGCTTTCCCTGGGAGAGCATCTTCCTCATCAACCTGCCCATTGGCGTCCTCTCGTTTATCGTGGGGCTCTACACGTTGCCGCATGTTAAGCCGGAGGCCGGCGACCGTCCCATGTCCTTTGCCGAGGCCGCTCGTCGCTGCTTTGCAAATTCGGCCTTTACCATCAACCTTGCCTGCATGCTCATCGTGTTCGTTGGTATTGGTGCATCCGAGTTTATCCTGCCGTTCTATTTTCAGGACGCCCACGGCTTTGGTTCCGACATTTCCGGATTGCTGTTTTTGGCGCTGCCGATGGTGAATGCCTTTATCGGCCCGCTTTCGGGTGCGGTTTCGGACCGTGTTGGCTGCGAGGGTCCCACGGCGGTCGGCCTGGGCGTGTACGTGTGCGGGCTCTTTGCGGTAAGTACGCTCGACGAGCACTCTTCCATCCCTGTGATTGTGCGCTGTGCCGCGTTTATGTCGTGCGGTACGTCGATTTTCCAGAGCCCCAACAACTCGCTGTATATGGGCTCGGCTCCGCGCGAAGCGCTCGGCTTTGCGGGCAGCCTGGGTAGTTTGGCACGCTACGCCGGCATGGCGCTCGGCATTACGGCGGCGTCGCATATCCTGTATGGGCAGATGAGCGTGGCAATGGGCGAGGCCGTGACCAGTTTTGTTACAGGTCGTCCGGACGTATTCCTATTCGGCTTTCGCTCGGTGTTCTACGTACTCATGGCTGTGGCCGCCGTGGGCTTTGCGCTTGCCATGGTGCGTTTGGTGAAGATGCGCGCTCGTCATTAGCATGTTGGGAGGCTGTCTGCCACGATTCGCGCCGTCCCAAAAAGACTGGTTTGTGGTGCGATGTGGCTTGTGGGGCGGGCGGGGGTCGGTCCGTGGTAGACTATCGAACAACGTTTATTAATCGCGCGGTATCGTTGCCGCGAGAAGGGGTTGCGCCATGCAGGAGCTTGAGGATCGTATTCGCCATGACGGCATCGTAAAGGCCGGTAACGTCCTTAAGGTTGATGCCTTCCTCAACCACCAGTGCGACGTTGAGCTGTTCGACCACATGGGTGCCGAGTGGGCCCGTCTGTTCGAGGGTGTCGAGATCAACAAGATCCTGACGATTGAGGCTTCGGGCATTGGCATGGCCTGCATCGCAGCTCAGCATTTTGGCGGCGTGCCGGTGGTCTTTGCCAAGAAGGCGCAGTCCATCAACCTCGATGGCGAGCAGTATGCCACGACCATCTACTCCTTCACCAAGCAGAAGGAGTACCCGGTCATTGTCGGCAAGCGCTTCCTGTCCGAGGGCGACAAGGTTCTGATCATCGACGACTTCTTGGCTAACGGCTGTGCGCTTGAGGGTCTCATCAAGATCTGCGAGGCTGCGGGCGCCGAGGTTGCCGGCATCGGTATTGCCGTGGAGAAGGGCTTCCAGGGCGGCGGCGATAAGCTCCGTCAGCGCGGCTTCCGCGTTGAGAGCCTGGCCCGTATCGCCGATATGGACTGCGAGAACGGCGAGATCACCTTCGCCTAAGCGCGCAACACAAGCGATTGGTATGCGATGTGACAAAGGGACTGTCCCTTTGTCACATTTTTTGTATGAGGGGAGGTGCTGATATGGATGAGAACAAGATGGGATGGCGTGAGTATGCGCGCTATGCCGAGATGTCGGTCGAGGAGCTGGCGCACGATTGCGAGGTACAGGTGTTTCGCGCGACGGGTCCGGGCGGGCAGGGCGTGAACACGACGGACTCTGCGGTGCGCATGAAACATGGGCCCACGGGGATTGTCGTGACGGCGCGTGAGAGCCGCAGCCAGTTTCAGAATCGCGCGAGCTGCCTGCGTAAGCTGCGCGCTGAGCTTGAGCGTCGCGGGCGTCCACCGCGTCGACGCGTAAAGACCAAGGTGCCTCAGCGCTCTCGCCAGCGCAGGCTTAATGACAAGCACTTCAACGCCATTAAAAAGGCCAACCGTCGCAAACCGGGCAGCGACGAATAGCCTCCTCATAAGTTGCGGTGAAATAGGGACTGTTTTGCGGCTTTAGATGCATAAACAGTCCCTATTTCACCGCAACTTAGGTGGGGTTAGTGGGTGGGGTGCCAGACGTGGAGGGCGCCGGCGAGGATGTCGACCTCGATGCGCGAGGCGACGATGGGCTCGCCGTCGGCCTGGATGGGATAGTCGGGCTCCTCAAAGGTGAGCTCGACATGGCGGCAGTGGCGCATGCGAACCGGCGGCAACTTGGTATGGTGGCCGTCCTTGGCCGAAAGAAACATAGGCAGGGCAACCGCGCGAGGGACGGGGCCGCAGGCGTAGCAGACGTCGAGTACGCCGTCGCAGGGGTCGGCATCGGGGCAGATGCGATAGCCCGAGCCATAGGTGGGTCCCAGCTGGATGGCCATGATGATCGCCCTCACGCGCTCGGCGGGCGCCTCGTCAAAGCTGACTGTCATGGGGTAGTTGCGATAGCGTAGGCCAAACTGCTCAAGTCCCGAGAGGGTGTAGAGTGGCGCGCCCGTCAAGCCGGTCTTTTTGCGCAGCTCGGTGGTGCCAAGGCCGATGGCGGCATCGATGCCGACCGAAAGCGTTTGGTCGTAGTACTCGACGATCGCCTCGCCGCTGCCGCTTGCGGGGTTCCATGAGCGAATCCGCCCGATGTCCTGACGCTGCAGCTCACAGGTGAGCAGTGCACCAAAATCCTTGCCGGAGAAATCATCGATACCGAGCGTTTGGGCAAAATCGTTGCCGGAGCCTACGGGCAGGACGGCAAGGGCGGGACGGACCGCCTCATCCTGCGTCATAAGCCCGTTGACGACCTCGTGGATCACGCCGTCGCCGCCAAGGGCGATAACGGTGCGATAGCCCGTTGCCTGGGCGGCTAGCTCCTCGGCGTGCCCCATGCGCTCGGTCAGCACCAGGTCAAACTGGGATGCGCGTGCAGTCATGTCCAAAAAGCGCTGCAGGCGCTCGGCAACTTCGTGCGCCGCACCCGACTGGGCGGCTGGGTTGGCGATGATGAGCGTGCGACCAAAATCAGTTGCGTGCATGGGGCGACTCCCGGCGTATGACGTGACGGTGCGGTCGCGCTCAGGTCGAATTGCCCCCGATTGTGGCTGCACGGCGAATACTTACGTCTACTCTATCAGGTCGTTGTGGCGCTCGATAGCATCCGCTACCGTACCGCCCTCATCCACAATAAGCGAACGGCGCTTGGGCGAGATGATGCGCTGGGCGGGGTACACGCCGCGGTGTCCGGCGGTTAGGTAGCTGATAAAGGCCACGATGACAAAGAGCCCGGCAGCCGTGCCGTGGAACAGGTCGATGGCCATCATACAGGTGGTGATAGGCACGTTAAGGCCGGCGCAGAACACGCCGAGCATGCCCAGCGCTGCCAGAAAGCTGGGATCGATTCCGACGAGGCAACCTATCCAGCCGCCGAGCGCCGCACCGATACCAAACAGGGGCGTGACCTCGCCGCCTTGGAAGCCGGCACCCAGGGTGAGCGCTGTGACGACCAACTTGATGGCTGCGTCCGCCAGGGTGGTGTTGCCGGCAAATCCGGCGCCGGAAAGCCATGTGGAAAGGCCGGCGTAGTCCCAGGCGTCGAGGAGGGCATACGCGGCCAAAACCACGAGTGCGCCGATGAGTGCGCGAACGAGGTAATTGGTGATAAAGCGACCGTAGAGGCTCTTGACGGTTCGAACCGACCACGCAAAGAGGCGTGCTGTCAGACCGAAGATGATGGCGCTGATAACAACGATGACGACCGTTTTGGGCGTCATGGTGGGAACGCTGGCGATGACATTCGCTTCGTACTCGGTACCCAGGGCGATTGATGTAAAGTAGCCGGTAAACGAGGCGACCAGGCAGTAAATGCCCGCGGTGTAGTCAATCTTGCCGATAAAGCACATCTCCATGCCAAAGAAAGCTCCGGCAAGGGGCGAGCCGAATACGGCGCCAAAGGCCGACGAGATGCCGGCGAGCATGAGGTCGTGGTGGTCATGCTTTTTGAGGTGGGCGAGGCTCGAGATGTTGCTGGCGATGGTGCCGCCAATCTGCACCGCAGCTCCCTCGCGACCGGCTGATCCGCCCGTTAGGTGCGTGAGCGTGGAGCAGACGAAGGTGAGGACGGCCATGCGCATATGGATGAGGCGTGTGCCCAGAGCGGAGTCGATGACCAGGTTGTTGCCACGCTTGGCGGCGAGACCGTGGTTCTTGTAGACCCATGCGGTGGCCATGCCCACAACGGGAAGCAAGGCGTAGACCCACACATGGTGCTCGCGATAGTCGGTCGCGATATTCAACGAGGCCAAAAACGCCCAAGCGGCAACGCCCATGGCGAGCGAGACGATGACGACGAGTGCGAGCAACTTGGCGCTCGCGAGTAGGTTGCGGGCGTTGCGGCGCGTGTCGGCAGCCAAGAGATGCTCGGAGCGGGTGAGCTGATGCCTGCCTGCCGCGATGACGTCGTTCAGGGAGAAATAACCGCCTTCGTCGAGCGGCTGGGAATGATCCTGCGCTTCGTTTGCGCTTTCGGGTTTGTCGTTATGAGCCATACGTTCCTCTTTTAGGTTGCAACGCAAGCATTATAAAACGCGGTAAACGCGACGAGCCGGTGGGTTGGTTTCCATTCTGTTTCGCGGCCTGCAACCGACAGGTGTATTTGCGGGTGCAGGCCGAGTCGCGGTCGTGCGTCGGGGGATTATACTGAGACAAGCATAAAGAATCGGCGCCCCTGTTGTGCGCCGTGGCATTAAGAGGTGCATATGGCAGAGAAACTCATTCCGCTGGAGGACGCGCAGTCGATTGTTCTGTCGCACGTTGCTCCGACCGATCTCGTCGAGATTCCCGTGTGGCAGGCCGCCGGTCTTCCCTTGGCCGAGGACGCGGTGGCCGATATCGACATCTCGCCGTTTGCCAACAGCGCCATGGACGGGTATGCCGTGCGCGCAGCCGATCTTGCTGCGGCCGCCGGTGACACTCCGGTGACGCTCTCCGTCGTAGGACACGAGGCCGCGGGCCATGTCTTTGAGGGCACAATCGGCGCGGGCGAGACCGTCCGCATCATGACGGGCGCGCCGGTGCCCGAAGGTGCCGATGCCGTGGTGAAGTACGAGATCGTCGACGTACTCGATGGCGATGGCAACGAGGGCTCGCACGTTCGCTTCTCGGCGCCTGCCAAGGTAGGGGAGAACGTTCGCTCTGCCGCCGAGGAGGCCCATGCCGGCGATGTTGTGATGCATGCCGGCGAGGTCGTGGCTCCGGCGGGCGCCGGCTTGCTGGCAAGCGCCGGATACGCGAACGTGAAGGTGCACGCTGCCCCACGTGTGGGCATCATCTCGCTGGGCACGGAACTGGTCGCACCGAGTAAGGTACCGGCGCGCGGTCAGATTCGCGATTCCAACTCCTCGGCGCTGATGGCCGAGGCGCTCGATGCCGGCGCCGAGCCCGTGTTCTACGGTATTGCGCCCGACGATGAGCAGGCGATTGGCGAGCTGGTGCATCGCGCCACGCGAGAGTGCGATTTTGTCATTACGAGCGGCGGCGCCTCGGCGGGCGATTACGACTACGTGACGGCGCTCGTCCGGCGCGAGGGCGTGGTGCTGTTCGATCGCATCTCGATGCGTCCGGGCAAGGCCATCACGTTTGGCTTGCTCGGGGGCAAGCCCTACCTAGGGCTTTCAGGCAATCCGGCCGCGGCGTATGTGGGCTTTGAGATGCTCGCCCGTCCGGCGATTCGCAAGATGCGCGGCTTTGCCGAGGGCGTGCGTCCCGTGCAGCAGGCGACGCTCACGCACGGCGTGAAAAAGCGCCAGGACCGACGCTTCTTCGATCGCGCCACGGTTTTGCGCGACCCCGAGACCGGTGAGCTGTTGGTGACCGAGGCCAAGACGCAGAATTCGGCGCTGCTCGGCACGATGCAGCGGTCCAACTGCCTGCTGCGTATTGACGAAGGACCGTGCGAGCTCAAGGCGGGCGACGTCGTGGATGTCGTGCGTGTCGACCTGCCCGAGGGCACGGTGTTGTAGGAGGAAGACTATGGAGTTGAAGATTTCGATCGTGACGTGCTCGGATACACGCGATCTTGCTCAGGACGAGGCTGGAGCCGCACTCGAGGAACTTATCGAGGCGCAGGGCTGGACGGTCGTCTCACATGTGGTCGTGCGCGACGACGCCAGCGAGATCGGTGATGCCATTGTGGAAGCTGCCGATGAGTGCCACGCCAATGTCGTGCTCACCTGTGGCGGCACGGGACTTTCGATGCGCGACGTGACGCCCGAGGCGACGCGTGCCGTCTGCGACCGCGATGTGCCGGGTATTGCAGAGGCAATCCGTGCGTACTCCATGACCAAGACGCGCCGCGCTATGCTCTCGCGCGCCGTGTGCATGCAGCGTGGGCATACGCTTGTCATCAACTTTCCGGGATCCACGAAAGCGGCCCGCGAAAGCTGGGAGGCCGTGAGCGATCAGCTGGAGCATGCGGCCCAAATGACGGCGGGCGGCGGACATACCAAATAAGCGGTTTACCTGCGGCGGGGCGACCTGAACGGCTGCTCCGCCTTTGTTTTCCGCCGAAGCGACGCCGAGGTGCACGGCAACTCGAAACTATATTCTCTAGAGAGAATAATTTCTCATTATCATTATTCGCGCGGAAGTATAATCTAGTAACAGAATAAAGCCTGCGGCGGGGTGCCCGGGCATAGCGTTCGAAAGGGTTGAATATGTTCGATATGGTTTCACGCCGCGGTTTTGTCTCGCTTTCTGCTGCCGCTGCCGCCGGCCTTGGCCTTGCCGGCTGCTCGGGCAACAAGACGTCCGAGCCGGCCGGATCCGATGCCGGTTCTGCTAAGGCATCTTCCAAGAAGGTCGTCGAGCTGCAGGTCTTTGCTGCCAACTCGCTCGAGAAGGCTCTGCCCGAGGTTCAGGAGCTCTACACCGACCAGACCGGTACCACGTTTGCCGACACGCAGTTTAAGGCGTCTGGCGACCTTGTCGAGCAAATGCGCGCCGGTGCCGCCATCGACGTGCTTATCACGGCCTCCAAGGGCACCATGGATGACGCCGAGGCCGCCGAGCTCGTCGACGCCGACACGCGTGAGGACATGTTCGTCAACGACCTCGTGATCATTCGCGCCGAGGGCTCCGATACTAAGGTCGAGGCCATCGCCGACGTCGCGAATCTGGACGGTAAGATTGCCATCGGCGACGCCAAGACCGTCCCCGCCGGCAAGTACGCCAACCAGGCGCTGGCTTCCGTGGGCCTCTATACCGGTACCGAGGGCGACGACGGCGAGTACGCGCCCGAGCTCGCCGACAAGGTAGCCCTGGCCGACAAGGTCGGCACCGCTGCGTCTTACGTCTCTACAGGCGACTGCGTGGCGGGTTTTGTCTACAGCTCCGACATCTTCCGCTACGACGGCATCGAGGAGGCCTTTGTGTGCCCCGAGGACTCGCACAAGCCCATCGTGTATCCCGGTGCCGTCGCCGAGAGCTCCGAGCACGCCGACGAGGCCAAGGCGTTCATCGACTTCTGCCTGACCAACAAGAAGGCCCAGAAGATTTGGGCCAAGTACGGCTTTGAGCTTTCCGAGTAGTGCGGCTTGGCGCGATAATTCCATCGTTTTGTGTTTCACTCCGTCCTTGTATTCGCTTGGAGCTTTTCGTGCTTAATAGATTCCGCATGCTTGCCGCCTGTGCTTTGACCTTCGCGCTTTGCTGGGTGCCGGGATTTGCGTTTGCCGGGGACGCCGAGGATGGGGCCCAGGTTGCTGCGACCGCTCATGGGCTTTCCTATGGAATCGAGGGTTTTGAGCGGTTGGCGAAGGGGACCGCTCGTGCCATGGAGGGCCAGCCTGAGGGCTACCGGTTTCCCGTTGACGAGGATGTGGACCTTGTAGTGGCGCCTGCTGCCGATCGCGTTGTGGCGTGGATATCGCCCAAGGCGGTCGAGAAGTATGGATTGGATCCGCAGGACAACGAGTGCGTATCGGGTCTCAAGGCCCTCGTCTGTGACCTCGACAGCGCAAACTGCATGGGAGGTGCGCGGCTGGGGGACGTGGATCTTCCTTGGTATGTCACGGCGGAAACAACGTTTGATGCCGGCGGGTATACCTATGGCTTTGATGAGCGTGGTGCGGATGGGGACCGCTATGTGGTGATTGCATCAGCCTCGGGTGATGCCAAGGGCGGCGCGCGTTGGCTTGATAGCGCTCAAATGGTAGAGGCGTCGTCTGTCATATTGCGGGATGAGCAGGGGCCCTTGACCTCTCTGGTCTCCTTTTTGGGCGACATCGACTATCGCCCGTTTTGGGTGTCCATTAAAACGAGCGGCCTTGCCCTGGTGATCTCCCTTGCGCTGGGCCTGTTCGCCGCGTGGAAGACTATGGGTACCTCGAGTCGCATCAAGGGCCTGCTCGACTCGGTCTTTACCATCCCCATGGTGTTGCCGCCCACGGTCTGCGGCTTTTTGCTGCTTATGCTGTTTGGTCGCTCGACCGGGGTGGGCCAGTGGCTGATTGCGCACGGCGTCTCGATTGTCTTTACGTGGCCGGCGGCGGTGATCTCTGCCGTGGTGGTATCGTTCCCCCTGGTCTACCGTACGGCGCTCGGCGCCTTTGAGAGCCTCGACACGCAGATGCTTGACGCCGCGCGAACCCTGGGATGGTCCGAGCGTCGCATCTTTGCCAAGCTTATGATGCCGCTTGGGTGGCCTTCTATTGCCGCTGGTACGGTCCTCGCCTTTGCCCGCGCGATGGGAGAGTTTGGCTGCACGCTGTTCTTTGCGGGCAACTACGCCGGCATTACGCAGACCATCCCCATTGCGATTTACTTTGAGTGGATGGGCGGCAACACCTCGGTGGCCCTCTTTTGGGTCGCCGTCGTGATCGTGTTCAGCTTCCTGGTCATCCTGTTCATCAACATGTACACCGCTCATTCGCAAAAGTATCGCGAGCGGGGCCTTTCCCGTGCGGAACGTAAGCAGGCCAAAGATCTCGCCGGACAGGGCGATTCACTCGACCCGGCGGGCGGTGATGCCCTGCGTATCGATCGCGAGTCACTGGCCGAGCTCATGTGCGATGATGCCGCATTACAGGGAGGTCGATAGGCCATGTCGCTCGTTCTGGATATCAAAAAGCGTTATCCCGGGTTTATGCTCGACATGCAGCTTGAGGCCGGCGAGGAGCGCGTGGCGCTGCTGGGCGCCTCGGGTTGCGGCAAGAGCTGTACGCTGCGCTGCATCGCCGGCGTGGAGACGCCCGACGAGGGCAAGATCGTCGTCAACGGTGTGACCTTTTTTGACTCGGCGGCGGGCACCAACCTGTCGCCCCAGGAGCGAAAATGCGCCCTGCTGTTCCAAAACTATCAGCTGTTCCCTAACATGACGGTGGCAGACAACGTGTGTGCCGGCGTAAAGGACGCGGGCGACGCCACGGCGCGCAAAAGGCTGGCCGAGCGCTATCTGGGCATTTTCGGCCTAGCCGATTTTGCCGACCGCTATCCCGCGCGACTCTCGGGCGGTCAGCAGCAACGTGTGGCGCTTGCACGCATGGTGGCCGCGTATCCGGGCATCTTTATGTTCGACGAGCCCATGAGCGCACTCGATTCCTATCTTAAGAGCGCCCTCGAACAGAACATGCTCGACCTGTTCGATGTATGCAACCGCACCGTGCTCTACGTGAGCCACGACATCGACGAAGCGTGCCGCCTGTGCCCGCGCATCTGCGTGATGCACGACGGGCATGTGGAGGAGATCGGCTCCGTCGAGGACGTGGTCCGCCGTCCGCAGACGCTGGCGGCACTGCGCCTGACGGGCTGCAAGAACACAAGCCGGGCGCGCAAGATTGGCGACGAAGAAGTTGAGGCCCTCGACTGGGGCATGACCTTTAACGTGGGTCGCGAGGTTCCCGATGACGTGGCATATCTGGGCATTCGCGCAAGCTACTTCCATGTGGACAACCGTGCCGAGCGGGGTCGCAACAGCTATGACCTGCACGTGGCCCGCGTGAGCGATTCACGTTTTGAGCGCCTGGTGCTGCTGGACGTGCCGCGCGCCGACGCGCCCACGCGTCTGCAGTGGAAGGTCAACAAAGTGGGCATGCCTGTCGACGAGCTACCGCAAACAGGCGAGACGCTGCGCATGCATTTTGATGCCAGCAGGATCCATTTGGTTTGTCGATAGCGCCGGGTAATGCCGTCGGGGATATAAGCCGCGGCGGCTTTGTCTCGCCGTTCGCCGAATGGGGAATGACAAACTCTTATCAACACAGATAATTATTTATTAAACGACGGCACACGACGCTGTCGTACGAATGTCAACGGTGTTCGCATGGTCGACGACCGTTGATATAGTTGACCTTAACTTGTAAAGGAGGGTGCGCACATGCCGCAGACGACATACATTCGCCGCGTTGCCGCGCGTGCCCTATATATGGCTCGGAGTCGCATATGAGCAGGTATGTTCACGGCTCCGGGAGAGACGACGCACAACTAAATAATCAGCTGCAAAGCAGGTTCCCCAAAATTCCGGGTTTAGGCGCGGCTGGGTTTTCGCCACCCACCGTGCAGCAATACCGTAGCTATTCATTTTTGGTTCGAGAGGGGAACCGTCATGGCTGAAGAATTCGATTTCCATCCGATGTGGGAGAGCCTCGGCATGAATCTTGCCGACCACGACATGCTGCTGGGCGCCGTGGGCCAGATGTACGGCGATATGTTCCTGACGCAGAACAATCGCCCCAAGTCCACGTCCTATCTGGACTTTGTCGCCACCAACATCCACAGCGGCCGTATTAAGGAGATGCTCGACAAGAAGGAGGCCGGCGAGGCCACCAAGATCGTCGGTTCGTTCTGCGTCTACGTGCCCGAGGAAATCGTACTTGCCTGCGATGGCATCCCCGTGGGCCTGTGCTCGGGTGCCGACTGGGCAACCGACAAAGTCGAGGAGCACTTGCCGCGCAACACTTGCCCGCTCATCAAGAGCTTTGCCGGCTTTAAGTTGGGCGAGGTCTGCCCCTACATCGAGTCGAGCGACTTGGTAGTCGGCGAGAACACCTGCGATGGCAAGAAGAAGGCCTACGAGTTCTTTGCCACGCAAAAGAACATGTACGTCATGGATATCCCCAACGTGCACGACGAGTCGACGCTCGTGACCTGGAAGGCCGAGGTCAAGAAGCTCGCCGCCAAGATCGAGGAAGAGTGTGACGTCAAGATTACGCCTGAGCGTCTGAAGACCGCCATCCGCGCCGTCAATGAGAAGCGTCGCGCCCTGCAGCGCCTCGCTGCCACGCGCACTGCCGACCCGGCGCCTATCAGCGGTCTCGATAGCCTGCTGACCGTGCAGGCAGCCTTTATGGACGACACGCCGCGTCTGACCGGAGCCATTAACGATATGGCGGCTGAGTGCGAGCAGCGTGTTGAGACCGGCGAGGGCGTGGCGCCCAAGGGGACCAAGCGCATCCTGTACACCGGCACGCCCATGGCCGTGCCCAACTGGAAGCTGTTCAACCTCATCGAGAAGGCCGGCGGCGTTGTGGTAGGCGAGGAGTCCTGCACGGGCTCGCGCTACTACAAGGACCTGGTCGACGAGTCCGGCGAGACGGTCGACGAGATGCTCGACGCCATCGCCGAGCGCTACTTTAAGATTAACTGCGCTGTCTTTACGCCCAACGACCAGCGTATGAAGGACATTGTCCAGATGGCCAAGGACCTGCATGCCGACGGTATCGTCGACGTGGCCTTGCAGTTCTGCACGCTTTACGAGATGGAGTCGTTTGCCGTGGAGAAGGCCGCCGAGGAGGCCGGCATTCCGTTTATGCACATCACCACCGACTACGCCGGTGAGGATGCCGGTCAGCTACAAACCAGGATTGAGGCTTTCTTGGAAACCATTTAGGGCTACCCGTCCCGGCGACTTTCCCGGACACCCGATCTTGCCGTTCAAACCGTCGCTTGCGTGTCAAAGTACGCGGCGCTCCTCTTTCACGGCAACCTCGGGCACCTGGGAAAGCCGTTTCCTTGGTTGGTTAAAAGGTTTGTTAAGGAGTTATATGTCGGAAAATATTGAGCAGCCGTTGCCGTCCACGTTTGAGGAGTTCAACGAGCAGCGCAAGGCGGCGTTTATTCGCGTCAAGGATTACAAACAGGCCGGCAATCGCCTGGTCGGCTTTTTGTGCAGCTATACGCCGCTCGAGATTATCGATGCCGCGGGCGCTGCAAGTGTGGCCTTGTGCGGCACGTCCGATGAGGTGATTCCCGAGGCCGAGAAGGTGCTGCCGGCAAACCTCTGCCCGCTCATCAAGTCGACCTACGGCTTTGCCTATTCGCAAAAGTGCCCGTTTACGTACTTTAGCGACATGATCATCGGCGAGACCACCTGCGACGGTAAGAAGAAGATGTACGAGCTGCTTAACGAGCTCAAGCGCACGCACATTCTGCATCTTCCGCAGGGTCGCGATCGCGCCTACGAGCGTGAAAGCTGGTACGAGGAGTGCCGCCTGCTCAAGGAGGAGCTCGAGAACTTCTACGGTATTACGATCACCGATGACGACCTTCGTGCTGCCGTCCGTCGCCGCAACCGCTTGCGTGCGGCCCAGCTCGAGATGTTTGCGCTGCAGGCCAATCAGCCGGCGGCTATGAGCGGCGTCGACCTGATGAGCACCATGTTCGCCGGTACGTTCAGCTTTGATATCGAGGCCTATACGCAGCAGCTGGAGCATAAGGTTGCCAAGCTGCGCGAGACCTACGACGCGGGCGAGCGCCCGGTTGCGGCGGATGCCAAGCGCATTCTGATCACCGGGTGCCCGGTGGGCGGCGTGATCAACAAGATCGGTCGCACCATCGAGTCCAACGGCGGTGTGGTCGTGTGCATGGACGACTGCTCGGGCGAGCGCACGGCGGCCATGATGATCGACCCGGAGGCTCCCGACATCCTTCGCGCCATCGCCGACCGCTACCTGGACATCAACTGCTCGGTCATGACGCCCAATGACGGTCGTATGGAAAACGCGCTGGCCATGTGCGAGAAGTATCACGTCGATGGCGTGGTCGAAAACGTGCTCCAGGCCTGCCACACCTTTAACGTGGAGAGTGCCCGCATGCAGGAGGCTGTCGAGGGTGCGGGTATTCCGTACATGAAGATCGAGACCGATTACAGCAACGGCGACATGGGTCAGATCGAGACCCGCATCGCCGCCTTCATCGAAACCCTCTAGCTTCCTCAGGCACCGGATCTTGCTCCTCAAACCGTCGCTTGCGTACCCAAAGTACGCTGCGCTCCTCTTTCGGGGCAATCTCCGGCACCTGAGAAACCTAGAGCTAAGGCGCCTGAACGCGCCGCTATCTTTGATGTTTAGATTGGGAGAGAGCCATGATAGGGATCGGGATCGATATCGGGTCTACGGCGGCTAAGGCCGCTGTGGTCGACGGGGAGGGTTCGGTGGCGTGGACGTGCGTGCAGCCAACCGGGTTCTCCTCGGTCGATGCTTCCGAGCGGCTGCGCGAGGCACTGGCAGCGGCTGGCTATGACGTGGCTGCCGACGACGTGCGCGTGATCGCGACTGGCTACGGCCGTGTCGCCGTGCCCTATGCGCACAAGGTCGTGACTGAGATCACCTGTCACGGCACCGGTGCCGTGCGCCTGTTCGGCGATCACGGCACGGTGATCGACGTGGGCGGTCAGGACACTAAGGTCATTCAGCTTAAAAGTGGCCGCGTGGCCAAGTTTGCCATGAACGACAAGTGCGCCGCCGGCACGGGGCGCTTTTTGGAGATCATGGCCGACCGCCTAGGCATTTCCCAGCAGCAGATGGCCGACCTTGCGCGTTCCGGTGAGCCCACCAAGATATCCAGCATGTGCACGGTCTTTGCCGAAAGCGAGGTCATCAGCCTGATCGGTCGTGGCGAGCCGCGCGAGAACATTGCGCGCGGCGTGATCGAGAGTGTCGTGTCGCGCGTGGCCACTATGGCCGGGCAGGCAGCGGGCGCCCCGTACTATCTGACCGGTGGCCTGTGCGAGAACGCCTATGTGGTGGAGCGTCTGGGCGAACTTTTGGGCGCACCCGTGACCACCTCGCCCCAGGCTCGCTTTGCCGGAGCGATCGGCGCGGCCATTCGAGCCCAGGCGCTCATGTAAGGGGCGGTGTCATTCGCCGTCCGCTCTCGGCGCCGCCATGCGTATACTGGGAGGAACTGATTGACCTATGAGAGGAGGAATCGATGGCTGACGATGTTATTAAGCTCACGCAGATGACCGCTGCCTCTGGTTGAGCTGCTAAGTTGGCTCCTGGAGCCCTCGCCCAGGTCCTGGGCGACTTGCCCAATGTGCATAACGACAACCTGCTCGTGGGGTTCGATACCTCCGACGATGCGAGCGTCTTTCGCGTAGGGGAGAACCTGGGGCTCGTGCAGTCCATCGACTTCTTTCCGCCGATGGTCGACGACCCGTTTCTGTTTGGCCAGATTGCCGCAGCCAACTCGCTGTCGGACATCTACGCCATGGGCGGGCGGCCGAGCCATGCCATGAACCTGCTCTGCATACCCAGTTGTCTGGGCGTTGAAGTTGCCGGTCAGATTCTGGCGGGCGGCGCCGACAAGTGCGTCGAGGCGGGTTGCTCCATCGCGGGCGGCCACACCATCAACGACGACGAGCCCAAGTACGGGCTGTCCGTGAGCGGTTTTGTCGCGCTCGACCGCATGCTCGCCAACAGCGGCGCACGCGCAGGCGATGTTCTGCTGCTGACCAAGGCGATCGGCTCGGGCATCATCACCACGGCCATTAAGGGCGAGCTCATCGAGCAGGACGAGGCCGCAGCCATGTTTGACTCGATGCGCACCCTCAACGAGGCGCCGATTCGTCTGGCCGAGGGGCTTGAGCTTCACGGCTGCACCGACATTACGGGCTTTGGCCTGATCGGGCACGCGTGCGAGATGGCCGAGGGCTCGGGCGTGCAGGTTGAGCTTGCGTCGGGGGCGGTGCCGCTCTTTGACCAGGTGCTCGACATGGCGCGTCTGGGCATTATCCCCGCGGGCTCCTACCGCAACCAGGACTTCTTTGGCCCGCGCGTGACGGCTGACGATGACCTGGAGCCGGGCATGCTCGACGCGCTGTACGATCCGCAGACGTCTGGCGGCCTGCTTATCGCGGCACCTGCTGCCGATGTGGATGAGCTTGCGCGCCGCCTACATGCCGAAGGACGTATCGCCGCCGTTGTCGGGCGCGTGTGCGAGCCGGTGCCAGGCGGTCCTGCCGTCCACGTTGTGCATTAAGGAAAACCGTTTATGCGACCGCCTACTGTTCTGGGCGGTCCCTTTTGAAAGGATGTAACTATGTCTACCAAGATTGAAGTCAATGCCATGGGCGATGCCTGCCCGCTGCCCGTTGTTAAGACGCTCAAGGCGCTCAAACAGCTCGATGGCGAGGGTGCCGTGGTGACCTCGGTCGATAACGAGACCGCCGTCAAGAACATCTCCAAGATGGCGCAGGAGAAGGGCTGCACGGCCTCGGTCGAGAAGGTTTCTGACGCCGAGTGGCACGTGACCGTGGCGACCTCTAGCGCCGTTGCCGTGGCTGATCCCGAGCAGGATGGCGCTGCCTTCTGTGATGCCAGCGCCGGCAAGGGCAAACTTGTCATTTCCGTCTACACCGATTGCATGGGCCGTGGCGACGACGAGCTGGGCCACAAGCTCATGAAGGCGTTTATCTTCGCCGTGACGCAACAGGAGGAGCTGCCCGCGACCATGTTGTTCTACAACGGCGGCGCCAAGCTCACCGTCGAGGGCTCGCCGGTGCTCGACGACCTGAAGGGACTGGCCGAGCAGGGCGTCGAGATTCTCACCTGCGGTACCTGCCTCGATCACTATGGCATTAAAGACCAGCTTGCGGTGGGCGAGGTCACCAACATGTACGTGATCGTGGAGAAGATGGAGCAGGCCGTGCGCGTCGTGCGCCCGTAGCGTTTGGGCGGGATTGCCATGAGAGAAAAGCGCCCGGCGCTTGTCATCACGTTTCCTACCACGGCGGCCGCCATGGGGTGCGAGACCCTATGCGTCGAGCGCGGCCTTCCCGGGCGCACGATTCCCGTGCCCGGGGAGGTCGCTGCCGGCTGCGGCTTGGCGTGGAAGGCGCTGCCTTCGGATGAGGACCTGCTGCGCGGCGAGCTTGCCGCGGCGGGCGTCCCCACCGAGGGCTTTACGGTAATCGACATGTGGGAGGTCGTGCGATGATCTATCTGGATAACGCAGCGACGACCATGCACAAGCCGCAGACGGTCATCGATGCCGTGACGCAGGCGATGTGCTCGCTCGGCAATGCCGGACGTGGCGCGACGTCGGGCGCGCTCGATGCCGCTCGTACGATTCACGCTTGCCGTGCCAAGCTCGCGCGCCTTTTAGGTTGCCCGCGGGCCGACCATATTTGTTTTACGCCCAACTCCACGGCGGCGCTCAACACCGCCATCTGTGGCGTGGTGCGCCCCGGCGACCGCGTGGTCACGACGGTGCTCGAGCACAACTCGGTGCTACGTCCGCTCAACCGCCTGGCGGCAGAGCAGGGTGTTACCGTTGAGCATGCGGGTTGCGATGCGAACGGCGTGCTCGACTATGACGAGCTCGAGCGGTTGGTCACGCCGGGCACGCGTGCTGTGGTGGTGACGCACGCCTCCAATGTGACCGGCAATGAGGTCGACATTGCGCGCGTGGCCGCCATGGCCCATGCGGCCGGTGCGCTCGTGATCGTCGATGCCTCGCAGTCTGCCGGCACGGCGCATATCGATATGCAGGCCATGGGGCTCGACGTGGTGTGCTTTACTGGCCACAAGGGGCTCATGGGTCCGCAGGGGACCGGCGGGCTGGCCGTGGCGGAGGGCATTGACGTGGCGCCGTGGGCCATGGGCGGTACGGGCGTGCACAGCTTCGATACGCTGCAGCCGCTTGAGTGGCCCACGCGCCTTGAGGCGGGCACGCTCAACGGCCACGGCATCGCGGGACTTTCTGCCGGTCTCGACTTTATCGAGGCACAAGGCGGGGTCGAGGCGATTGCTGCCCACGAGCGTGCACTCGCTGATCGCTTCCTTTCCGGTGTGCGCGAGATTCCGGGGATTAAGCTCTACGGTGCCTTTGACCAGCCGACGCGCTCTGCGATTGTGTCGCTCAACGTGGGCGATATCGACTCTGCCGAGATCTCGGATGCGCTCATGCAAGGGTGGGGGATTGCGACGCGCCCCGGCGCCCATTGCGCCCCGCTCATGCACCGTGCGCTGGGGACCGAGCGCCAGGGCGTCGTCCGCTTCTCGTTTGGGTATTTCAACACGACCGAAGAAGTCGACACGGCTATCGATGCTCTGTGCGATTTAGCCTGCTAAAGCTGCTAGACCGTTTATACTTGCGGGACGGGTGTTTTTGCCCGTCCCGTTTTTGTTTCGACCCGAAAGGTGTGCATATGGCCTCATCCGCTCCGCGCGGTTTGCGCTCCGACCATGTCGTTACCGTCGGCATTGCGCTGTTTTCGATGCTCTTTGGCGCCGGTAACCTCATTATTCCGCCGCTGCTGGCGCTGCAGGCAGGTTCTGCCACGCCGGTCGCCATGCTCGGCTTTCTGATTGCCGCCATCGGTCTGCCCGTCATGGGATTTATCGCCGTCGCGCTCGCCGGCACGGCCCGCGAGCTGGCCGGGCGCGTGCATCCTAAGTTTGGCGAATTTTTCGTTGCGGCGGTCTACCTGGCCATCGGTCCGTGCCTGGCCATTCCGCGCACAAGCTCTACGGCGTTCGAAATGCTGGTGCCGCTGCTGCCCGAGGGCGTTTCGCTCGGCGTAGCACGTCTGGTGTTTGCCATCGGGTTCTTCGTCGTCGCGTTTGTGCTCACGCTGCGCCCGGGTGTCATCACGCGCGTGCTCGGCCGCATTACGGGCCCCGCGCTTATTGCACTCATCGTGCTAGTCGTGGGTGCTGCCGTGATTTCGCCGCTGGGACCGGCTGCCGCGCCTCAGGCTCCCTACGATGCAGGTGCCGCCGTGCAGGGCTTCTTGACCGGCTATCAGACCATGGACCTGCTCGCGTCACTCGCCTTCGGCATCATCATCGCCGAGACCATCCACGAGTTGGGTGTTACCGATGACAAACGCGTGGCCTTCGAGATTTCGCGTTCCGGTGTGATCGCCGGCGTGCTCATGGCCATCATCTACTGCGGCTTGGGGCTTGCCGGTATGCAGCTCGGCACCGTGATGCCCGACGCTACCAACGGTGCCGCCATCCTTGCCCGCTCTGCCTCCATGCACTTTGGCCTTGCCGGCACGGTCGTGGTCTTCGCCATCTTCTTCCTTGCCTGCATGAACGTGTGCATCGGCCTCATCAGCTGCTGCTCGCGTTACTTCTGCGAGACGTATGTGGTCGAAGGGGGAGCGGAGGCCTCCGAGGAGGCCATGAGCCGTCCCTTTGCGATTCTCGCCTTTGTGTTTGCAGCGTTTTCGTGCGTGCTCTCCAACGTAGGCCTCGACGTGATTCTTATGTTCTCGGTGCCTATGCTCAACGCCTTGTATCCCGTTGCCATCGTGCTGGTACTGATGGGCCTGGTGCACGGTTTTTGCGACGCTCATCCGCAGGTGTGGGTCTGGGTCGGCGGCGTTGTCGCGGTACAGAGCGTAATCACTTCGGTCCGCGACGCGTTCTTTGCGGGCGCGTGGCTGCCGTTCGATGCGTTGCCGCTGGCAGATATTGGTGCTGCGTGGGCACCGGTTGCTGTGGCGGCGTTTTTAATCGGTCTGGTTCATAGCCAGTTTGTCACACATTCGAGGAGCTAGGGTTTCTGCGCTTGCACAGGCGGGGAGTCTCCCCTATAATTTCCTTCGCTTTGGGACACGCAAGGTTTAGACCTTAGCTGCTCAACACCTTCGGGACGTGGCGCAGTTTGGTAGCGCGCCTGCTTTGGGAGCAGGATGTCGCAGGTTCAAATCCTGTCGTCCCGACCATATCTTGCGGGCGTAGTTCAATGGTAGAACCCCAGCCTTCCAAGCTGATGACGCGGGTTCGATTCCCGTCGCCCGCTCCATAGGATAGTTTTAACGGCTTTGGCTCCATTTGGTGCCAGAGCCGTTTTCTTATATATGCCGGGGACCCCACATCCCCACCTAAGTTGCGGTGAAATAGTTCCTGGATTAGCCGCAAAAGCTGTTATCCAGGAACTATTTCACCGCAACTTATTGAGGCCGAGCGGGTTGGGTCGATGATGGGTTCTGTTGCCGAGAAGATGAGGGCAGCCGGTCAGGAGTCTACGTAGGGTTTTGTGGTTGGTATACCGTAGTCGCGCATCATTGAGCCGAACGCTTTGACATCGTAGGTGTCTGAGAGCTTGAAATGGATGACGTTGTGGCCCATGGCACGCAGGTTCGCATCGCGCATGAGGGCAGCTCGATAGGTTTTTGCCGCAGTATGTTCCGGATCATTTTGGGCATCGTCCTCAAACTTGCCTAGTCCATGCAGCTCAGCCAGCATCCAAGAGCCGTTTGGCATCTGCCAGCCGTAATCTGCCAAATAATAGCCGGCGTTTCCCGGTCGAGTGATTTCAACCTGAAGTTCGGGAGCGGCAACTCCCGCCAGAATCATTGCCGCCCGTGCTTCGGATTCTCCGCCGTTATCCGATCTGCCATCCATGTGTTCAAAAACGTCAAATGCGCGCGCAATGCCGTGCAGTCCGCGGCAGTTCGCTTGTGCATATGCATGCAATTCTTCACGCTCGACACCGTACTCACGAGCCAACCCGTCGACATAGCCTAGTGCATATCGAAAAGCGCTCGTTCGGGCGATGTCGACCACCGTGCGATATGGATCCGTTAACGTAAACGGGCCGAGCTGCCATACGTCGCCCGGCCGCCAGCGTCGGTATTCAACGAATTCGTACATATCGCGTCTGGTGGAACGCGGCAGCAGCACTTGCACCTTGTCGAGAAGCGAATATGCAGAACCGATGCCATAGAGCAGAGCCGCCGTTGCTCCACAAAACACGGCATCCGGTTCAACGACCGCAATAGCGGATGCCAATTGAAAGATGCGATCTTCGACGCCGAGGTCATTCCAATACGCGGGGTCAGCGTAGACATGGTTGTAGAGTCGAATAATCATCTCTTTTTTCATGAGCGCGTAGGCACGGCGTTCATCCCATTTTTTGGTAGCTACAAACAGGTGTCCGCCATGATGAGTCTCGAATAACTGGAAGAACAGCTCTATTTGCGGTTTGGAACAGTGTTTATCATGACTCATTTTCGACCCCATGGTCTCGAGGGGGAGTGAATGACACTACGCTATCCCATATTTGGTCCGCCAGACCTTGCCATGAACTGACCAAAAGCTTGACGGGGCAGGTCAGAGCCATGAGTCAGAGCCAAACATATCGGCAAACGGTTGATTAGTGCCCCTCGGCGGCACTAAAAACCACCCTTACAGAAAGTTGCGGTGAAATAGTTCCTGAAAAGCTCGAATAAGCCTAAATCC
>CATVTM010000028.1 GCA_958346935.1 uncultured Collinsella sp.
TTTTTGACAAAAGTGCTTGCACAGTTCTCGAATCATAGGTTATTATCTTCCTCGTTGAACGCGCGGGTCTAACAAAACGAACCGCGAATCAACAACATAGCATGTCGGAGTGGCGGAATTGGCAGACGCGCTAGCTTGAGGTGCTAGTGACCGCTTTTTGGTCATGCGGGTTCAAGTCCCGCCTCCGACACCATCGCATTTGAGAAGCCTCTTCGGAGGCTTTTTTGTTACCGATAGACGGTGGGGTCCACGATGGAAACGCTTGAACGCAACGAGTGGGCAGACGTTGCCCAACTAGTCGAGATCACGAGCGATGCTGTCATCATCTGCGAGCTCGACGGAACCATTCTGCATGTGAATAATCGCTTACTTGGTTTGATGCGCGAGGAACGCGCCGACGTCATTGGTGGAGATGTTAAAGACGTCCTGTACTCGTCCGCTTTTGAACGTGCGACGGAACATCGTCTGCCATTTGAAACTGATGGCTCCGAGAACGAACTGATGCTCAAGCTGAGTGACGGCTCCTTTATCCCCGTCTTGGTTCGTGCGGGCTCCGTAACGCCTCCACGCATCTTTGGGCGCCGCGCGCCACGTGTCCTGGTGGCGCTCCATAGCATCGAAGAACAGTATTCGCACGACCGTCAGCTCAAGCGTGCTCTTTCGGAGCTTAGAGTGGCTAACAAGCGCCTCTCTGGCACGCTCTCGGTCATTATGAGTACCGTGGGCTCCGATGAGCTGCCCAGCCTACTTGATACCGTTTTGAACCAGCTTGTAGGAACGCTCGATGCTTCGGGTGCTGCTATCTATTTTTCTGAGAGCGGCGGTTTTAAACTTCGCGGTGTTTCCAAGGAGCTGTACGACAGCTACCTGCCTGAGTTTTTGCCGTATGGCGCTGGCATTCCGACGTATGTTCTTCGTGAGTCGCGTGCCTGTCGCTTGTCGATTCAACAGGACCTTAAGGGTGATAAGGCCGCCTCCGGTATGTTTATGGACCTGGACAATCGTTCTAAGCACCTGTTGCGCATGCAGGATATGCCTCCGTACCGCAGCGAGATCTGTCTTCCCGTTTTTTACGGTACGCAGATCCTTGGCGTGCTGGAAGTTGGTTGGAAACGCCCCCAGGCACCGCTCGCCTATGACGTTAATGTACTCGAGGTCATTTGCGATTACTTGTCTATCCAACTGGTCGGCATGGCATCGAGTCTTCGCTCTCGTCGCACGGCCGAGCTTGGCCGCTCGCTCAATGTCTTACGTGATGAGTTGTTTACCTTTCTAGACGATTCCGTCGCGGCTACCCAGGCGGTATCGTCCGAGATCTGCAATATGCTCAACTGCCATTTTTGCCCTGTTGAGTATGACGCCAGTCTGGATTCCTACGTCATAGATTTTGAAGGCGGCAGTCGCGTTGCTTTGCCGGACGATCCCGAGAAGCTTTTCTTTTCCACGACGGCGCCAGCGGCACGTCTGGGGGCTGGCCCTGATGGCTTTGAGGCATCTGTTTTGGGCGGTACGAGTGCCGAGGACCTTAAACACGTCCGTATAACTCGCGTTGACGAATCGATGCCTATGGGAGGCTGGCTTAGGGCGCATGGTCTGCCTTGTCAAGGTCTCTACGTCGACTCCGGCATCGAGGCGGGGCGACCACGCTCTAAGGGTGATGGCAAGCACAGTAACGACGCAATTGTTCCTGCTTCTGTTGCGAAGAGCCCGACGACGCGCGCGCTACTGCTTCGTGATGGCAGCCAAGAGCCGATTGATGACCTTGAATATGACTACTTGGTGCACTTGGCGCATGACTTTGAACTGATCTACGAAGGTGAATCTCAAAAGCGCGAGGAGCGTCATATCGCTCAGACCCTTCAGATCGGCATGAGAAATTCCCTGGGGGATGTTCCGGGTATCGCAACCGATTCGGTGTACCTGTCGGCCACGAACTCGGCGTTGGTCGGCGGCGATTTCTATACGCTCATCCGTCTTCCCGACGACTGCGCCGTCATGATTCTGGGTGATGTGTCTGGCAAAGGCATTGAGGCCGCATCGATGTCCGCGCTCGTCAAGACGGCTCTGACGGCATATGCGTGGGAGGGCGCTGGACCGGCCCGCATGGCACGCTCCCTTAACAGTATGCTCATGGGCTTTTCGAGGGTCGAGACGTTCGTGACAGCCTTTATCGCCAAGATTGACCTGAAAGCCGGACGCGCAACGTATTGTTCGGCGGGCCATCCTCCGACCATGGTCATCAGGCCAGAGTCGATGCCACTGGGTGGCGGCGAGGCTCGTGGGGGAGAGGTCGAGCTACTTGGATGCCAATCGGGTGTAATCGGTGCCTTTGAGAGTATGGTGTACGAGACAGGCGTGTTTACGTTCGCCCCCGGCGACATGCTCTTCATGTATACGGATGGAACGATTGAGGCCCGCGACCGCACCGGAGCGTTCTTTGGCGAGCAGCGCTTGCGCGATCTTCTGCTTTCTGTTTCGGGGGAGGGCGTGTCGGGCATTTGCGGCAAGGTCTTGGGCGAGCTTGACCGATTTACCGAATCGGCGCTGGACGATGACATTGCATTGGTGTCCCTTGAGTTTTTACGGGGTCGTTCATAGACGGCGCTGAACGGGCTGAATCCGCACGGTTGGGGAAACGAATGCATCGAGTGGGCTTTTTTGGGGAACCATGGTCGTATGAATGAGTGGAATGACATAGCGGTTTTGACGCCACCAGGCGATATCGACATCGCCACGGTGCCTGCGCTGCGTCGGCGGTTGGATGCTTTGATTGGCCGCGGCGTGCGTCGTGTTGTCATCAACTGTCAGGCTGTTAGCTTTATCGATTCGACGGGCTTGGCATTCCTGCTTACGCGCGCTCGTGAGCTCATGAGGCGAGAAGGCCTGCTTTCGCTCGTCAATGCATCAGGTGAAGTTGTTCGCTTTTTGGAGATTGCTCGTCTTGTCGATATCCTTCATGTCGCGGGGCCGGCACGGGAGTCTATTCCCGCCATTCCGGTGGGGGAGCTGCCTCGCTGGAGTAAGAGCGTCGAGGTCCGTCAGGGTATCGAGAATCTTCCATACTACCGACATCGCATCGCCGAACTCCTTGAATCGCTTCCGTTGCGCTGTGACGAGCGCTACGATGTCGCATTGGCGTCGGGGGAGGCGCTGGGTAATGCCTATGACCATGCGGGCGGTATCGGGTGCGTCCTGACGGTTCAGGCCTATGGCGATCGCGTTGTGGTTGAGGTGCTTGATCGAGGTGCCGGCTATTCTATCGATGAAACGAGCGAGCCGGTTGCATCTGAGGAACGCGGCCGTGGTATCAAGCTTATGCGTATGCTCGTCGATAACGTGGAGGTTGCTCGTCGTACGGACGGCGCCGGCACGCGCGTGCAGATGGTGAAGCTGTTTAGCGGAGCGCTGGAATCGTGTGCCTAGCCAATCGCTTTAGCGCGTTTGGCTATTAAGAACATGCGGCAGACAAGTTTTTTGAAAAAAGTACTTGCGTCTTTTGGACAACTCGCGTAAATTAATAACCCGCAAGCGGACATGGCTCAGTTGGTAGAGCACAACCTTGCCAAGGTTGGGGTCGCGGGTTCGAGCCCCGTTGTCCGCTCCATTGCATTTCCGGACCGTTTAGGCGGTCCTTTTTCGGCGAAGTGGCCAAGTGGTAAGGCAGAGGCCTGCAAAGCCTTTACCCCCGGTTCGAATCCGGGCTTCGCCTCCAGGCAACATCCGGGCGCTCCGGCGCCCGTTTTGTTTTACATATGCGGACATGGCTCAGTTGGTAGAGCACAACCTTGCCAAGGTTGGGGTCGCGGGTTCGAGCCCCGTTGTCCGCTCCAAACGTAACAGCCCGACTACTACGGTAGCCGGGCTTTTTCGTACCCGTCGCCTGGGCTCGAACCCGCGAGGGAGCGATCGTTTTGGGGCGTGGCTGTGGCGTTGTTTGTCGCGAATGTCCGCTTTGGGCGTATCATCGTGGGCATCTCGCATAACCTCGTTGCAAGGGAGATACGCCCCATGGCTACAGAAAAGTCTTCTTCGCGCTCGTGGATGTCCGATGCCGCGATCTATCAGATCTACCCGCGCTCGTTTAAGGATTCGACTGGTTCGGGTCTGGGCGATATCGCGGGCATTACCCAGCAGATGGACTATCTTGAGCGACTGGGTATCGAGGCCATCTGGCTGAGCCCGTTTTACCCTTCGCCTCTTGTCGATGGCGGCTATGATGTGGCGGACTACTGCGATGTCGACCCACGTCTCGGCTCGCTTGACGACTTCGATGACATGATCGCTGCGGCTCACGCGCGCGGCATCAAGGTCATCGTCGACATCGTGCCCAACCATTCATCCAACCAGCACCCCTGGTTCAAAGCCGCTCTTGCCGCCGGCCCCGGATCGCCCGAACGCGCCCGTTATATCTTCCGCGATGGTCGCGGCGAGCATGGCGAGCTGCCTCCCACCAATTGGAATGCCAACTTTGGCGGCCCCGCATGGACGCGTGTTGCGGACGGTCAGTGGTATCTGCACATGTTTACGCCCGAGCAGCCGGACTTTGACTGGTCATGCCCTGAGGTTCACGCGCTCTTTTGCGACGTCCTGGCGTTTTGGAGCGATCGAGGCGTCGACGGCTTTCGCATTGATGTGGCGCAGGGTCTCGCCAAGGATCTCGACCGCGATGACCTCGACCGGTGGCATCTCGCCGAGGGCGATGACATGGTTGACGACGGCACCCATCCGCTGTGGGACCGCAATGAGGTCCACGAGATCTATCGCGAGTGGCGCCGCGTGTTCGACCGCTATAATCCGCCGCGCAGTGCCGTTGCCGAGGCGTGGGTGCTGCCCGAGCGCCAGTATCTCTACGCGCGTCCCAGCGAGCTTGGCCAGACATTCAACTTTGAGTTTGCCAAGGCCACTTGGACCTATGATGACATGCACACTGCAATCGAGAAGGGCTTGAAGGCAGCCGTCGAATCCGATTCCGCCTCGACCTGGGTACTCTCCAACCACGACGTGCCGCGCGTGGCGACACGCTATGCCCTGCCGCAAATCAAGGCGACGCGCTACCACCAGATTGCGCTCGACTGGCTCTTGCGCGACGGGTCGTCTTATGACGAGGACCGTGAACTCGGCGAGCGCCGCGCGCGGGCGGCCCTTTTGCTTGAGCTGGCGCTTCCGGGCTCGGCATACGTGTATCAGGGTGAGGAGCTCGGCCTTTTTGAGGTGGCTGATATCCCGTGGGCTGCACTCGAAGACCCTACTGCGACCAATACGCACGGACCGAAGCGTGAGAAGGGGCGCGACGGCTGTCGTGTGCCCCTGCCGTGGGTGGCAGCGGACGATCCCGCGCATGGCGGATCGTTTGGGTTTTCGCCGGCAGACGCCGATGCAGCGCCTCATCTGCCGCAGCCTGCATGGTTTTCCGATTATGCTGCCGATAAGGAAGAAGCGGACCCGACATCGATGCTTGCGCTCTATCGTGACGCCCTCTGGCTGCGGCGCAAGCTGCGCGGGTGCGCCAACGATCTTGCGTGGCTCGATCTTGACGGGCGCACCGGTCTTGCGGATGGTGCCGAGGGCGCTGAGGGCGGCGTCATCGCCTATCGCCGCGATAACGGCTGGGCGTGTGTGACGAACTTCGGTGCAGCACCTGTGGAGCTGCCGGCGGGCAGGGTCCTGCTCACCTCATCACCGCTTGCAGACGGCAGGCTCGCGCAGGACAGCTCTGCCTGGATCATGCTCGGCGAGATGTAGTGGCCTCTTGCGGCGAGTTTGCGTTTGCCTGCGCCTTCCGTGGTGGCTGATGTCTTCGCGAGGTTCGCGAGGGCGTCGCAAAACTTTTTAAAAAAAGTTCTTGCATTTGGGTGGATCATCCCGTATATTAAATCCTCGCAGGCGGACATGGCTCAGTTGGTAGAGCACAACCTTGCCAAGGTTGGGGTCGCGGGTTCGAGCCCCGTTGTCCGCTCCATTTGGGCGTTTAGCTCAGGGGGAGAGCGCTTCCCTGACACGGAAGAGGTCAGAAGTTCAAATCTTCTAACGCCCACCAAATGTTCGCAGCTCAGAGGCTATATCCTCTGGGCTGTTTTGTTTTGCCACCAAGCACGCCGCCAATATAAGCCACCAAATATTGATCCAAGGTCTGTACGCGATGGTCTTCGCATCCCGTAGAGGTGCCGGCAGATTGCATACGTCCTGGCCGATCGTGACCGCAACATGTTGGTCAAGCATAATCTTTTGGATTCTTTTGGCGTGAGCGACTTGATTTTGGTAGGATTTGTCAGCGGCTTGACTAAGGGGGTTTTATAACTGCCATGCAGGTAGCCGTGTTGGTAGCGTTTTACCGACTTGCCAAGAACCCCTCATTTTTAATGCGTCTGCAAAATGACTAATTGCTTTGACCTGCTGAAACACTATATGTTGTGTTTGACCTAAAAAAAGAATACAGGATATAGATGCCTCTTTGTCGTATGATAGATGGCGGACAGAGAACGAAGACCTTAACTGCCTCTTTTGAACGTGTCCTTGAGCCGCTTGATCGGCTCCAGGGAATGTCCGCATGGAGGCTTATGGTTTATCGAGAACACAGATTGCGCGACGGCGCCGCAAGACAGGGGCAAGCCCTGCCAGGTATCGTTTGGCTCTGAAGCGCGATGAGGCTACGATACGAAAGAGGCAAGAGGATGAAGATCATCAAGCGCAGCGGCACCGAGGTTGTCTTTGACATCGATAAGATCGTCAATGCCATCCGCGCCGCAAACTTGGAGGTCGAGGAGAGCTCTCGTCTTACCGACCGCCAGGTGGTTTACGCGGCACAAAACGTCGCCGAGGCATGCGAGAACGCGGGCCACACCGTGTCGGTCGAGGAGATTCAGGATCTGGTCGAGGACGAGATCATGCGTCTCGACTGCTACGAGGTCGCTCGCCATTACATCATCTATCGCTATGTTCAGAGCCTGAAGCGCCAGAAGAACACGACCGACGACAAGATTCTGTCGCTGATTGAGTGCAACAACGAAGAGGTCAAGCAGGAGAACTCCAACAAGAACCCGACCGTCAATTCCGTTCAGCGTGACTACATGGCCGGCGAGATCTCCAAGGACCTGACCCAGCGTGTGCTGCTGCCCCAGGAGATTGTGGATGCTCACAATGAGGGTCTGATCCACTTCCATGATTCGGACTACTTTGCCCAGCACATGCATAACTGCGACCTGGTGAACCTGGAGGATATGCTCCAGAACGGTACTGTTATCTCGGGTACGCTGATTGAGAAGCCGCACAGCTTCTCGACCGCCTGCAACATCGCGACGCAGATCATCGCCCAGGTTGCTTCCTCCCAGTATGGTGGCCAGTCGATTTCGCTGACCCATCTTGCCCCGTTCGTCGAGGTGAGCCGTCAAAAGATTCGCGTCGAGGTCGCCCGCGAGCTCGAGGAGCTCGGCGTTTCCGCATCTCCCGAAAAGGTCCGCGAGGTTGTTGAGGATCGCCTGCGTGACGAGATCCGTCGCGGCGTTCAGACGATTCAGTATCAGGTCGTGACCCTTATGACCACCAACGGCCAGGCGCCGTTCGTGACGGTCTTTATGTATCTTAACGAGGCCCGTACGCCTCAGGAGAAGCACGACCTTGCCATGATCGTGGAGGAGACGCTTCGCCAGCGCTACGAGGGCGTTAAGAACGAGGCCGGCGTATGGATCACCCCGGCATTCCCCAAGCTTATCTATGTACTCGAGGACGATAACGTTCACGAGGATTCCCCGTACTTCTACCTGACCCAGCTGGCTGCCAAGTGCACTGCCAAGCGTATGGTGCCCGATTACATCTCCGAGAAAAAGATGCGCGAGCTCAAGCTGTCGAAGGGCGAGACCGCGGGTAACGGCGACTGCTATACCTGCATGGGCTGCCGCAGCTTCTTGACGCCCGACCGCTCGGGCAACGGCTTTAACAACGTTGCCAACGCGCTAAACTACGACCCGAACAAGCCCAAGTACTATGGTCGCTTTAACCAGGGCGTCGTGACCATCAACCTGCCCGATGTCGCGCTGAGCTCGCATCAGGATATGGATAAGTTCTGGAAGATCTTCGACGAGCGCCTTGAGCTGTGCCACCGTGCCCTGCTGTGCCGTCATGAGCGCCTGATGGGTACGCTTTCTGACGCCGCACCGATTCTGTGGCAGTACGGCGCCCTCGCTCGTCTGAAGAAGGGCGAGACGATCGACAAGCTGCTCGTGGGCGGTTACTCCACCATTAGTCTGGGTTATGCCGGCCTGTACGAGTGCGTCAAGTACATGACGGGCCACAGCCACACCGAGAAGGAGGGCACGCCGTTTGCCATGGCCGTCATGCAGCGCATGAACGACAAGTGCGCCGAGTGGAAGGCCGAAAGCGATATTGACTTCTCGCTGTACGGTACCCCGCTTGAGTCGACGACCTACAAGTTCGCCAAGTGCCTGCAGCGTCGTTTTGGCATCATCCCGGGCGTGACGGACAAGGGCTACATCACCAACAGCTACCACGTCCACGTGTCCGAGGAGATCGACGCCTTCGATAAGCTTAAGTTTGAGGGCATGTTCCAGCAGCTTTCGCCGGGCGGTGCCATCTCCTACGTCGAGGTTCCCAACATGCAGGACAACCTCAAGGCTGTCATTCGCGTGATGCAGTACATCTACGACAACATCATGTACGCCGAGCTCAACACCAAGAGCGACTACTGCCAGGTGTGCGGCTACGACGGTGAGATCAAGATTGTCGAGGATGACGGCAAGCTGGTGTGGGAGTGCCCTAACTGCGGCAACCGCGATCAGGAGAAGATGAACGTCGCTCGTCGTACGTGCGGCTACATCGGTACCCAGTTCTGGAACCAGGGCCGAACCGAGGAGATCCGCGACCGCGTGCTGCATCTCTAATAACCATCCCAGGCTGCCCCGTAGCGAGGCCCCGGACCTTTACTCGCTATTTCGGACAGTCCTGGCTCACGACGGAGGCGCCACTGGCGCCTCCTGTTCGTGCGGAACTCATATCGAGCAAAGGTCCGGGGCCTCGCTACGGGGCAGCCAAGTTGACGTAGCTGAGATGCAGCACGCGGTCTGCTCACTCCTCGAAGTTCTTAGCGGAAATGAGTCGACTTGCAATAACGGTTTGCTTGCAGCAACGATTGAGCTGCAACAAATTTTTTATTGGACCTCGAACCCTATACTCGATGTTCGCTTCGTTCATTGAGTGTCGCTCGCGAGGGGTCTGGAGTATATCGTTCCGCCCGCAGTTTCGCAGGCCAAAGGCCGAGAATGTTTGAGGACGGAATGATATACTCCAGACTCCCAGGAAGGTTACTTATGAACTACGCGAACATTAAGTATTTCGACATTGCTGATGGGGAAGGCGTTCGTACTTCTCTGTTTGTGAGTGGGTGCCGTCGTGGGTGCAAGAACTGCTTTAACTCTGTCGCGTGGGACTTTGCTGCGGGCGAGCCGTTTGATCGCACCGTCGAGGACAAGATTATCGAGAGCCTCGACCATCCCTTTATTGATGGCCTGACGATTCTGGGCGGGGAGCCTATGGAGCCCGAGAATCAGGCGGGGCTCGTTGATTTTGTCGAGCGTGTTCGCGCGGCCTATCCAGTGAGCTCGGGGAAGACTGTTTGGTGTTTTACCGGCGATGTACTCGAGGAGCTTATGCCGGGAGGCCGCCACCATACCGAGGTCACGGACCGCATCCTTGCCTGCCTCGATATGTTGGTGGATGGCCCGTTTGTTCAGGATCTGTACGATATCTCATTGCGTTTTAGGGGCTCGAGCAATCAGCGCGTGATTGATATGAACGCCACGCGCGCCCGTGCTGTGCGCGAGGGCGTTGCGCTTTGCGACGCTGTGGAGCTTTGGCGGGACGATCCGGTCTATTCGACCCATACTATGTAGCTTGTGGCCGATGCCAAAGGGCGTGGTACCATAGCGCGAACGCAAAATCGGAAAAGTGAGGCCCAGATGGTCGATCAGGAAAAAGTCGAGGCCGCCATTAAGCTGTTGCTTGAGGGCATAGGCGAGGACCCAACTCGTGAGGGCCTGCTGGAGACCCCGGCGCGCGTTGCCCGTATGTATGGTGAGATCGCCGGTGGTATGGACCAGAGTGCCGAGGAGCACCTGTCCAAAACCTTTGCCGTCGCTTCGAACGATTTGGTTATCGAGCGCGACATCACGTTTTACTCGCTGTGCGAGCATCATCTGCTGCCGTTTTACGGCAAGGCTGCCATTGGCTATATCCCCAACGGCCGTGTCGCAGGGCTTTCTAAGCTTGCCCGCACGGTAGAGGTCTACGCCCGTCGTCTGCAGCTGCAGGAGCAGTTGTGCGCACAAGTTGCCGATGCCCTCATGGAGTATCTCGCTCCCCAGGGAGCGATTGTGCTCATGGAAGCTGAGCATATGTGCATGACCATGCGCGGCGTGCAAAAGCCTGGCACCAAGACCGTGACGCTCGCTCGTCGCGGCGTCTTTGAGGCCGATCCGGCGCTCGAGGAGCGATTCTTTAGGATGCTGGGACGCTAACTATGAGAGTCGTCAACGACTTTACATCGAATACTGACGAGGGAACGCCGCGTCGCGGTTTTATGGCTTCGGGCCTGGCGCCTTTTGGTGCCATGCCTCGCATTGATTACATCTGTGCCAACGGTCTGTTCCGGCGGCACCTGGGCAGCATTGCACAGTTGGAATCGGGGCGCATCTTCTGCCGCCACGGTATTGACCACCTGCTGGATGTCGCTCGCATTATGTGGATCAAGAATCTCGAGGAACAGCTCGAATTTGACCGCGAGGTCATCTACGCCACGGCACTTCTTCACGATATCGGCAAAGATGAACAGTATGAATCGGGTATATCCCATGATGTTGCAAGCGAACGCGTCGCTGATGCGATTCTCGGCGGTATGCCCGATGACGTAGCGTTTGAGCCGGCCGATGCCGCAGCCATTAAGACGGCCATTCTGGGCCATCGAAAGCTGCGCGTGAACAGCCAACCGCTCGAGCGCCTGCTCTATGCAGCCGACAAAGCGTCGCGCGCCTGCTTTGCATGCCCCGCGCGCAATGCTTGCAACTGGAGCGATGATAAAAAGAACCTGTCGATTCGCGTGTAGTTAGTTTACGCGGTCGGGGTTCTAAACGAAGGAGACGATCGCGATGAGCAACAAGAAACTGCCCGAGAATGCAACCAAGACTGAAGGCGCCGAGCTCGCCCGCCGTGGAAGGGGCGAAATATCCACCGCAACGGCGGTGCCCCACGTGAACTATGACGATCTGCGCCATGCCGACCGCATCACCGTTGAAGGTCTTGAGGTTTTTGCTAACCACGGCGTGTATCCCGAAGAGAACGCGCTGGGCCAGAAATTCATCGTGTCCTTGGTACTCTATGCTGACCTGCGTGCAGCGGGAGAGCACGATAACTTGGACGCCTCGATTGACTACGGCTCGGTGTGCCACGATGTCGATGGCTATCTGCGCGAGCATACGTTTAAGCTCATCGAGGCGGCAGCTGAAGGTACGGCCCAGATGCTGCTGCGCCGTTATCCCTCGCTGCTTGGTGTGCGCATCAAGCTCGATAAGCCGTGGGCGCCTGTTGGCCTGCCCTTGGCAAGCTGTGGCGTCGAGATCGAGCGTGTGCGCTAACCGGTTCTAATACGTCTCTATGGGTGGCTGCTTGAGCCGCTGCGACAGAGCCCTGTTGTTGGGGCAGTACGTGTCGAGCAGCGCGTGAAACCGATGATTGTGGCTCGGCTCGAGCAGGTGGACGAGCTCGTGGGCGACAACCATGTCAAGGCACTCGACGGGGTAGGCGGCAAGTTCTCGTGCGATGCGAATGGCGCCGGTTTTGGGCGTGCATGATCCCCAGCGCGTTTTCATGCTGCGCACGGAAACGCGGGAAACGGCGACACCCATTGCGATTTCGTATGCGTGCACCATATCACGCAGCGCCGATGTGACTTCGGACGTATAGAGCTGGTCAATATGGGCTTGGATCTCACTGGGCGTTAAGCCGTCGAGGGTCGCATTCCACTTGGCCTGCGGACGTTCGTCTGGCTCGTCGGCACCCATAAAACTTGCGAAGGTGGCCTGCTTGGGCCGCGGTGCGGGTGATGCAAAGTTGTGATCGAGTGCGTCCTGTACCGTGATGGGCTTGCCCCAAAGCGCAATGATGGACGAGGGGCTGAGCGGCTCTCGTGCCGTCGCCTGACGTTGCTCGCGCTGGGCAAGCCGGCTGATAATCCAGGCGCTGTTGCGCTTCACAAACGCTTCGATGCGCTCGCGACTGGCGCCGAGCGGTGCGCTGGCGTGGACCTCACCGCTCGATGTGACGCGTAGGTTGAAGTTCTTGACGCGCTTTTTGGTAACGACGACGGGGATGGGCGTCCCATGCGGTCGGGATACGGAAATCGTAAACTGCTGCGTCAAAAGCGGTCCTTCAGATTGGGGACGGGCCGGCATGTCAACCGTTCGGCATGCCGACCTGCTCAAGGGATGTGAAATTAATAACGCTCAAAGAAGGCAAGCGCGTTGTCGCTGCAGAGCTTTTGCATCACGGTCTTGCCAAAATGCTTGGAAAGCATGTTCTGGAACTCGGGCATCTTGCTGGCATCGGAGAGGAAAGCGGGCACCGTGGCACCGTCCCAGTCGCCGCCGAGTGCGATGACGTCCTCGCCGCCCAGGTCGAGCCAGTGCTCGATATGTGCCGCCAGCTGGTCGAAGGTGACGTCTGCGGCGGTCTTGTCGGTTGCGTCGTTGGAAAGGAACTCGCTGCAGTAGTTGAGGCCGACGATACCGCCCATGTCGCGAATGGTGCGGAACTGGTCGTCGGTAAGGTTGCGTTTGACGCCGCAAACCGCACGGGAGTTGGAGTGGCTGGCGACGAAGGGACGCGTGGCGTGGGCGACAACCTCGTCAAAGCACTCATCGTTGAGGTGGGAGACGTCGAGTACCATGCCGGCGTGCTCCATCTGCGTAAGTGCCTCGATGCCGGCGCCGGTGAGGCCGGCGTGGGTGTCGTGGCCGCTCGCGAGCGGCCCCTGCGCATTCCAGCTGAGTGACGACATAAGCACGCCCAAGCTCTTGAGCACTTCGATCAGCGCGGGGTCCTCGGCAAAGAACGTGGCGTTTTCGATGGTGTGGATGCAAGCGACCTTGCCGTCCTTGAGCGCGGGGCGAATGTCTGCGGCGCTGCGCACGTTGACCATACGGTCGTGGTTGAGCATTGCCTGGCCGCTCATATGCGCCATGATCTGCGCCTGGAAGCGCGCGGCGTGGGCGGTGGGAATCTCGTCGGGGACAAACGTGGCGAAGCACTGTGCCCACGGCGTGTTGCCGATCTTTGCGAGCGAGATGGCACAGGCGTTACCCTCGATGAGGTCGAAATCTTGCGGATGCGTTTCGTCGCCGGGGAAATAACCGTCGGTGCCGGCGGTAAAGCGCAGGTCGAGATCGAGCGTGGCCCAGCCGATTCGGTCGGCGGTGTCGCAGTGTAGGTCAAATACGGGATATGCCATGGTTCCTCCGGTTGCAGCGTTTCTTTGCAAACTGTCTTCAAATTGTATGACTAGGGTATAGTTAGCGCCATATGTTCATGGCGGCCCGTGTTGTGCGCCGCCCTTATCACGGAGGTTTCCATGTCCAACCAGGGCAAGAAGGTCAAGACTCATTATCGCGGCACGCTCGACGACGGCACGCAGTTCGATAGCTCCTACGATCGCGGTGAGCCGCTGGAGTTCACCTGCGGCGCCGGCCAGATGATCAAGGGCTTCGACGCCGCTGTTGTCGACATGCAGGTGGGTGAGAAGAAGACCGTGCACATTCCTGCTGCCGATGCCTACGGCGAGCACAATCCCGAGATGGTTCTGACCTTCCCGGCCGAACAGGTTCCCAACATCGAGCAGATTGAGAAGGGCATGAAGCTCTTCTTGTCCACGCCGAGCGGTATGCCCGTCCCCGCCGTGGTCATCGATGTAACGCCCGAGGCCGTGACGCTCGACGCCAACCACGAGCTGGCCGGTAAGGACCTCAACTTTGATATCGAGCTCGTCGAGGTCGAGGGTTAGAGTATGCCTGAACGCTTGGTTTCGACGACATGCTTGGGAAATCTCAACGATCCGTCCTATGAACTCCTGCTTCGCCGGAAGTTGGGCGGCGTCTTTGAAGTTGACGATCTGCTGCTCGATTGGGACCAGGCTGATGTATACGCGTTTGTGGGCGTGACGGAGCTGGGGCGCACGGTCGATGTTCGGCTGGATACTGCCGACGGCGGTCGTCTTGCCGACGGCGACGTGCTCGCCATTGACCGTTCGGGCATGGTGCCCGTGGCGGTTGTCGTGCGCTTGCGCAGCGCCGAGGTTTATTTGGTCGAAGTTGACCGCATGGACCCGATTGCGCTCGCGCATTCGTGCTGGGAGATCGGCAACATGCATGCGCCGCTCTTCCGGGGCGACTCGGACGAGCATACTGTGCGCATGTATACGCCGGTGCAGCCTGTTTTGGGCCGCATGCTCCGGGGTGTCGAGGGTGTTCGGCTCTCGCTGGTTACCCGTGAACTCGATGCGGACCGGCGCTTTGCGTCGAGTGCGGCGGAGGTCGTCGTGAGCATGGCTCCCGACTTTACCATCGTAAAAAAGGCGCGCGGCTAAGCGCGCGTATGCGCAAGACGGGCTTTGAGGGGCGACCGATCAAGGTCCGTCTTGCTGTTGATATGAGGCTTTGGGGGAAGCATATGGGTCTTGAGGGAATCAAACTGATTGCATGCGATTTGGACGGCACGTTGCTGCATCCGGGGGAGCGCGAGCTGCGTTCCGAGGCCTTTGAGCTTATCGATGAGCTGCATCGTCGTGGTATCGTGTTTATGCCGGCGAGTGGCCGTCAATATGCGAGCTTGCGCTACCTGTTTGCCCCGGTGGCCGATGAGCTCGCCTATGTATGCGAAAACGGAACCCTGGTGATGAGCGAGGGGCGTGCCGTCGTCAAGCGTTCCATGGAGCGTAGCCTTGCTATGGTTATCGCGAATACCGTGGTTGCGTATCCCCATACCGACATGACCCTTTCGTGTGAGGGGCACATCTACACCATGAGCGGCAACGATGCGTTCGTCGACCATTTGCGCTATGTGGTCCACTGCGATGTGGCGGTGGTCGACCGTCCCGAGGACATCGACGAGGATGTCATTAAGATTGGCTTCCAGACGCCCGAGGTGGATTATCCGGCGGCCCGGGAGTATTTCGAGCGCCTCTTTGGCGACCGTGTCGATGTGATGACGTCAGGAACCGCATGGACGGACCTTATCGGTTTCGGTTCGGGCAAGGGCTCCGCGCTTGTCGATTACGGTCGTGTCCTGGGGATTTCGCCCGATGAGATGATGGCATTTGGCGACAATGAGAACGATCGCGACATGCTCAACGTCGTGGGCCATCCCTATCTGATGGAGAGCTGCAACCCCACCATGCGCGGTATCAACGATCGCGTCCGTTACGTGCACACGGTCGAAGAAGAACTGCACCGCCTGCTCGCCGAGTAGGTTTTCGGGACATGCCTAGAAATGTACTGTTTGCTGCAAAGCGCGGAAAGGTGGATTTTAAGGCATGTCCCGAACATCTACCGGCAGTCGGGGCAGAGACCCTCGAAGATGGTGTAGTGCGACGTGACGTGCCAGCCGATTTGCTCGGACGCTTTGGCGTCGAGCTGGGCATCGAAGGGGAGCGGTACGTCGATGACGCGGCTGCACGAGGTGCAGATGATATGCGCATGCGGCTCGATCGTGCGATCGAAGCGGCTGCCGCCCGGCGTCTTGATGGAGAGGATCTCGCCGGCGTCGGCCAAGAGATTGAGATTGCGGTAGACCGTACCGCGGCTGATTTTGTCATCCTGCGCGCGCACGGCGTTGTAGATTTCGTCGGCGGTGGGATGGTTATAGCTTTGGCGCACGGCGTCAAGAACCAGCTTTCGCTGCCTGGTATTCCTTCTTTGCACCGCCATGCGCCTCGCCTCTTTTCTATCAACGGTCGTAGGTAAATGATACCGTATTTAGCACACAATACTAATAATGAGGACTGAAACCGTCTTCATTGGCAAGTGGGGCTCGGGCCTGAGCGTCTATGAGGCGAAAACGCGTTCCCATGCGCTCGTAGGAGGCATGAAGCGCCTCGAGATGAGATAGGATATTTGCCGGAGCTCCCTGTATCTCCATCTCGACTGAGCCGTCTTCCATGTTACGCACCCAGCCGGTGAGTGCGCGTGCCTGCGCGAGGTTGGTGTTGGTAAAGCGAAAACCAACGCCTTGGACTTGCCCCTCCCAGCGCAGGAAATAGCGCAGGGGAGTGTCTTGAGTGGCCTCGTCGCTTGCGAGCACAGTAAGCCTGCGGCGCAGCTCGAGCTCGACGTTTGATGGTTTTTGAGGCTCTCGACTGCCGCCGGTGACGCTGGAGAAGAACGTATCGAAGAGGCCCATCGCTATGCCTGCTTGCCTGCGTCGGCCGGGAAGGTAATGCCGGCCTGCTGGCGCACGGCATCCATGATGCGTAGTGAGACGAGTGTGACATCGCGGTAGTGGCCAAGCTCGTGGCGTCCCGCCGGGGTCTCCCAAATCTCTTCCTTGACGTTATCGATGCCGCCGATGGCGGTGATGAAGTCTGTGAGTTCGTATTCCATAGTGTTGCTCGATTTGGGCAGGTCGAGCACGCGGCCGTTGTCGCCCTGTTCGCGCGGCGCCTCGGTCGCCGAGCCGCGTACGACGTCGCCGCGATAGTCGATGCGGACGTTGCGGGGCGTGGACAGATGGTCGATCTGGATAGTGCCACGCTCGCCTTCGATCTGCGAGGGCAGCAGGTCATTCGTAATTTTGGAGTGCGCGAGCTCGACGGAGATACGGCCACCGCCGTAGCTGGCGAGGATGGAACCGCAGCCGTCGATGGGGCCGTGCGTGAGCTGTCGCGTGGTGGGATCGAGCAGGGTGGTCATGCTCGTAAGGCCGGAGGGCATGCCGAAAATCTCGACCATGGGCTCGACGGTGTAGACACCAATGTCCATGAGGGAACCCGATGCCATATTGCAGTCGAAGATATTGGTGGCGCGCCCTGCGAGAACCTCGTTGTAGCGCGAAGAATACTTGCCAAAGCGCAACGATGCACGACGAATGGGCGCAATCTCGCCTAGGGCGTCCTCGACGGCGTGGAAAGCGGGGTCATGGAGCGGGCGCATGGCCTCGAGGGCTACGACGCCCGCCGCCTCGGCTGCGCGAAAGACCTCGAGCGCTTGCGCCTCGGTGGCGCAGAAGGGCTTTTCGACGATAACGTGCTTACCGCCGGCGATGCAGGCGAGCGCCTGCTCGTGATGGAGCGCGTTGGGGCTGCCGATGTAGACGGCGTCGACGTCGGCAGCGGACGCAAGCTCGTCAAGCGCGGTGAAGTTACGCTCGCCGCCGTGCTTAGCGGTGAAGGCGGCGCCGCAATCTGCATCGCGCGAGAGCGTGCCTACGAATGTAGCCTGGTCGTTGGCATTGACGACTTGGATAAAGTCGTCGGTGATCATGGATGTGCCGATGGTTGCGATGCGCAGCATGTGTCCCCCTTGCATTGTTTGGCCTACAGGACGAGTGTAGCGCGGGAGGACACAAAAGCGTGCGAAAACGCCGTTACAGGTCGCTCTCGTTAAAGCCGGTGTCGATATCTAGGTTGCTGCCGTCGGCCGCGGTGGTGGCGAGCTCGTCGCAGCGCTCATTGAGCTCGTGGCCGGCATGCCCCTTAACCCAGATGAACTCCACCTTATGCTTGCTTTTTGCGGCAAGTAGGCGCTCCCACAGGTCGCGGTTTTTAACGGGCTGCTTGTTGGCAGTTTTCCACCCGCGCTTTTTCCAGCCGTCAATCCAGTGCTTGTTGAAGGCGTTAACGACGTACTGCGAATCGGAATGGACTTCGACGTCGCAGGGGCGGTTGAGCGCCTCGAGTGCCACGATAACGGCCATGAGCTCCATGCGGTTGTTGGTGGTCTTGGCGTAGCCGCGCGAAAGCTCAGAGGTGAAGGTCTTGCCGGCGGGGTTGGTGTATTTGAGCACGGCGCCGTAGCCGCCGCGTCCCGGATTTGATCGGGCCGAGCCGTCGGTATAGATGATGACCTTCACATGGTTCCTTTCGTTGGGTACGTTTCGCGTGAGTGACCATTGTAGCGCCATGCCCGCCGGGGGCTAGCAATCTACGATTTCTACCCCGTCTTCCGACAGTTGGTTGGCATGGATGATGCGGTTGAGCTCGTCGAGGTATTGCTGCAAGAGGGGAGAGGGCTTGCGGTCGTCATGCATGATGTAGCCCACATGCATCGTCGGGGCGTCTGCCAGGGGGATCGAGGCCATGCCCCACTGCATTTCGCTGGAGAGTACGCCGGTCGACAGCGCATAGCCGTTCGAGGTGATAAGCAGGTTGGTGAGCGTCCCGCGGTCGGATACGCGGATATTGCGGTTGCAGGGAATATAGCTAAACGGTTCCTCGGCGTAATAGAAGGAGTTCGAGGTGCCTTGCTCAAAGCTGTAGCGCGTATAGGGCGTGAGGTCGGCAAGGGACAGCTGCGAACGGCGTGCGAGCGGGTGGCGTTCGCTGACGAACACGTGGACTTTTGCATCAAAGAGGGGATGAAAGCTCGCTCGGGCATCGGTAAAGGCCTTCTGCAAGACACGGGTATTAAAGTCATCCAGATAGAGGATGCCGATATCGCTGCGAAACGCGCGCACGTCGTCGATAATCTGCGCTGTGGTGGTCTCGCGCATGATGAACTCGAACTTGCTGTCGCGGCAGCGCTCGACTACGTTGACAAAGGCCTCGACCGAAAAGGCGTAGTGTTGGGCGGAAATGGCGAGGCGGGCTTGCGGGGTACCGCCGTCCTCGTAGCGGGCCTCGAGCATGTCGGCCTGCTCTACGACCTGGCGTGCATAACCCAAAAGCTCGGTGCCGTCGTTGGTGAGTGCAACACCGCGGCTGGAGCGCGTAAAGATTTCGATATGAAGTTCCTGCTCCAGGCTTTTGACGGCATTGGAGATATTGGACTGTGTCGTATAGAGGCGCTGGGCTGCGGCGTTGATCGAACCGGACTCTGCCACGGCGATCAAAAAGCGAAGCTGTTGGAGGGTCATCGGCGCCCGTCCTTTCGAGTGTTATCTATAAAACCGATAACAGGTTAGCGCTTTAAAGTGATTGACCGAGGAAAACAATGCTCGTACTATTCAAAACACACAAAGACGGTAGGTAATTAAGCCAACTACGGAACCGGGATGCGAAAGGAGGCCCGCATATGAATTGCTTACCAAGACGAATGCCGGGCTCCTGTTTGCGCCCGTCGGCGTGATCAGGAGACAGCGACTCACTTCTCTTACTCTTATTACTTTTGTTCGATCAAGGAGATCATCATGAGCCAGTTTATCAACAACCCCGAGCACACCTTTGGTTTCGATACCCTGCAGCTGCACGTTGGCCAGGAGAGCGCCGATCCTGCATCCGACTCCCGCGCCGTGCCTATCTACCAGACCACGAGCTATGTGTTCCGCAACTCCCAGCACGCCGCCGACCGCTTTGGTCTTGCCGACGCCGGTAACATCTACGGCCGTCTGACCAACTCCACCCAGGGCGTCTTCGAGGACCGTATCGCCGCCCTCGAGGGTGGCGTGGCAGGTCTTGCCGTCGCCTCCGGTGCTGCTGCCATCACCTATACCCTGCAGGCTCTTGCCCAGGCCGGTGACCACGTGGTGGCTCAGAAGACCATCTACGGTGGCTCCTACAACCTGCTGGAGCATACGCTCTCCCAGTTTGGCGTCGAGACCACGTTTGTCGATGCCCATAACCTTGAAGAGGTCGAGGGTGCCATCAAGGACAACACCACGGTCATCTATCTCGAGACGCTCGGCAACCCCAACTCCGACATCCCCAACATCGACGCCATCTCCGAGATCGCCAAGAAGCACGGTCTGCCGGTTGTCGTCGACAACACCTTCGGCACCCCGTATCTGCTCCGTCCGCTGGAGCATGGTGCCAATATCGTCGTCCACTCCGCAACCAAGTTCATCGGCGGCCACGGCACCTCGCTGGGCGGTGTGATCGTCGACGGCGGTAACTTCGATTGGAAGGCGAGCGGAAAGTACGCCCAGATTGCTGAGCCCAACCCCTCCTACCACGGTGTCTCGTTTGCCGAGGCTGCCGGTCCCGCCGCCTTTGCAACCTATGTCCGCGCTATCCTGCTGCGTGACGAGGGCGCTTGCATCAGTCCGTTCAACGCCTGGGTCCTGCTCCAGGGCACCGAGACTCTGTCGCTGCGCGTTGACCGTCATGTCGAGAACACCAAGAAGGTCGTTGAGTTCCTGGCTGGTGACAGCCACGTCGCCAAGGTGAACCACCCGAGCCTGCCTGAGCACCCCGATCACGAGCTCTATCAGAAGTACTTCCCCCGTGGCGGTGCCTCGATCTTTACCTTTGAGATTAAGGGTGGCCAGGAGGCAGCTTGGAAGTTCATCGATCATCTGCAGGTGTTCTCGCTGCTCGCCAACGTGGCCGACGTCAAGTCGCTCGTCGTGCACCCGGCTACCACCACGCACTCCCAGCTCTCTGCCGAGGAGCTCGCCGAGCAGAACATCACGCCCTCCACGATCCGTCTTTCCATCGGTACCGAGAACGCCGAGGATATCATTTGGGATCTGAAGCAGGCCTTCGCCGCGCTGGACGAGTAAGGCGACTTGTGCAAGGACCCCTTGCGACTCGATAGGTATAACTGCATAAAATGCCTGCTCAAGGCGCCTGTGCGAACAATGGTTGCACAGGCGCCTTATTTGCATAGAGAGGGTGCAAAAACAGGGTTTTTGACACGCTTTATGCATTCGAGTTGTGGAAAACTCCTGTTGAGAGGATGTGAGTTTTACGCAATTGACGTGCGCCTTTTGAGTAAAACCGCAGGTCGCGATTTGCTCGGGGTACTATGCAGCGCGATCGAATCACACGCAGCTCAAACGCAGCAAAAACGCACTACGGAGGTTTCCAGCTACATGAGGATTGATTCACGAAAACCGAAAACCGCCGCCCTTTCCGCCGCTCTGACCGTGGCACTTTTGGCGGGCGCCGGTGCAACTGATGCCCACGCCGCAACACTGTCCGATACGGTTGGATCTACTCCGTCCGAGACGACGCTGGTGCAGCCCGTTGACTATCGTGGCGATGGTTATGGTTCCATGCAGGAGTGGAACGCCTCGATGGAGGCCAAGCGCGATTCCCTGGAGATGCGCGCTCAGATCATCATGAATATGTATGGCGACTATGCCACCGATGACGAGCGCGCTGTGCTGCAGGGTTGCATCGACGGTGCGGGTAGCCTGTTGACGATGGGGGAGGTCGACGCCAAGTCGACCGAGCTCGATGAGCTGCGCGCTGCGCTTGAGGATGCCAAGTGCGAAGCGCTCGAGGCTGCCGCCGAGGCGGAGGCTGCCGAGGCCGCCCAGGCTTCGTACTACAACGCCGGTTATACTCCGCCTTACGCGTCTGCCGCGTCCTACGCGAACGGATCGGGCCTGACGCGCTCTGCGGGTGTCAATAACTACAACGGGCGCCGCGAGACCTATTACAGCAGCAATGTGCTTTATCACTATCGCACGGGCGAATGGACTCAGGATTCTGAGGGCTTCTGGCGCGATTCCGACGGCTATTACGTTGTTGCCGCGGGCGATATGGCCCAGGGCTCGACCTTTACGGGCTCCAAGGGTGATTGCAAGGTCTATGACTCCGGCTGCGCTGCCGGAACCACCGACTACTACACCGGTTGGTAATCTGCCATAAGCAAAATAGGCACATGATGGGCGGGCGTCTTTACTGAGCTTTTAGGCAACGTAAAGCCGCCCGTTCTTTATGTGCGTTCGAGTTAACAGAGCCCTTACCGTGGCGGTACGCTGGGCGTATGGATGCGGGGCACACTAGTTCATGAGAAATAAGGTCTTTCTCGTGGAGGAAGTGGTCTTGTGAACGCTCGAGATATCGCCGTTGCCGCCATTGCATTGACGCTTGGTTGCCTTGGTCCTACGGCCGCGCTCGTCGCAGGTGTGCAGGGGTCTTGTGGGGCTGCCTCTATTGTGGTCGGCGCGCTGATCGCGGCCACGCTGCTGGGAAGCGCAGGCGTGGTTCTTTGCCGCGACGATGAGGACGAGGTGCCGGGGTCGCAACGCTAACTGTTGTGAGATCGGCCGCCGGTCATAGACGAAGATGAAGGCCGCCGCAGGGGAAAGGTTCCCTTGCGGCGGTTTTGCTGTTAAGGCTGTTGAATGCGGCGCGTCGGCGCTACCAGCTTTTCTCGATATCGCGGATGCGCCGATAGAGCCACTCGTTTTGCGGTGCCTGGATATCGTGTTTGGCTGCGAGGCGGCAGATGGTGCCCGCGAACTCATCAACCTCGGTTTTGCGCCTTGCGATGCGGTCTTGAGCCATCGAGGGCATACCGGCGGGGTCGATTCCCTCGATGAGGTGCACCATTTGCGTCAGGTCTGCCTCGGTCAGCTCAACGCCCTCGGCGTTGGCAACCGCAAGCGTCTCGCGCATGGCGGAGACAAAACAGCGGCGCTGCTCGGAGCCCGGTTCCGTGGCGCTTCCGTAGGTCCCGCCGTAGGCCATGCAGGTCTGGTTGATGCCGTCGTTGAGCATGAGTTTGGCCCACATGCGGTGCGCAATGTCGCGCTCGACGGTATGGGCGATGCCGCAGCGCGTGTAGAGCCCGTCGATAGCGGCGACGGTCGCGGGGTCGGTGTCGGCGGCTGCACCAAAGCGGATCTCGCCCACATTGGTAAAGGTGAGCGCGCCATTGAGAAACACGGCGTCCATGCCCTGGCAGATACCAAGAACGGTATGCTCCCAGCCAAAGCGTTCGGCAATCTTTTGCTCGCTCGTAATACCGTTGCACAGCGAGGCGATGAGCGTGTTGGGTCCCACGACGCGCTCCATAGTCTTGAGTGCTTGGTCGAGACCGGTGGTCTTGACCGTCAGGATGACCAGATCGGCGGGCGCTGCCTCCCTGGCGCGGACGGACGTGAGACCGCAAGGCTTTCCGTTGACGGTGAGCGCATCGCCCGCGTGACGCTCAAAACGGGCGTCATCCATAACGTATTCGACGGCGTCATTGCCGAGGGCCTTGGCAATCATGCTGCCGTAGAGCAGGCCGACGCCGCCCTTGCCGATAAAGGCGACCTTGTTGATCTGCATGTGAATCATCTCCCCATATAAAAGGCGCCCGCGTAAGGGGCGCCTGATGGATTGTATGCTGCCGGGGTGATTGGTGGGTGCGCGGGGCGGCTGTTATAAAAAAGAAACGTTTGCCTGGACGTTACGCTGCGGGGCAGACCGCAAAGAC
>CATVTM010000029.1 GCA_958346935.1 uncultured Collinsella sp.
ATTTCCCGATGTCCAAGAAATGGGAGGCAGTTCACTGTCCCCTTTGTGGTGGTTTTACAGGCGAAGTCCCAGCAGGCCGCGGCCGCGGTGACGAGCCTCGGCGGGCACCTGGGCGTGCGGGCCGGCGGCTTTGACGGACTCAGGCAGGTGCGAGTACTTCTTCTCGAAGTTCTCCTCGAACATCACCGCCAGGTTGTGCGCGGCCTCGTCGTAACGCGCGGTGCTCTGCCAGTATTGGCGTGGCACTAGGATGCCATCGGGCACGCCGTGGCACGTCGTGGGAATGTCGACGTTAAAGATGTCGTCGTGCACGAACTCGCTGTCCTCGATGGTGCCGTCGAGGGCGCGCGCGACCAGCGAGCGCGTGTAGGCCAGCTCGATGCGATGGCCTACGCCGTAGCCACCGCCGATCCAGCCGGTGTTGACCAGGTACACACGCGTGCGGCCGTCGGCAATGCGCTCGCCGAGCATCTTGGCGTAAACCATGGGGTCGAGTGGCATAAACGGCTCGCCGAACAGCGAAGAGAACGTGGGCGTGGGCTCGGTGACGCCGACCTCGGTGCCGGGAATCTTAGCCGTAAAGCCCGTCACAAAGTGGTACATGGCGGCGTCGGCCGTCAGACGCGAGATGGGCGGCAGCACGCCAAAAGCGTCGCAAGTCAGGAACAGCACGACACTCGGAGTGGTGCCCATGCCCTTAGTCCACGCGTTAGGAATGTGCTCCACGGGATAGGCCACGCGCGTGTTGTGCGTGATCGAGATGTCATCGTAGTTGGGCTTGCGGTTCTCGTCGAGCACCACGTTTTCGCAGATCGCGCCAAAGCGGACAGCGTTGAAGATCTCGGGTTCGTGGAAGGCGTCCAGCCCCTCGCATTTGGCGTAGCAGCCACCCTCGATGTTGAAGATGCCCATGTCGGACCAACCGTGTTCGTCGTCGCCGATCAGCAGGCGCGTGGGGTTGGCAGAAAGCGTGGTCTTGCCCGTGCCGGACAAGCCAAAGAACACGGCAGTCTCGTGCGTGACGGGATCCATGCTGGCCGAGCAGTGCATGGGCAGCACGTCGTCCTCGACGGGCAGCAGGTAGTTCATGACGCTGAAGATGGACTTTTTGATCTCGCCGGAGTAACCGGTGCCGGCGACCAGGATCACGCGCTCCTGGAAGTTGATGACCACGGCGGCACTGGAGTTGAGGCCCTTAATCGCAGGGTCGCACTGATAACCGGGGGCGGCCAGGACGCAGAAGTCCGGCTCGCCGGTGCGCGCAATTTCGCGGGCGAGCGGACGAGCGAGCATCTGCTTAATAAAGAGCGCCTGGCTGGCAAGCTCACAGGCGACGAGCAGGCGGCGCGTGTGGTTGCGGTCGGCGCCGGCCATGCCGCGCGTGACGAAGACATCGCACTCGTTGAGATAGTCGACGATGCCGGCCTTAATGGCCTCGTAGCTCTCGACGGACAGCGGGCGGTTGACGGCGCCCCAGGCGATCTTGTCGTGCACGTCGGGCGTGTCGACGATAAAGCGGTCATTAGGCGAGCGGCCAGTGCGCTCCCCCGTCTCGATCACCAGCGCGCCGTTGGAGGCCATACGACCTTCGTTGCGACGGATGGCGTGCTCGACGAGCTCGGCTGCCGGCAGGTCGACCAGCAGGCGGGGCTGGTTCTCGGCAGGATCTTCGACCAGCGTAATGCCAAAGTTGGACAGAACTTCTGCAGGGGTAACACCTGGCATGGGGCCTCCTTTAAAAGCGCGACACGTGGACGAGGCGCGCACTTTACTCACGTAAAGCCCGTTGTACCCGATATGCAAAAACGTTTTTGCGGCAACGGCGAAGCGCCCGCCCAACGGTCAAAAATCGCACGCAAGCGGCCTAGTCGTTAGGGACACTCTTGAACAGGCAACAACCAAGGAGCGACCCCGGATGCCGGCACTTAGGGACGTTCCCAAAGTGCCGGCACATAAGGAACGTCCCCAAATGCCGTCTACTGAATGGCGCCGCCGAAATTATCGAACAACCTGTTCAAAAACACGAACGAACACCGTCGCGTCTATACTAGAGCGCAGCAATAGAAAGGACTCCGCTTTGAGCATCACGCCCATCGATAGCATTCGCCGCGCCATCGCCCGCCGCAATGGCGTCGCCGACCCCACCGTATCGGACGGGGCGCACGGGCAGGGCGGACGCATCGAGAACGGCCTGTTCCCCGCATCGCACACCGCCGAGGAGCTCGCACGAATCCAAGAGCTAAGCCAGCGTAACGCCGGCGGTCCCGACAGCAGCCAGGCCACACGCCGTCGCCGCGAGCGCAATCGCCAGCCCGGCCCCATCCACCGCATGGTCAATGCCTGGTGGAACCGCCTGCTCGGAGCCGTCTACGGCGGCGGCTTCTCCACGCAAGAAGCCGAGTACGAAGATCACGCCACCCGTCGCGACTACCTTTGGAATACCCTGGGCACCGCCGTGTGGGGCATGGCGTTTCCGTTGCTCACCATCGTGTCCACACAGCTCGTGGGCGCCGAGGAAGCCGGTAAGTTCTCCATCGCCTTTGTCACCGGCACGCTCATCATGATCGCGTGCAACTACGGCGTGCGCAATTTCCAGGTCTCGGACATCGACGAAAAGACGTCCTTTGCCTCTTACCAGCTCAACCGCTGGATCTGCGGAGCGCTCGCGCTGGCATGCGGCCTGGTATACAGCAGCGCCCGCGGCTACGATGCGCAGATGGCCACAATCGGCCTGGGCGTCTACCTGTATAAGGTGATCGACGGCATTGCCGACGTGTACGAGGGCCGCCTGCAGCAGGCCGACAAACTCTACCTGGCCGGCATGAGCCAAACGCTACGATCCGTCGGCGTCATCGCGGTCTTTAGCGTGGCACTGTTCCTCACGCGCAGCATGCCCATCGCCGCCATGGCCATGGGCATCGCCGCGATCGCCTCGCTCGTGCTGGTCACCGCGCCGCTCGCCCTGCTCGAAACCGAAAAATCGCGCCGTATGAGTCTGCGCGAGGCTGGTCACCTGTTTATCCAGTGCGCCCCGCTCTTTGGCGCGCTGTTCCTGTTCAACCTCATCGAGAGCATGCCCAAGTTTGTGATGGAGGGCACGCTGGCCTACAAGTATCAGCTGTACTTTAATGCCCTGTTCTTTCCGGCGCAGGCCATTTTGTTGAGCATTGGATTTATCTATAAACCGCAGCTCCTGCGTTTGTCGAGCATTTGGGCTAATCCTCGCAAGCGTCGTCGCTTTGACCTGATTATTGTTGCCGTTATGGCACTGATCGTGGTCATCACCAGCGTGTGCGCCGCATTTATGGCAGGTCCCGGTATTCCCCTCATGAGCTTCATGTACGGCCTCAATTTTGAGCGCTACCGCACGCTGGCACTGCTGATGGTTGTCGCCGGCGGCGTCACCGCGGCCATCGACTTTCTCTACGCCATCATCACGGTGCTGCGCCATGCCGGCGACGTCACCAAAATCTACCTGATCTGCTTCGCCGTAAGCGTAGTGCTGCCGGTGATCCTGATCAACCTGCTGGGTCTGATGGGCGCCGTGGTGAGCTACCTAGCCATCATGGCCCTACTCCTGGTGCTGCTGATTATCGAATACGCCCACATCCGCCAACGCATCGAGCGCGACCGCAACCCCTACGGCGCCTAATTCGAATCAATTTGAAGAAAAGAAACGTCGATGTTTTGGCACCGACAGCGAGCAGTCTCGAAGTGCCCCAGGTTGGCGCGAAGGAGGAGCGACGCGTACTTCTGTACGCGAGCGACGGTTTGAGCGACAAGGTGGGGTGCTTCGGGGCTGCGCAGCGTCAACGTGACCGCCGTTCGGTAGAACGGCGGAACAAGGTTATTCTCCAGGGTTGATGTTCGCGTAGAACTCCGCCCCATCATCGAGCCGCAGGATACCGACGCGGCCGAACTCGGAGCCGGTGGCGGCGGCGCAGTCGATATCGATGCGATCGGGCACGCCGGCGGTATCCTCGCCACCCAGGCGCACAATCTGCCCGCGGCCCGACTCCTCATCGAGCCCCGCCAGGCCGCCAACCTCGCAATAGCGCCCAAGCGACACCGTTGGCGTGTGACCGCTCACCACGACCGGACCCTTGCCCTCGGCAGAAAGCAGCCCGGTCGGCGCATCCCAATAGCCGTGACGAATCCACAGCAGGTCATCGGCCGACTGCACCGCGAGCATCTGCTGCAGCAGCTCGCGATCGGCACCCACCGCTCCAACGCCATCGGCACAATCGACGCCATGCTCAAGCAAAAATGCGCGCGCCGCCTTCATCTCGATTCCAGCATGTACCAGCAGATACGGGCGCTCCTCGGTCTCGACCACCGCGTAGAGCGGCAGCGCGGCCATCCATCGCACGAGCTCCTCGTATGCCTCAAATTCCATGTCGTTGAGCTGCTCGCGCGTCGTCCAGCCACCGTTGATATCCCAGGTCTCGGCATCGAGCGGATCCTGGCCAATGATGGCATCGAGCATGATCTGTTCGTGATTGCCCTTGAGCACGCGGGCGTTGGGCAGCGAGCGCACGAGCTTAATAACACCGACAGGATCGGGCCCGCGATCGATCATGTCGCCCAGCACGTACAGCGTGTCGTCGGACGTCAACGAGATCTTAGACAGGGCCTCGTCAAGCGCACGCACGTGCCCGTGAGCATCAGATGTCACATAGATCGCCATGGTACGCCTCTCCTTGCATTGCGGTCTAAGCCCGGCGCCGCAACTAAAACTTCAAGTTGAACTTAAACGTTACCCATTGTACTCCGTTGCAATAAAGCTGGAAAGGGTTTCCGAGCAGAGGCAAAGACGGAAGCCGTCTATGACGATATCGCGCACGCCCGTAATCCGCCCCCATAAACCCACCACCTTTGGGTACAAATAACCGCAGACAACTGACCGTGCCACGCCAACCACCCAGGAGCGGACACTATCCATGAACCAGATACTTCTCTTTATCGGCCTCGTCATCATTTTGTGCCTGACCATCAAACCCGTCGGCAAAAAACTCCCCTTCCCCACCCTGCTCATCTTTATTGCGCTCGGCATGCTGTTGGGCGTCAACGGGCCGGCGCACATCGAATTTAGCGACTACGCGCTCACCGAAACCGTCTGCAGCACGGCGCTGCTGTTCATCATGTTCTACGGCGGCTTTAACACCAATATCGACCGTGCCAAACCCGTTGCCGTGCCCGCGGTATTGCTGAGCACGCTCGGCGTCGTCATCACTGCTGGCATCACCGGCGTGTTCGCCCACTTTGTGCTGGGCTTCGACTGGATCGGCGGCCTGCTGTTGGGATCGGTCGTGGCATCCACCGACGCGGCCAGCGTCTTTAGCGTGCTGCGCGAGCACAGTCTGTCGCTGAGGGGCGGGACCGACTCGCTGCTCGAGGTCGAATCGGGCTCCAACGACCCCGTCGCCTACATGCTCACCGCCGTGCTCGCGACCCTCGCGGCGGGCGGCAATATCGACATTCCCGTGCTGCTGACCAAGCAGATCATCCTGGGCGTGGGGTTGGGCCTTGCCATCGGCTGGACATCCAGCCGTCTGATTGAGCGCGCACACGCAACGGCCGAAGGCGCGCAGACCATCTTCTTGTTCGCCGTGGCCATCGTCGCCTACGCGCTGCCGAGCTACCTGGGCGGCAACGGCTTTTTGGCCGTATACCTTGCAGGCATTGTGCTGGGCGCAAGCGACATCACCGGTAAGGTCGAGATGGCGCACTTCTTCGACACCCTCACCGAGATGGCAGAGATGACCATCTTCTTCTTGCTCGGCCTGCTCGTAACGCCCGCACGCCTGCCGCAGATGCTGCTGCCGGGCCTGGCGCTCATGGCGTTCATGCTCTTCGTGAGCCGCCCCATCGCCGTCGGCGTGCTCCTAGCGCCCTTTAAGACGAATCCCAGCCAGGTCGCGCTCGTAAGCTGGGCGGGCCTGCGCGGAGCAGCTTCGGTCGTCTTTAGTCTCTTTGCCGTGGTGGCCAGCGTTCCCGGCGGACACGACCTATTTGACCTGGTGTTTGTGATTGCCGTGTCGAGCATTGTGGTGCAGGGCTCGCTGCTGCCGGCGGTGGCGAAGAAGCTCGATATGATCGATGCGACCGGCGACGTGCGCCGCACCTTTAACGACTACCGCGACGAGGACGGCATGTCGTTTGTAAAGCTCAAGGTGGGCGCTGGCCATCCGTTTGCCGGACGCTCGCTCGCGGACATTGGCAGCGCGACGGACATGCTCGTGGTCCTGGTGCTGCGCGACGGGGCGCACCCGGTACTGCCCAACGGCGATACCGTCATCGAGGAAGGCGACCTTCTGGTGATGGCAGCCCCAACGTTCGAAGAGCGTGCCGAGGTTACGCTGCGCGAGGTCACCGTGACGCCCCACGGTCGCCTGGCCGGTCAGCGCCTGCGCGACGTGCCGCAGGGCAAGCACCCGTTTATCGTGGTGATGCTCAAGCGCGAAGGCCAAACGATCATCCCCGACGGCGACACCCTCATATACGCCGGCGACGAAGCCGTCATCGCCACGCTGGCGTCGTAGTGGCTAGGGGTAGCCGTCCCGAATTGGCCATATTTGAGCATAAATCGCCCCGGCTAGGATCTCGTTGCGGACAATTAGCGTCTCTCAAAACTAAGTGAGTAGACTTTTACCGAATCGCCGACCACGTCACCAAAGCACAAGTCTGTGACCTGCGAGTTTGTTAAAGCAAATTTGTCGTGTGCTCAGGATTTCCAATAAAGCCTACTCACTTAGCCAGCGTGCAGTCAGAATAGAATGGTCGCGAGCTCATTAGACTCCATTGCGACGGTTTATCGTGCATTTTCGCGCAGCTGCGGGCGCAGACGCCCCGTCCCAAATTAGCTACCCTAGTCATCGTCGACGGCAAAGTCGCGGAGGTCGAGACCCTCGCGTTCGGCTCGGGCTAGGAGCTCTTGGGGCAACCCATCCTCGATATCCATCACGTCGAGCATGGCAGCGGGAAAGCCAACGCCTGCCGCACTCCCCGCACGATCGAGCAGACTCTCGCGCAGCCGGTCAACATCAACGTCGATCTTCAAGATGAAACCTCCTACCAGACCAGGACCCTACTCACTAGCACCGAGCGCGTCCACGGCAGCAACAAAAGCCGCAACCTGCTTGTCGTCCATCTGCGTGGCCAGGCGCCCCACGGGTTCATCGTAGGCGAACTGTACCTTATCGATAAAGCAATCCCAAGCACGCTCGTCCACACGCACAGCGGCCTCGCAATACTGGCTGAGCTTTTTGAGTCCATACCAAAACGCATTCACATGGCGCACGGGATCCTCATCCAGCACACCATCGTAGCGACGCCCGTTAAACTCACGCATGCGTGCCACGGCAACCTCGAGCGAGTCGCCGCCCTCGGCCGAGACCTCATCCACAAGCTCGGGAATCGCGACCTCACGCCGAACATCGTGCCTGGTAGCACCGTCGTACTCGCCCACCAACACGTCTTCGTCAAACCGAGAATCGTAGTCGAAATAACTACTGCCCTGGCAAATCCCATGCGGCGAGCCAGAGCCAAACGCACAGAACAACCCGCCGTCGGCAACAACACGACGGTAGGTCTCAAACGACTTCTTAACATGAGCGAGCAACTCGGAAAGCTCCCTGGCATCGCACGCCGTCTCGCACGCAACGCAAGCAGACTCCGGCAACGATACCGGCTCCACCGTGCTCCCCGCAACGCGGGCGGCACGCTCGGCCCGATATGCCTGCGCCGCCAAGCGCGCTCGCTGCGCAGCGCCGCGCGCGTTCGTAAGTTCACGCTCCAGCGCCACGTCACCAGCAACATCGCCAGCGACATCGCTCGCAGACCCGCCGGCGCCCTGCGACCCCGTCGCACTCAGCTCGGACTCAAACGTCGCTGTGATCATGCCCGCAAGGTCCGCCGCATCGGCGGCACAGCGCATCTGCTCCAACTGCGTACACAGCAGATCAGCATCCAAGGGTGCGGCATCCACAACGCGCGCGTCATTCAGGCGCGCCACGCCCTGCAACACCAAAGCCCCCGCGACATCGTACACCGCACGAACCCTGGCCGCCGTATTGACCCGCAGCTTTACCTCGATAAACGAAAGCGTCTGTTCCAGGCGCGTCAGCAGCTCGGCCTTGTCCTCCATACGCAAAAAGGCAGCATAGCGCCGCTCCATCTGCAGCGGACCCGCAACGCCCGCCTGCTTGCGAGCGCGCGCAAGGGCCGCACCCTCAACACGGCGCACGCACGTATCAACAGCCCGCACGACAGAGTCGCGCGCAGCGTGCTCGGCTGCCTCGACGCCCCTAAGCACGCCCAGCAGCTCGCGGGAGCGCGCCTTGCGCACCAACTCCCCGCGATCGTACTGCTCAAGCGCCGTCTGACGCTTGGCTACCGACTCAAAGCTAAACAGCTCGTCGAGCAACTCGCCAACGCAACGCTCGTCCGCCATGGCAAGGCCTCCTTACCCGAACACGCCAACACGCTCGCAGGCCCACGCGTACGCAAGCCCGCACGCCCGCACTCCTACAGATCCAGTGCCTTCTTCGCGGCGTCGACCGGGTCGCCATCCATATAGAACACCGGGCTCAACCCCGAAATAATCTCGGACGAAACACTCTGTAGGCCCGCGATGGCGCTCAGCGGCAAAATCACGCGCTTAGCACCAGCGTTTTTGGCCACGCGCATAATGTCCTCGAGCCCACGGATCTCGTCCATAGATCCCGACATGCGAAGGATGCCCGGGACCGCCAACGCAGAGATCACCGGGCGGTTGCACGCCGCAGAGCACAGGCCCACAAACTCGGCGAGCGAAACTTCCTCGGACAGGCCTTTGCTCTGCAGGTCGTTATAGAACAGCAGGTAGTCCTTGGAGCCAATGTGCATGCCCGGCGCCACGCGGTTCGCCAGGTTCACAAAGTTGTCAAACGCGGCTTCCAGCGTATCGCGCACCGGCTTGTTAAAGGCAACGCCCTCGTGCTTAAACTTGCACTCGCCGGCTACGGCCTTGTTCTCCAGCTTGTACACGGCAACCTCGCCGCCCTGCGACCTGCCCACGCCAAACACATGACCGGACAGCAGCGGCCCGTCGGGAATCAGCGTATCCTCGGACTGCTCGGGCACGCGCACCACGTGCACGTCCTGCGGATTGTCGGCATCCATATAGCCCAGGTTGACGTCGATAAACTCGACGCCCGCCATAATCTTGAGCTGCTCCTTTACGCGGCGACGGCCCTCGATGGCGTAGTCCAGCAGCCAGCGAACGTCGTCCTTGTCCATGGCCTCGTCGGGGAACAGCAGCTTGGCCAGGCCGCTAAAGGTCTTGCGCACGGCGATCTCGTCACGCTTGTTAAAGTCGCTGTTAAAGCGGAAGTAACGGTCGATATGATGCGTAAAGTCCTTGCGGCGCATCTCCTTGCAAAACTCCGACAGGCAGTCGGTAATCAGGCCGTAATGCCCGGTCAGCAGGCTCGAGCGCATCTTGGGAATCTCCCAACCCGGCAGGTAATAGTGGATACGGTCGAAGAAGGCCGAATCGTTGTTAAACTCCGGCGGGAACGGATCAAACAGGTGCGTGGTCTTAAGAACGTTTTGCACGGTGTCGTTGATGTTGCCCTCAAAGACCATGGAGGCATCGGCGTTAATCTGGTCGCGGCCGCGCGCGTAGCTGCCACTCGCCATATAGTCCTTCATGATCTGCACGGCGTTGGTGTCCTTAAAGCGCATGCCGGCGACCTCGTCGAACGTAACGCAATCCCAATGGCCCACCAAGCCCACGCGATCGGCGCGCATGGAGTTCATGCGGCCGAACAGGTTGGCCGTGGTGGTCTGCCCGCCCGAAAGCAAGATGGCGTAGGGCGAAACCTCTTTGTAGATGTGGCTCTTGCCGGTGCCGCGGGGACCAAGCTCGCACAGGTTGTAGTTGCGCTCGATGAGCGGCACCATGCGCTCGATAAAGTGCAGGCGCTCCTTCTCCGAAAGCTCGCTGGGCTCATAGCCGGCAGAGCGCAGCAGCATGTTGAGCCACTCGTCGCGCGAGAAATACTGGCGCTCGTCGATCATGGCATCCAGGTCCAGGTTGGGCATCTGAATGGGCGTGAGTGAGGCCACGCTAAACGGAGAGTCCTCGGGCCCGCGCTTTTTGCGCTTGGCCTTGGAGCGGCGCGGCGCATCGTCGCCAAAGACCTCCATGCCAAACTCGTCTTCCTCTTCCATGGGATGACGATACTCGATGCTCATAATGCACCAAATGCCGCCCTGCAGAATCTTGGAGTAGTCGCGCACGTACTCGGCCGGCATCACAAACGGCTCAATGGTCAGATTGGCAAACGACGCCACGTAGATGTCTTTGTATTCGTCGAGCTTGGCCGTCACCTTATCGATGATGGTAAAGCGACCCAGCTCGCGGATCTTGGACTTAATGCGCTCGGACTCGTCGGGGCGCACATAGTTATCGGTGAGAATCTTGCGGATGCGGTTCAGGCCCTCCGCTACGGCGTCCTCGTCGTCGGTTGAGCAGTACATGCCCAGCAGGTACTCCAGCACAAAGGTGGGCACGTTGGCGCCGCGCTTCATAAGGGCCGTCAGGTCCTTACGCACGATCTTGCCAGCAAAGTGCTCGAGCAACTTGCCGTCCAGCCCGTCCATGTCGTAGCCGTCGTCCTCGGGAGCCTCGGCCACGGCCTGGGAATAGCCGTCGGTCGAGGGCTCGTCCCCGGCGGGTGCAGCGGCCTCAACGGGCGCCGCGGCAGCCACCGGCTCCCCCGCAGGCACAGTCTCCACCGCAGGCACAGCCTCCACCGGCACATCCACATCAATCGAGGGAACTTCCCACAGATCGTCATCATGGCTATCAAACATAGGGCACACTCCTAAAAACCAAAGTCAGCAACAGGGGCAAACGAAACAGCAATGGTGTACGTCTCGCGCCAAACGATCTTGCCCGTCTCGCGCTCGCGGCAGACCAGATAGTACGGACCCTTTGCCGAGAATCCATCCGCCGCGCGCAGCGCAAACTTGGCATGCACTACGCGCTCCTGCGAATTAACAGAAGTCTTGTTAGCATGCGCCTTGACCGTATCGCTCACCTCGTTGCCGCTTGCATCGGTAAACACCAGCTCGTATTCGCACGGCAAGACCTTGCCTTGGGCTGGTTCTTCCTGGATCAAGTTGAGCGAGAAGAGCGAGTTGGTCACCCGGCGCCCCTCACTTAGCACGCGCAACGTCGCCGCGCGCGTGTCGACAAAGTCCTTGGAACCCGAGCGCGCACGCCAAAATCCAATAACGGGCACGCAAAGCTCCTGCAGGCTCATGCCGCCGTGGACGTAGTTGTTAGTACCACCGGGACGCTTGAAGTGCGCGTTCTCGCGCGGGGCAAACCCCTCAAAGCCGGCACCCAAACGTCCCATGTCAACATTAACAAACACCCCGCGTGCCTCGTCCGAAAGCTTGGCCACGGCCTCGTTGGGCACCACCAGATGACGCTTGCCGTGTATGACGGGAGCGTCAAGGAAGGGAAGATCTGGCTTGCCGAGCATCTGACACTCGCTGAGCTCCCGGCGCGTGTAGATAAAGCCGTGATCCGCCGTTATAACAACACGCGCGCCCGGGGCGTCGGTGCACACGCGGCGCGCCAACGCGGCAAGCTCCTCTACGGTGTCCGCACAGGCATCGAAGACGTCATCCTGCGTAGCGGCCTTCTCGCCCGTGGCATCAATCTTGTTGTGATAGAGGTAGACAAGTCTTGAGTCCTTGAGCATCGCCTTGCGCTCGGTTCTCGCCATGTTGAGGTATGCACTCGAGCGCAAAGCGCGGGCTGTAGGCTCAACGTGGGCAAGCACGGCCTCGCGCTGCGGAGTCGTCGCAGTGGGCATGTCGTCAGCCAACACAAACGCGCCATCCTCTGCAAGCTCAAGCACCTGGTGCGGCAGCAGCGCAGGCATGCCCACCTCGGTAATGGAGGGAAAGACCGCCTGCATGCTAGAGACCTTGACGTTACCGCCGCGTTCGCGCTCGAGCAGCGCCGCAACGTCGCGGGCAACCTCATAGCGCAGCGCATCGCTCGCGATAACGACCGCTGTTTTGGCAGAACCCACAAAGGCGGGTAGCACATGCCAGTAAAACTCATCCTGCCGTGCGGGACCATCGATGTAGCCGCAATCGGCCCACTCCCCTTGCGCAGCAGCCGCCCAGCAGGCATTGGCATCCGCCAAGAACCAGTTGCTGTAGAGATTCTCCGCCCAGTCCGCCACGGCGCGGGCAGGTTCCTCGAGCGCATCGCACTCGACGGAGCGTGCCCGCAGATACGCGGTGCACACATGGCGATAGGCAGCGTCCATGGCATACCATTCGGACGTATAGGCATCCCACACCTGCTGGGGCTGCGCCAGATGGAAGCCGCCCGCGTGCGCCTGCCTAAACGCGCACATATCGGCCACAGCGGCAAGCAGGTCAAAGTAGCTCTCGACACGACGGTACCAGCTTAGGTCGCAGCGACGCGCAGCAAAGGCACGCGCATCCTCAACACGGTCTGCACCTTGCGCAAACGAGCAGAACAGCTGCGAGAGCACAACCTCGTTGACGCACGGGAACACATCAAGCGAAGCCAGCGCATCGATCGGCAGGGTCTCGAACCGTGCAAAGAGCCCGCGGGCATCCTCAACTAAACGACAAATCTCAAATAGGTCCTCGCTCGATGCCCGGGCATCGGCGGCCTGGTCCCACGTACGCACCGCCTCAAGGCAATAGGGGCCGTAGGCGGGAGCCATATAGTTTTCGAGCCCCTTGAGCGCTCCCTCGGGAAGTGCGGTGGATGCCGCCGTAAGAAGCACATGGGATGAAAGCATAAGCAATGAGTCGCGCTCATACAGCGGTCCCTCAAACCCATAGCAGCGAAGCATAAAGGCAGAGAGCACATCGCGCACGCAGTACTTGTCCATCAACTCGGCCAGCGCCTCGGGACCCTCGTGCAGCAGCATGGTCATACAGCCACGCAGCACAAACGCGGGGCGCGCGTCACCAAGCTCTTTACCGCCAAAAATCACCGTAAGGATGCCGAGTTCGATATCGGATGCGCCCGAGGCATGCGGAACACACGCGGCAAACTTAGCGCAGCGGGTCTTGGCATCAAAGAACGTCTTGTGCTCGCGCAGGCTCTCGCGCACGGCGTCGATATTCTCGATGCCCAGCTGATCGGCCAAAAGCGAAAGATAGTCAGCCTGGAACTGATCGGAATACAGCTCAACATCGGCAAGCCAATCGCCCTCAAGCCTGCCGCGCGGGCAACGGCGATACAGCAAGATATCGCTCGCAAGGTCATCGAGGTTGATGAGCTTCTTGACGGCAAACATACGGCCCTCGCAGGCCTCAACAAAGCGCACCGGGCGCTCAAAGTCACCGTGAGCAGGCATTACGCCGGCATCGGCCCCCACGCCGTCGAAACCCTCGGCAGCCAATCGCTCAAACTCAGGAGCAAACTCGCCGTCCGCATCGTGCCAAACCACAACACGGCGCGGCGCGCATGAGGACAACGGCTGCAAAAATCGCAGCTTGAGCTGTTCTTCTACATCGATCTTGGGCATGAATATCCTTACCGTATCTGCAGTTACTTAATCTTCGCCAGCACATCCTGAAACTTGGCGTAGTTGACCTTGACGCCGTCATCCAGGTCGATCTTAATCATCTGGTCTGCCAAGTGGTGCAGTTTCTCCTCGTAGGCAATGGTCTCTTTGAGCTGGTCGTTGAGCTTTTTGATGCGCTTATCCAAGCGCACGCGCTCGCCGCGCTCGGCACTGACAAGGGCATCGTTGGCATACCCGATCTGGGCACGGTAGCGCTCCTGCTGCTCATGCACATAGTCGGTGCGGATGCGAGCCAACAGGTCAGGCTGGTAGCGATGCATGTAAACAAGGCACTTGAAGCCGTTCTTCTTGCCGCTGTCGAACAGCCAGTAGATGGGGCGCTTCTTATAGGTCTGGCAGTGGTCCTTATAGAAGTCCTTCAAAAAGTAGGTGCGAATCACCTCGCGCGAGGCGCCCTTGCCGCCGAGCGCCTCGGCAATAAAGGCCAGGTTCTGTTCGAGTGTCTCCTCGCCGTACACGGTGCGCACAAAGTCGATAAAGTAACGCACGATGTCGTCGTCAAAGTACTCGTCGTCGGTGATGGGCAGCACGTTGTCGGCATCGGGCATAAAGGTCACATGGGCGGGATCGGGCATCTTGGCCAGATAGTCGTCGACCGTGGTGCCCTGATCGGCCAGGACCAGGCCATCCACATCCAGCGAATAGCGGCCAAACATGCAGCCCACGGCATAGCTTAGGAGCGAGGTGATCTCATCGCGCTTAGTGCGCACGTATTTGTTGCCCTTATAGCTCTCGGGGATCTCATCGGCGGTATCAAAGATGCGCGCCACCGAAACGTACTTATCCTCGACCTCGATGGGCACCTCCCCCTCCATGTTGTAGATCTTGGCAAAGATTCGGTTGAGCTCTTCCTCGTTAGCGCGAAGCTGCTCAAAGCGAGCATTAACCTCGGCCTTGCGAGCCTCGTATTTTTCTTGAAGTAAAGTGGCCATATTTGACCGCCCTCTCATTTAAAACGCCGACTGATTTCATTTAAAAGGTCACATTCGAGAGACAGCGAGTCTCTTTGCGATAAAAACGTTGGAAGCTCATTCGACACACCGTTCTGTGCAATCAAAGATGAAACATCTCTTACTCACGGATTTGCGTCACCAGTAAGTTCCCATTTTCGATTAGAACGTGAATAAGCAATAAGCCCTTGGGCCTTCAGCTCGCCAAGTAATTTATCTAAATTACGCTTAGATAGCTCACAGTCCTTCCCGAGATCATCTTTATTTGAGTAGGACCCACTCGATATTTGAGACAAAACCAATTGACGTTTGTTTTCCCACTCCCGTTCTGAAGCCTCTTTCTTGCGGGCAATTTCTTCCGTCTCATATATGGCCTCGGACTTAACCACAGCAATCCAATCAACGAGAGTGCTGCATTTAAGAAATAAACGAGAACTCACCTCAAATGAATCCGCCCCAATGAGATCTTTTCCTGGTATACCGTTTTCAAAAGCAATGAAATCTACACCGTTCTTTTCGACCAATTGAAAGCGACAATGTGCTAACGAATTTCTAATAATCCGAAATAAATCAAGCACAAAATTGCTGTTGATGAGCGCCACGACGCGATTTGAGGTACAAGTTGAAGTAAAATCGCCAGGCATACCAGCTTCAACGAACCTATTTTTCATCTCTTCTTTTCGTGTGGCCGTAAATAGCGTCGACCCATCGCAGAGATTGGCCACTTCCAATAATCTTCGGTGAAGATACCCGAATTTAGGAGGAACACTATCGGCCCATCCATAATCGAGAAGCGATAGCCCTCTGCTACTCACGCCTTTACAAGGAGATTCAACCAGAAAAAACTGAACAATAGAACCCATGACGTCGTTATGGTCATTAACCTTAACAGTCTTTATCCAGCCTGGCTTAGGTTCGACATATTCAATTCTAGTCTTATCGACAGGCTTGCGCCTCTTCTTCTCAGCCATGACGATCACCTAGACAAGAGGATTACGTTTAAAATCCCAGGAGGTTTCAAACGAATCGTAGTCCGCCTTTGAAATTGAGCGAGAGTCTTCAACGAGTGAGCAAACAGTCGGTTCGGCATCCTCATCTTGGATAATCGGCAACTGACCGATTTGGCCTACCTCAAAGTTTAGAGTCGGCGACATAAACGCCAAATCAATTTCGGCAATGGAACAGTTGCAGAAAGCCTGGATGTATCGAAGCTCGTTCGGCTCCGCAAAAAGACATGCTCCAGCTACCTCAAATAGCATCCCTCGAGGCGCAAACCTAAAGGAGGCGAGGCTGGAAGAAATTTTTGACCAGGAAACTGCGGGCTTGAAATAATCGTTCTGGTTCTTGATCACAAAATCAGGTGTAGAGAGATAGGTATACTTGGACAGAATTGCTTCCTTCATCTCCCGGCCGTCATCAAACCAATTAACCACTTCATCGTAGTCACCCCACCACTTTCGATAGGAGCCGCCTCGAATAATCGGGAACCAACGGGAACCAGTTTGCTTTGCCTCGGGCCTGCCGCTGCAACCTCGCGATGTGTTGGAAGACACCACTTCCCACCATTTCCTCAAAAAGCGGCCATTATCGCTCGTCGCCAAGCCCTGTCGCGGAGTAGCAATGGCATCGAGCCTCTTTCCTTTTACGAACGAATCAACAAGAGCGTCGCTGGCCCAGTAGGCTATGGGGGTGCCGGGGATTTGCTTGAAGGTGTCGGCGTCGCGGCGATAGAACCAGCCGCAGTCGGGGTTTCGGATCGCATCGAGGGCCTTCGGGGCCTGGACAGCAGCACCAACGAAGTCCGAAAGGCGCACATAGCCGCCCTTGTAGCCCTTGACGAACGAATTGTGGAACGTGTAGGTACAGATGGGCACGGTCGCGCCAGCGAAGCCCGAGTACTCAAGCTGGATTAGAGAGGTCAGCGTTCTGTTGTCGATAATCTCGTTGCGGAGCTTCTCATAGCTTCCGATGAACATCCAGACGAAAGGCGACATGACTCCGCACTCGCCGTGGTCCTTGGCGAGACTGAACATGCGAACGACAAAGCTGGAGAAGAGGTCACTCTTCACGTCGGGGTAGTTCTTCTTGACCCACTTGCTCATGAAGGGGTTAAAGCTGCTGCTGCCCATATACGGAGGATTCGCCACGACGCAGATAAAACGACGGGACAGTTTCTCGCAAATGGCGACGGCGCTTTCGAGCTTAGTTTTGGCCGTAGCGGCAAAAAGGTCATTGGAACAACTCGCGGCGGCAGCCTCGAGCTCGTCGATCTCGGCCTCTGAAGGATTGAGAAGCGAGCCGATCTCACCCAAATGACTCAGCTCCTCGGCGAGCTTCTTGTTACCCGGCAGCTCGTCCTCCCCTAGCGGGATGCTCGAGAGCACGGTAACGTCGGCGCGAACGCCACGCCTAAAGAAGCGACGGTCGTGCTCGCGGGCGCACATGGTAAGCGCCAGCTCCGCGATCTGTGCCGCGCGGGAATCGATTTCCATACCTGCAAGGTTTTTAGTAAGAATGAGCTCGGGAATCTCGCGCTCACGATAGCCGCGCTCCTCGTACATATGGAAGAGCAGCTCAAACGCATAGACCAAGATATGGCCCGAGCCGCATGCGGGGTCGCAGAGGGTTATCTCCTCGGGACTCGAAATGCGGATGAAGTCCTCGTGCTCAGCATCGGGCTCGATGTAATACTCCATGCGCTCGCGTAGCGAACTCCCCGGATTGTTGAGCATCCACAGACGGCCGAGCGAGTTCTCGACCATATAGTGCACGATCCACTCGGGGGTGAAGAGCTGCGTGGCGGGCGCGATGTCCGCCGCCGCTGCCTTGCGCTTGGACTTGAAGAACTCGTCTTTAACGTCGGCATTGTAGTACTGATACATCCAGCCCAGAACGGTCACGCCCTCGCGCCAGTCCTCGTCAGCGAGGACGGCATTGAGTTTGCCCACCACACTGTCAGCCATCATGAGGCCCTGGGGCAACAGCAGCTCCATGGCTCCGCCCACGCGTTCAAAGACGCCCACCAGGCAATCGGCAAGCTCCTCGCACTGAGCAACAAACAGGTAGCGCCACAACGGTTCATCCAAGCCCGCCATCTTGAGCTCGGCTATGCGATCGGTATCGGCCGTCGTTATTTCCACGTCCAGCGCGTTCTCCACGGCCTCGCAGCCATGGCTGCCGTCCGCACGACTTAGCATGCGCATACGGCTGGGAAGCCATCCGCGTGCATCCATGAAGCGAATGGCCACGATGCGGTTGAACCAGGTGTAGGCCGCACGGTCGCGCAGCGCCTCGTGACCCACCTCCGCCTGCATGCGCAGCAGTTCGTCGCGTTGCTCAATCTCAGCCGGACTTAGGGGCAGGCCGTTGACGGTCTCGGACCCAACGGGCGCGGGTGCAGGTTCGGTGATGCCGTAGCGCACCATCTGCGCCTCCACGCCTTTGATGAGCTCCGTACGGGCCCAGGTGCAGAAGCTCTTAAGAGCAGAATCGTTCATGGTTGATGAGCCTTTCTAAACGCCATAAGCCACCGGTGCGCGCTTTGGCACCGGCGGCTCCGCGGGTTAGTTGATACGGATCTCGTCGTTTGCAGCGAGCGCCTGCATAAGACGGGAGCGCAGGTCGTCCACGTAGCGCTCCACGTCCTCTGCGGACAAGAGACGACTCGGCTTGGCCAGATCGGCGCGGCGCACAGTCTTGATCTTGCGCCGGGGCTTGGGCGCAGGCACGGGAGCAGACGATGCGGCGCCCTTGTTGGAGACCTTCTTGACCACCTCGCCCGTACTCATGACCTCGGTGGTGCGGCGCTCGTTGTCCATACGCACGCGGGCCTCATCCACAGCGTCGTACATCTCGTTGGCCGCCGCACTGAGCCAGTCGCCCCAGTTAGTTGCAACAACGCTCAGTTCGTTGAGACTTTGAGCGCTGTGGGCACGGTTTTTGAACGACTCGTATTTGGTGCCGGCGTCTGCTATGGCATCCTTGGCCTGATTGACAAAGCCCTTTTGACTCTCGGCCTGCGCCCGCAGGTCTTGCAGATCGCTCTCGATGCGACACAAAAACTCATTGCGGCGGATGCCCAACAGCTTTTTCATGTCATCCTCGACGGGATCCATAAGCGGCTGCAGGTCTTTAATACGGCCGTAGGGCTTGGGATCTTTGAGGATCTCACGAACCTTTGCCACGTTCTCCACCGCACCGGGAATGTCATCGGAGGCATACTCGATACCCTCGGTGCGGTTCAAGAAATCCCTGGCATGGTCAAACGCTGTTCGTTGATTGGACTCGAAGAACTCAACCACCTTGTCAAAGTCTTCCCTGGCATCGAGCAAACGCTCCTCGTGCTTGGTGAACGTGGTCAAGAACGCCTCGGCCTCGTTCTGGTCCTTAAGGACGTCGGCCACCTCCGAGCGCATCTTCTCGCACTCGTCCTCACCGGGATACGGGTGGGCCGGCTTGATGCCCGTGTAGTAGTCGCGTGCCATGGCGAGGCACGCCTCGCGCAAGCCCTCAAGGCGCTCTTTGAGCTCGGCCACGAGCTTATCCTCGTTGGAGGGCACGGTCTTGAGATCAAACAGGTCACACATGAGTTCGCCCGCGGCGCGTAGCAACCGGTCGCTCATGCGCATGCGCAAGCGCACCTGGGCCTTATCGGCATCCTTGCGCAGGAGCGCCACCATGCGGCTGTCGTTAGCTTGAACCGTCTGACCGCCAAACAGCACCTGCGCGCGCTGCTCCACCACAAGCTGCGCCACCACATTTGCGATGTCGACCTCGCGCCAGCCAAAGGGCCTTTGCTGGTACTTGCGCTGGATATCGCCCATAGCGGTATCCAGGTGGCGCTGGTGCTGCACTTTGAGGTAGTCCTCGACCTCCTTGAGCGCACGCGTGTTACCCGCGTCCATGCCAGCGAGCCCCACTTGAACGTTGCCAGCCAGAGTGGAGCGAATATCGGAATCGCTCGTGACCGGCGCGCCGATATAGTCGACCTTTTCAAAGACCACATCGCACAGCTGCGCCAGCACTTGCTCAAAGACCTGAGCGGGTTTGGCCGCGCGGACCTCAACAATGCGGCTGTTGACCGCGCAACGTGCATGGAGCACAGCCTCGCTCAAAAGGGTATCGGCCTCTTTCTCGTTATAGGCTGCCTCGCGCATCTTGGACTCGACGATCTGGCGCGTACTCGGCTGAAGCTCCTGGAGATTTCGCGTCTTGGCGTACTTGCGGATCTTGGCGGCGTTGACGAGCGTCTCCCAATAATCCGCCTCGTCGCTCAAAGCCACGATGGCTTTGCCCGAAGAAGCCAAGGCCAGCTCGGTATCGTCCGCACGGCCCAGATCGCTCGCCATAGTCGCCACGCAAAGCTCCATGCCGCCCATGCTGGCACCGTGGATTGAGCCGTCCACATAGCGGTCAAACGGAAAGTCGTTGGCCCCGCGGTTGAGTTTACGCGCGGTGTAGATGCTGTCGAACAGGCGCTTTTTGATAGACTCGATCACCTGCGCGTTATCGACCGGAGTGCGTGCGATCTCCTGCGCTATCTCCTGCTCCTCGTCGGTGAGGAAGCTATAGGCATCGCCCTGGCGTGCCACGTAGTTCTCGCGCTCCAGGCGGGCAAGGGACTCCTTGACGCGGTCCTTGAGGGCGCGCATGCCCACGTCGAGGCCGTCGATCATGAAGATGGAGATGTTCTCGACCGTGGCCTTAACGTAGCCGATGTAACGAATCAGGTACAGGAGCTTGAGCACCTGAACGTCGTAGGGTTCAAGACCCTTTGCGTCCTCGGCCGCACGGACCGCGCGGTCGACCACCTGGTTGATGCCGTGCTCAAGGTCTTTGGAGATAGTGTCGAAGAAGCACCAGAACGGCACGAGTGCACCGGTCTGGTCATACTGGATGGCCTGAGCGCTCTCCTGGAACGCGCTCAGCATGGAGCGCTCGCCCGTTGACATGTGCTTGGCCTTGACACCGTGCTTGCGCACCTCGGTCATCACGTCGGGCAGGAGCTTAAACTGGTAGCCCACAAACGGGTAGCTGGCCACAAAATCCTTGGAGTTGGCGTAGCCGGCAAGGTCGGAGCGCGAGCCACCCTCAAAGGTAAAGTTGTTTTTAAGCACGGCGGCGTCTTGCTCGTAGACCTGTGCAAGCATATCGGCCGCCGGCGCGGTCTTCTCGAGCACACGGCGCTGGATAACCTCGTCCACGCTGGAGCTGGAGAGCGAAAGGCGGGTATTGAAGCGGCCTTGGATCTTTGAAAAGTCGTTGCCCACGGGCAGGCTCAGGTTGTCGATGGCCTCCTGGCTCGTGACCATCACCCACACGCGGCCACCGCAGGCGGCACCCAGCTCCTCGACGATGGTCTGAAGGCTCAGCATAAGGCTTGGGTCCTTGTCGTTTGTAATAAACTGACCCACCTCGTCGACCATAAAGAGCAAACGGAAGTTGCCGCCGTGGGCCGCTGCCTGAGCGTCTACGTAGTCCTTGACCTTTTTGGCAAAGACATCGGGGGCCAAAACCTCGTCCTCAGAACCCTCGAGCCAGTTCCATGCGGCCTTTTCGCTCATGCCGAGCACGCTCTGCAGCACCTCGACCACGTCGTCCTCAAAGTAGCTGTAGGTGTCGCGGGCCTGGAGCCAGGACTCGCCGTTCACGCGCTCAAAGGCCTCGCGGAACTCCTGGGTCTTGCCCAGGGAATCGATGTAGTCCTCGAGCTTTGCAAGCTTGAGGTCCTCGCCGTAGAAGCCGCGCGCCTCGTAGAACATGCGCTCAAAGCCGCGAAGCAGCGCCGTGGAAGCCGTATCGCCCTGCTTCCACTGGCCCGCCTTGCTATCGATGTTAAAGAGGATGGCCTGCGTGGGCACCGAGCAGGCGCGCTCCATGGCAGCCGCGACCATGGGGTCGACGATCTTGCCGTCAAAGTAGCGGATGGCGCTCTTACCGCCGATCTGGCGATTCTCGAGCAGGTAGCTCAGCATCTTGAGGAAGTGCGATTTACCGGAACCGAAGAAACCACTGATCCACACGCCGATCTTGTCGGTGCGCGCATCGATGGCATCGCCGTAGGCCTTGAAGAACGTGGCAAAGTGCCTCTGCAACTCGCGCGTCACCACGTACTCGTCAAGCTCTTGGCGGATGGACCCATCTTTTGAATCCTGGACCTTGACCACGCCGTTGATGGAGCGGTTGATGTCTTTTGCAAAGAGGTCGCGAATGATTGTGTTGTCCATGGGTGCTCCTTTGGGTTTGGGAACGTTATGGCATAGGGTTGTTACCGGCGGCAGGGACATGCCTGCGGGGAGCCGTGCTTACGAGATATCGATGGCGCGGTAGTAGTTGTCGGCAGGCAGACGGTTAAAGAGCTGGAAAGAAGAGCCGTTGAAACTGCCCGGATAGGCGGCGACCACAGGCACCTCATCAAAATCCGCAAGCATGCAGTGGAGAAGCGTGTGCATGCGAAAGAACGGGAAGACCTCACCTGCACCGGTGAGGAGAATGACGTCTCCGGGCGCGAACGGCTCGGTCTGCTCAAGGATGTACGCGGCAACTTTCTCGGGCGAGGCGAACTTGGCCACGTCCTCGAGCACGCGCTGGGTACCGCGGCGCTCCTCTTGGCGTGGGATGGCCTTGAGGACACGGCGCTTTTCGAGAATTGCCAGCACGGCGTCGTAAAGGTTCACGACCTTGAGCGTGCACGGAAGCTTGTCGGCCTCGGCATCGCATGAAAGGGTGTCAAATAATGCACGCGCCTCAAACTCCAGCGCGGGGTCATAGCAAAAAGTGTGGAAGCCGATCTCATTGCCTATGCCCTTGTTGGCCAAAAAGTCCTCGCTGCACAGGCACTCGCGTAGAAGCTGCGCACGGCGCTCAAATTCCTGACAGGCGTGCTGAGAGCGGGCATGCGCCGCCACGACGCTCTTGCGGGAATGGATGCCGATATTGGTGGTGAGATCGGTCGCCGGGGTGATAACAGGGTCGACGGCGCTTTTGACGGGAGCCACGCTACATCACCGCCCTGCCGGTAAGGGCCGCGATAAGCGGCTGCTCGCCCAGCTGAACCAAGGCTCGCTCGACATCGGAATCGAGGAAGAGTGGTGACAGGCGCTCGGTCTCCGGGCCCAGGCCCTCGCCGATAAGGCCGGCATGGCGGAGCGTCTGGCGGAGCGAGCCCTTAATGCGCTTGACCGTGGCCTCAGTCCAGCGGGCCGCGTCCGGATACTCCGTGGTAAAGCGTGTCATAAAGGCGTTGAGGTCAACCGCCGTAAAGGCATAATCGAAGTTTTGTAGGCGCTCCCCTACCTCGACGAGCACGAGCTCGCGCACGATATCGTAGCGGCAGATCATGCTGTAGAAGATGGCCTGGTCCGCCTGCGTGGGAGTGCCGGATGCCATGAGCCTGGTTAGGGATGACGCAGCCTCGACGGCGGTTTTGGGGTCGATGCCGCGCGCGGCGCATACGGCGTCCGTGGGCACCATGGCGTCAAGGCGGCGAAGGCACACGGTTGCGCGGTTGGCGACCATGCGCTCCGTGGGATATTGAAAGAGGTTCTCGCTCTTTACGCGTACAATGACCTGCTCGTCGATTGCGCCCTGCATACGAAGGGCAGCGACGATGCGCATCTCATGCGGGAGGAATTGCTCGCGGGTGAGCACCC
>CATVTM010000030.1 GCA_958346935.1 uncultured Collinsella sp.
GGGGCTGAGGGGCGGGCGATGCCGTTGCCTGTCGGTTAGTGGCGACCGTGGTGGCGGAGCTTGTCGATGGTGGAGTCGGTGCTTCGGCTGCGGGCTTCGGTGGCGCGGTCGCGAGCGTCGGCAGCGGTTTGGCGCTGGCGGCGGTAATCGATCATGCCTTGGATGATGGGCTTGCCAAAGCTCACGACATCATCGTTGTAGATGGCGGTTCGGGCTGCGAGGAGGCAGTCGGTAAAGTCCATATGGGTCTTGCCAAAGAGTTTGATAGCAAGGGAGACAACGGTGGGCTCGTCGACCATGACGTCATCGAGCAGCTTCTTCATGGCCGCAGCAATTTCAACGCGGGGAACCTTATAGACGTCGCGCAGCGTGACCACGACGCGCGTGATGATTTCGGGATAGACACGAGCGGTGCGCGTGGCGATGACCTTGGCGGCGCGCGGTGATAGAACTTCGTCGTCATTAAGCAGGTAGCGCAGGATGACGGTCTCGTCGATGATGGTGCTACTCATGGATATCTACTTCCTCGGGACCCAAAATCGAATCGTCGCATTCTGTAGCAAGGTACTCAATCCAGGCATTGCGCTCCTCGGAGCGGCGATTGGGGTCCCCATATGCTTTGAGCGATCCATAGGCGGCGGTGCCGTCCTTTGAGCGCACGGCGACCGGCTGAAAGGGAAGCTTGCGCATCAAAATGCTCTGCGCGACAAAAAGGCGAACGGCCTCGGCAAGCGATGTGCCCATGGCGTCGTAGAGGCGCTCGGCATGCTGTTTGTCCTCTTCGCGAATGCGCACCTGCAGGATGGCTCGTTTTTGCGTCGATGACATCACTGGCCCCCTTAATGAGCGTGCAATATGAATGGTCAAATACAACATTGGCTAATAATAACCAATCTTATAGCCACTGCTTTATTGCACTCAAGTTAATGAGCGCGAAATATATATCAAACGTATTACATCCTTTATAAACGAGTGTGAAATCTCCCCAGGATGTACGCGTGTAATACACTCGCCTTTATATCCTATGGAGAATAATCCCAACCTGCCAAAACCCCTGCAATACACCCGTATTGCAGGTCGTATGCTCAAGTTTGCCACCCGCAACTGCGTATATTTAACCTGTATATCGTTGGAGGAATTCTATCGAAGTGCCTGTTTCGCCGCATGCATTCGATATGCCGATGCCAGGCCACGGGCGGCTTGGAGCAACGTCGACAGGGTCTCTCCGGCATGGGATTCAGGAGGGAGTGAACAACATGGGCAATAAACGAGTCGTGGCTGATTCTTCACGCTGCATTGGGTGCCAAACCTGTATGGCGGCGTGCATCGAGGCACACGATATTCCCGGCAACATCGCCGCACCTCGCTTGCGCGTAACGCGCACCTACGAGATCTCCGCGCCGGTGGCATGTCACCACTGCGAGGATGCTCCGTGCGCGAAGGCCTGTCCTACGGGCGCCTTGTTCTTTGATCCAAAGAACCATCGCATCGGCGTCAACGAGGACAACTGCATCGGCTGCAAGAGCTGCGTCATGGCCTGCCCCTTTGGCGCCGTGAGCGTGGCTACCACGCAGGTCCCCGTCTTGATGGGCGACGTGCGTGTGGGTTCGCAGACCAAGAGCTTCGTGCTCAAGTGCGACCTGTGCGTGGACCGTCCCGGCGGTCCGGCGTGCGCCGAGGCGTGCCCGACCAAGGGCCTCACCTTGGTAGACGAGGAGCGCCTGGCGGAACTGACTGCCGAGCGTGCCCGCGCCACCATCGAAAACGAGGCGTAGGCGGGTGGCTATACAGGCCCAATGATTGTCAAATAAGTACCGAGTATTCGGTAGCAGAGAAAGGAAGGAGGGTGTCATGGAGAAGCATAAAGTGATCTGCCCGTACTGCGGTGCCGGTTGCCAGTTTAACCTCCTGGTCCAAAACGGCCAGGTCGTGGGCACCGAACCGCTCAACGGCATCACCAATCAGGGCGAGCTGTGCCTTAAGGGCATGAGCGGCTACGACTTCATCAACGACACCAAGATCTTGACTCCTCGCGTACTGCACCCGATGATCCGCCGCACCAAGGGCGCGGATCTTGAGCGCGTAAGCTGGGACGAGGCACTGGATTTCACCGCATCTAAGATGCAGGCCATAATTGACGAATATGGTCCTAACGCTGTCATGACCACCGGCTCTTCGCGAGGCGGCGGCAATGAGGCGAACTACGTCATGCAGAAGTTTACGCGTGCGTGCATCGGCACCCACAGCGTAGACAACTGCGCCCGTACTTGACACGGCCCTACTGTCCTCGGTCTGATGGACACGGTTGGTTCAGGTTGCATGTCATGCTCCATCCCCGGTATGGAGGATGCGGGCTGCATTTTCCTCTTCGGCTATAACCCTGCCGATTCGCACCCCATCGTCGCAAGGCGTATCGTGCGAGCCAAAGAAAAGGGTTGCAAGATCATCGTCGCCGATCCGCGCCATATCGAAACCGCGCGTATCGCCGATCTCTACCTTCCGATCAAGAACGGTTGCAACGTCGCGTTCCTCAACGCCTTTGCCAACTGTCTGGTCAACGATGGCCTCTACGACAAGGAATTCGTCGCCGAGCACACGAACGGCTTTGACGAGTGGTGGGAGACCATCAAGAACTACACTCCCGAATCCGTACAGGACATCACGGGTGTCGAGCCCGCGTTGATCCACCAAGCTGCCGAGATGTACGCCACGGCGAAGCCCTCTGCCATCATTGGCTGGGGCATGGGCGTATGCCAGCAGAAGCAGAACCTGAAGACGGTGCACACCATCGCCTCCATCGCCTGCGTTGCCGGCCAGATCGGCAAACCCAACTCCGGCCTCGCGCCCGTGCGTGGCCAGAATAACGTCCAGGGCTCCTGCGATATGGGCATGCTGCCCAACCTGTACCCTGGCTACCAGAAAGTCACCGACCCGGCTGTGCGTGCCAAGTTTGCCAAGGCTTGGGGCGTGCCCGAGGAGAAGCTCCCGCTCGAGGAGGGCTACAAGCTCACCGACCTGGGCCACCTGGTCGACGAGGGCAAGGTGCACTGCTTCTACAACTACGGCGAGGACCCGGTGCAGACCGAGCCCGATTCGGCCGGTATGCGCAAGACGCTCTCCGAGCTGGATCTGTTCATTTGCCAGGACATCTTTATGACGCAGACGACCATGCTCGCCGACGTCATCCTGCCTGCCACCTCTTGGGGCGAGCACGAGGGTGTCTTTACCGCATCCGACCGTAGCTTCCAGCACTTTGACGCGGCCGTTCCGCCCAAGGGCGAGTGCCGTCACGACTGGGAGATCTTCGCGGACCTGTCTACGCGCATGGGCTATCCCATGCACTACGACAACACCGAGCAGATCTGGAACGAGTGCATCAGCCTGTGCCCCAACTTTGTGGGCGCGACCTACGAGAAGATGGCTCCCGAGGGCGGCTACGCCCAGTGGCCCGTCAAGAGCACCGATGTGAACGACCACGGTACGCCCGACATGTTCGCTGGTGGCAAGTTCACCACCAAGGACGGCCGCGCCAACCTGATGGCGCACGACTGGGAGGCGCCCTCCGAGCTTCCCGACGATGAGTACCCGCTCATCCTGTGCACCGTCCGCGAGGTCGGCCACTACAGCTGCCGCTCGATGACCGGCAACTGCAAGACGCTGGCGCTGCTTGCCGACGAGCCCGGCTTTGTCCGCATGAATCCCGCGGACGCCGAGGCGCGCGGCATCAAGAACGGCGACATCGTCTCGATTCACAGCCGCCGCGGCCAGGTATACAGCCGCGCCGACGTGAGCGACCGCATCAACAAGGGCACGGTCTATATGACCTACCAGTGGTGGATCGGCAAGTGCAACGAGCTGACCATTCACAAGGTCGACCCGGTCTCGCACACGCCCGAGGACAAGTTCTCCGCCTGCCAGGTCGACGCTATCGCCGACCAGGTCTGGGCCGAGGGCGAGGTGGAGCGTCAGTACACCGAGCTCAAGCAGGCTCTGGTGGACGCCGCCGCTCCCCAGGACGTTGAGCCCGGCGCCGCCAAGTTCGATGACGAGACGCACGTGAACCAAATCGTGTAGTCCCGTTCTCGTTGGCTTTTTGGGCCGGGCGTCCCGTACGTTCGGGAGCCCGGCCCGTTATTTTGAAAGGAAGTGGGGATGAACCGCTTCATCGACATCAACCCGGAGAGGTGCATCGGCTGCGGAACATGCCAGTCCGCCTGTGCCGACGCCCACCGGATGCAGGGTCTTCAGGATACGCCGCGCCTGGCGCTCGTGAAGACCGGCGGTATTTCGGCCGCCCTTGCCTGCCACCATTGCGAGGGTGCCCCCTGCGCCGAGGTTTGCCCGGTGAATGCCATCGAGCACGATGGCGATCGCATCCACGTCAAGGAGCAGGAGTGCATCGGGTGCAGGCTGTGCGCCATCGCGTGCCCCTTCGGAGCCATCCATCCCGATGGCACGTCTATCGCCGGTGTCGCAGGCATGTGCGACCCGACGCCTTCGTATCCTAAGTCCCTGAGCAGCCTGCTGACGTGGGCTCCCGGCCAGTACACCTGCGCTGTCAAGTGCGACCTGTGTGCCTTCGATTCGGACGGCCCGCATTGTGTGGCGGCGTGCCCCACCAAGGCGCTGACCGTCATGGGCGGCGCGGCCGATCGTGAGCTCGACGAGGCCAAGCGCCTGCGCTCGATCGAAAACGGTCCGGCTGTCGACGTTACCGCTGTGGCCCAGGGCCTGTCCGAGAAAGCAGAAGGGAGCGTAAACAATGGATAGCATGACGCTGTTTATCGCATCGCTTGCCGTCTCGTGCATCGGTGCGCTCGCCTCGGTTCTGCTGATCAAGGCCGATAACGCCGCCAAGACCGCCGGCTGCCTAATCGGCGCCGTCGCGGCCGTGCTGTCGTTCATCGCGGGCCTCGAGGCCGTGCTTGGCGACGTTTCGTCCCTCAACACGGTCTTCTTTTTCCCGTTCGCCCGTCTCGAGCTCTTGCTCAACGGCCTTGCGGGCCTGATCGTGGTCCTCATCTCAATCCTCGCCTTTGCGGGCTTCATCTACGGTCTGTCCTACTTCGATGAGTACCCGGGCAAGGTCGGGCGCGCCGGTTTCTTCATGAACACCTTCGTCGCCTCGATGATGCTCGTCATCACCGCCGACAACGTGTTCTGGTTCCTGGTCGCCTTTGAGCTCATGTCCCTTACGAGCTACTTCCTTGTCGTTATCGAGGAGAACAAGAACTCCATTAGGGGCGGTTGGCTCTACTTCGTCATCGCGCACGTGGGCTTTGTCCTTATCATGGCGAGCTTCCTGCTCATGACCAACGGCGTGGGCGGTTCCTTCAGCTTCAGTGATTTCCGTACGCATGACTTTGGACCCGCCGTCTCCTCCGCGTGCTTCGTCCTCGCGTTCTTCGGATTCGGCGCAAAGGCCGGTATCATCCCGCTGCACTCCTGGCTGCCCCAGGCGCACCCCGAGGCGCCGTCCAACGTGTCCGCCCTCATGTCCGGCGGCATGATCAAGATCGGCATCCTGGGAATCCTCAAGGTCGGTCTCGACCTGCTCGCGGGTTCGGGCGTCCAGCTCTGGTGGGGCCTCATGGTCCTGGTCTTCGGATCCATCTCGTCGGTCCTGGGCGTCGTCTACGCCCTCCACGAGCACGACATTAAGCGCCTGCTGGCCTACCACTCCGTCGAGAACATCGGCATCATCTTGCTCGGTGTCGGCGCGTCCATGACGGCGCACGCCCTGGGCAACGACGTCATCGCGACGGTCGCGCTCATGGCCGCCCTCTACCACACGCTCAACCACGCCATGTTCAAGGGCGAGCTGTTCCTCGGCGCGGGCTCCCTGCTCTATGCCACGGGTACGCGCAACATGGAGAAGATGGGCGGCCTGTTCCGCCGTATGCCGGTCACGGCCGTCTGCTTCCTCATCGGTGCCCTTGCCATCTCGGCTATCCCGCCGCTCAACGGCTTCGTTTCCGAGTGGTTCACCTACCAGTCCCTGTTCAACATCTCGACGCTCTCCGACCCGGTCGTCATGGTGTTCGCCGTCGCCTCCGCGGCCGCCCTCGCCATCACCGGTGCCCTGGCCGTCACGTGCTTCGTGAAGGCCTACGGCGTCTCGTTCGCGAGCAGCCCTCGTTCCCAGGAGGCCGCGAACGCCAAGGAGTCCCCGGCTCCGATGTTGTTCTCGCAGATGCTCCTCGCGGCCATCTGCGTGGTGCTGGGAATCGGCTCTCCCGTCATCGCCCCGGTTCTGGGCGACGTCGCCCAGAGCGTGCTTGCCGGCTCTGCCGTCACAGCCACCTCGGGCGTGTCTCTGGTGAACGAGATTTCCGGTGCCGCCACCTCCACCCCCGCGATCGCCATCGCGCTCGTGGTCCTCACCGGCCTCGCGTTCGTGTTGAGGTCCTGCCTCGGCACCAAGGCCCCCGCTAAGAAGACCGACCCTTGGGCGTGCGGCTACGAGCCCAACGAGCACATGCCCGTCGTCGCCACGAGCTTCGCGTCAGACGTAGAGCTCTTCATGGGCCCGCTCTACACCCTGCGCGAGGTATGCACCAAGATCTGCTGGTCCATCGCGCACGTGTTCCAGAAGCTCACCGGTGTCGCCCAGGGCGTTGAGCCCCTGCCCGACCGCTTCCTGGTCGATGCACCGAGCGAGGGTGCCGATAAGCTGGCCGGCCTCGCCTCCAAGATCGAGGGCGGCAACTACTCCGTATACATCTGCTACATCGTCGCGGCGCTCGTTGTCTTCCTCGTGCTCGCCGTGGTCATGGTCTAGAGAGGGGAGAGGATATTATGAACATCGTTCTTGCGATAGCGCAGGGCCTCGTGGTCATGCTGGTCGCGCCCTTCTTCTCCGGCCTCGCCCGTGTGATTCGCGCGAAGATGCACAATCGCCGCGGTCCGTCCATCCTTCAGGATTACCGGGACCTCGCGAAGCTCATGGCGCGTCCCGAGTCCGTGAGTTCCGACTCGAGCTTCGTGCTGCGCATCATGCCGCCGCTGTTCCTCGCGGTGTCGTTTATGCTCGCCATGGGCCTGCCCATGTTCACGCTCCAGAGCCCCATGCCCGTCTTTGGTGACGCCATCACCATCATGTACGCGCTCGCGCTGTCCCGCTTCTTCTTCGCGCTGTCCGGCGTGGATTCCTCCAACGCCTACGCGGGCTTCGGCGGTATCCGCGAGCTCCTCATGAGCGTGCTCATCGAGCCGTCCATGCTCATCGCGCTGTTCACCGTCGCCATCGTGTGCGGCTCCACGGACATTGCGACCATGGGTCAGCACATCGTTACGGGCAACGTCTCGAGCGTCGTCGCCGTTATCCTCGCCGGCGTCGCCTTCGCGGCCGCCTGTTACATGGAGCTCGGCAAGCTTCCGTTCGATCAGGCCGAAGCCGAGCAGGAGCTCCAGGAGGGCCCGCTCGCCGAGCTCTCCGGCCCGTCCCTGGCCATGATGAAGCTCGCCATGGGCATGAAGCAGGTCGTGGTCGTCGCTTGGTTCACCTCCATCTTCATCCCCTGGGGAGAGCCCGCGACCATCGGCGTCACCGCTCTCGTGGGCGCCGTCGTCTTCCTCGTCAAGTGCCTGGTCGATTTCGTCGTCTGCGGCGTGCTCGAGAACTCCGTTTCCCGTTCGCGCTTCAAGGTGCTCGGTAACCAGACCTGGGCCGTCGTCGGCATCGCGGTCCTCGCGTTCGTCTTCGTCGTCGTAGGCGTGTAGGGAGAAGGGAGAAACTATGTCAATCGAATCGAGCTTGTCCCTCTTTGCCATGGTGGCGATCGCCGTCCCCATGCTGGGCTCCCTGCTCATCGTCATGCTGCCGCGTCCCTACGCTAAATGGATCTGCGCCTTTGCCGGCGGCATCGCCACGGTCGCTTCCGTTGGCTTGGCCGCGACGTTTGCCGGAAACGGCATGAACGCGGTCGATGTAACCTGGGCGAGTATGGGCCAGACCTTGGTCATGGGCTTCATATTCGACCGGATGAGCACGCTGCTCGCACCCGCGTTCGTCGCTATCGGCCTGCTCGTCGTCATCTATTCGTTCCCGTACATGAGCGATAAGAATAAGGAGCATCCCGACGCGCCCCGTCGTCGCTTCTACGTGTACTTCTCCACGTTCATCGGCGCCATGGCCGGTCTCGCCTACAGCTCCACCATCGTCGGCCAGCTCGTTTTCTTCGAGATCACCGGTGTGTGCTCCTGGGGCCTCATCAGCTACTACATGACGCCCACGGCCAAGAAGGCCGGTATGAAGGCGCTCATCATCACCCATATCGGCGCTCTGGGACTCTACATCGGCGCGGCCTTCCTGTTCGCCGGAACCGGCACGTTCGCGCTGAGCGCGATCTCCCAGCTCGATTCCGGTATGAAGACCGTCGTGCTGCTGCTCATCCTGTTCGCTGCTTGGGCCAAGTCCGCCCAGTTCCCGCTCTACATGTGGCTGCCCTCCGCAATGGAGGCCCCCACGCCCGTTTCCGCCTACCTTCATGGCGCGTCCATGGTTAAGGTCGGCGTGTGCGTGTTCGCCCGCGCTCTTGCGAGCGCCGGCGATATCCCCGAGATCGTCGGTTGGGTCGCCATCATCGACGCCGTCGTGACCATGCTCTTCGGCTTCCTCATGTACCTGCCCCAGAAGGATATGAAGCGCCTGCTCGCCTTCTCGACGATCGCGCAGCTCGCCTACGTGTTCTTTGGCCTGGGCCTCTCCGTGTTCGGAAGCCAGATGGCGTTTAACGGCGCCGTCGAGCACATCTTCAACCACGCGTTCACCAAGACCCTGTTCTTCCTCATCGCCGGCTCCCTCAGCTTCACGCTGGGAACCCGTATGTTGCCCAAGATCCAGGGCCTCATGAAGAAGTACCCGGTCACGGGCGTGGGCTTCGCGGTCGCCGCGACCGCTATCGCCGGCGTGCCCCCCATGAGCACGTTCTTCTCCAAGTTCCAGATTATTTCCGGTGGCTTCGCGGTTGGTGCTTCCAACACGGTCATCTTCGTCCTCGTGTGCGTCATGGTCGTCGAGACCGTCGCCACCTTCGCATGGTTCCTGCGTTGGATGGGTAAGGTCCTGCCCGGTGAGCCGAGCGAGACCGTGGCCGCCGGCCAGCCCCTTCCGCGCGCCATGGCGTTCGTGTTCGTCGTCCTCATGATCATGGTCGTCGCCGCCGGTCCTCTGTCCTCTAGTTGGATGGGTTAGGAGGTAGGACATGGGTTATTCGTTAGTCAATATCCTGGGCGGTCTTCTGATCGTGACCTCCACCATGGTGGTCGTCTCGAAGACCATCCCGTCCGCCATTAAGTGGTACGCGATCCAGTCGGTTGTCCTGGTGGGCGTGCTGCTCACCCTGGGCCTCACCACCGGTGCCACCGAGCTTCTCATATGGGCCGCGTCGGCCTTCGTCACCAAGGTGATCCTCGTTCCGTTCATTCTCAACCGTGCCTACAAAAAGATGGGTTCGCCTGCCGATAGCACGCTGACCTCCTCCATCAAGCCGGCCTGGACCATCATCCTCACCGGTCTGGAGGTGGCCATCTGCTTCGCGGTGGTCACGCGCCTGAGCCTGCCCACCGCTGAGGTGGCTACTCCGGCCCTCGCCATCAGCTTCGCGCACTTCTTCGTCGGCCTCACGTGCATCATCTCCCAGCGCAACATCCTCAAGCAAATCTTCGGGTACTGCCTTATGGAGAACGGTAGCCACGTGACGCTCGCCCTGCTCGCTCCCACGGCCCCCGAGATCATCGAGATCGGCATCGCCACCGACGCCATTTTCGCCGTCATCATCATGTCCGCCGTCGTCGTGAGGATCTGGAACGACACCAAGTCGCTCGACTCCCACGACCTGACCGAATTGAAGGGGTAGGCCATGGATGTTTCAATGCTGACGGTCGCCCTGCTCGCTTGTCCCCTCGTGTTCTCCCTGATTATGGCTGCGCTCCCCAAGACGACATCCTACAGCGTCTTTGCGGGGCTCAACACCATCTCCGTCGCGGCAACCCTCGTCCTTTCGGTCGTCACCGCGGGAACCATGCTCTCGAGCGGGCAGAATATCGACGCTTTGGGCCTGTGGCTCCATCTCGATTCGCTCTCGTCGATCTTCGTCCTTCTGGTAGGCATCATCGGGTTCATCACCGGCGTGTACTCCATCTCCTATATCAAGATCGATATCGAGGAGAAGACCATGCCGGCCGAGCGCACCAAGCAGTACTACGCGCTGTTTAGCCTGTTCGTTTTCACGATGCTGCTCGCCTGCCTGTCCAACAACATCATCCTCACCTGGGCGGCGGTCGAGGCCACCACGCTGTCGACCGTGTTCCTCGTGGGCATCTACAAGAACAAGCAGGCGCTCGAGGCGTCTTGGAAGTACGCGATGGTCTGCACCGCCGGCGTGGCCTTCGGCCTGTTCGGCACGCTGCTCATCTACGCGAACGCCGCCGATATCATGCCCAACGCGCATGAGGCAGCCTTCCTCACCTCCATCATGCCCTACGCCGACCAGTTCGACCCGATGCTCGTGCGCCTCGCGTTCGCGTTCATCGTCATCGGCTTCGGCACCAAGGCGGGCCTGTTCCCTATGCACACTTGGCTGCCCGACGCGCACTCCCAGGCTCCGAGCCCGGTCTCCGCGCTGCTCTCGGGCGTGCTGCTCAAGTGCGCCATGCTGGTGATCATCCGCTTCTACTCCCTGTCCATCATCACGGTGGGCGACACCTATCCGCGTACGCTCCTGCTCATCCTGGGCACGCTGTCCATCCTGGTGGCCGCCCTGTGCATCTTTAAGCAGGACGATATCAAGCGCCGCTTCGCGTACTCCTCCGTCGACAACGTCGGCGTGGTCGCGCTGTGCCTGGGTATCGGTGGTCCGCTCGGTATCGCCGCCTGCCTGCTGCACTGCATCTTCCACGGTTTCACGAAGGCGCTCGCCTTCTGCATGGCCGGTAACATCCAGCACATCTACCACACCCGCGACCTGAACAAGATCAAGGGCGTCGTCGAGATCGCTCCCGTCACGGCAGCGCTCACCATCATCGCCCTGCTCGCGCTCGCCGCCTTCCCGCCGTTCGCCCTGTTCATCTCCGAGTTCCTCACCTTCGTGGCCGGCGTCCAGTCCGGTCCCATCTGGGTGGTCGTGCTCGTGGCCATTGGCCTCACCGGCGTGTACTTTGCCCTTACCGGCATCGCGCTCAAGTCCATCTTCGGCAAGGCGCCCGAGGGCATGAAGCGCCACGAGGTGCCCGCCCTCATGATCATCCCCGAGATCGCCCTCGCGATCGTGGTCATGTGGTTCGGTATCGCCACCCCGGTCGCCATCACGAGCGGCGTCGAGGATGCAACGTCCGTCGTTTTGAACCAGAGCGTCGAAGAGCTCCACGAGGCTCCTCTCTACCGCATGGTGTTCAGTTCCCAGACCAAGACAAGCGAGGTGAATTAGCACCATGGCAGAACCTGAAAAGAAGGACTACGCTCGTCGTTGCGAAAGCCACGTCGAGGCCCTGCGCGCCGCAGTGCCGGGCGCTATCGAGAAGGTTGAGTGGCAGTGCGAGGACCAGCTGACGATTACCGTCAAGCAGGACAAGCTGCCCGAGGCCGTCCACTACCTGTACTACGAGCGCTACGGCTGGATTCCCGTGATTGTCGGCAACGACGAGCGCTCCCTGTGCGGCCGTTACGCCGTGTACTACGTCATCTCCATGGAGGGGGAGGACCCCGGCTGGGTTACCGTGCGTGCCGAGGTCGACCCCGCCAAGATGACGTTCCCGTCCGTGACGCCGTTCGTCCCCGCCTGCGTGTGGGGCGAGCGCGAGCTGCGCGATATGTTCGGCCTGATTCCCGAGGGTCTGCCCGACCGCCGTCGCCTGGTGCTTCCCGACGATTGGCCCAGCGGGCTGTACCCGTTGCGCAAGGATTCGATGGATTACCGTTTCCGCCCCGCCCCCGCGAGCGACATGGAAAACTACGAATTCTTGGCCGACACCAAGGGCAAGGAGACCACGCTCGTCCCCATGGGACCGTTGCACATCACCTCCGACGAGCCCGGCCACTTCCGCCTGTTCGTTGAGGGCGAGACGATCGTCGATGCCGACTACCGTCTGTTCTACGTGCACCGCGGCATGGAGAAGGTCGCCGAGACGCGCCTGAACTATGACGCCGTGACGTTCCTCGCCGACCGCATCTGCGGCATCTGCGGCTGCGCCCACTCGGTGGCCTATGCCGAGGCCGTCGAGCGCGCCCAGGGCATTCATGTCCCGCCGCGCGCCCAGTACATCCGCGCCATCATGCTCGAGGTCGAGCGTCTGCACTCGCATCTGCTCAACATTGGCCTGGCGTCGCACTACACGGGCTTCGACTCCGGCTTCCAGCAGTTCTTCCGCGTCCGCGAGAAGTCCATGGATCTGGCCGAGAAGCTCTCCGGTCACCGCAAGACCTACGGCCTCAACGTGATCGGCGGCGTGCGCCGCGACATTTTGGCCGAGCAGAAGCTCTCCACGCTCACGACCATCCACCAGCTGCGCTCCGAGGTTCAGGAACTCGTCGACGTGCTGCTCTCTACGCCCAACTTTATCGAGCGTACGAGCGGTATCGGCATTCTGGACCGCAAGATCGCACGCGACTTCTCGCCGGTCGGCCCGCTCATGCGTGGTTCGGGCTATGCCCGCGACGTGCGCTTTGACCATCCCTTCGATGGCTACGCCGATCCGGATGTCCAAAAGATGCACGCCGCCACGGCAGATACCTGCGATGCTTTCGGCCGTACTGCCGTTCGCATCCAGGAGGTCTACGATTCGATCGACATGATCGAGACCATGCTCGAGAACTGCCCGTCGGGCCCCATCCTCACCACGGATTGGGAGTACACCCCGCACAAGTACGCCATCGGCGCCACCGAGGCGCCGCGCGGCGAGGACGTGCACTGGGCCATGCTCGGCAATAACCAGAAGTGCTACCGCTGGCGCGCCAAGGCCGCCACGTACAGCAACTGGCCGGTCCTGCGCTACATGTTCCGCGGCAACACCGTGGGCGACGCGGCGCTGATCGTCGGCTCGCTCGACCCGTGCTACTCCTGCACCGACCGCGTGACGGTGACCGATGTCGCCGCCAAGCGCGATCACGTGCTCGACAAGGAGCAATTCGAGAACGTCTGGCGCGATAAGTCGCCGCTTGCGGGCGAGGGCACCGTTGCCGCCCCGCTCGATGAGGAGGCGCTCTAATATGCTGAAGCTTTGGAAGGTTAACGCCAAGGCCGGCGACGCGACGGTCAAGTACCCGTTTGCGCCGTTCCCCACCAACAAGGACATGCGCGGCAAGCCCGAGCACAACGCCGAGCTCTGCATCGCCTGCGGTGCCTGCGGCGTGGCATGCCCGGCCGATGCCATTCGCATGGACACCGACCTTGCGGCCGATACCATTACCTGGTCGATCGACTACGGCCGCTGCATCTTTTGCGGCCGTTGCGAGGAAGCCTGCCCCATGGAGGCCATCAAGCTCACCGAGGAGTTTGAGCTGGCCGTCATGAGCAAAGACGACCTCACCAGCAAGAGCGTCTACACGCTCGAGCACTGCTCGCGCTGCGGCAAGCCGTTTGCCCCGCACAAGGAGATTGACTACGCCAAGCGCCTGCTGCAAAAGGCCGGCGGCATGGAGGCCGAGCAGGCCGCCCGTACCGTCGGTATGTGCCAGGAGTGCAAGCGCGAGCTCGACGCCCTGCGCGCCGCCTCGGCCGTAAAGACCGGCAACGCGCACGGCATGGCTGCCAACGAGACGCTTGCGTCCGGTGAGCCCCAGGGCCCCGGCATGGAGTATCTGGGCGGCCACGGCGTGAACCCGGAGTATATCGACCGCGAGCTCAACCCCGATGCGGCCGAGATCCCCGCAGGTCCCGCGCCGGTCGAGGGCATTGTCATGGATCTAGACAAGAAGGAGGAGTAACCATGGCCGAACCCACGCTTTTGCCCGAGCGGCTTCAGTACCGCCCGACCAAGATCGAGCTCGACGAGAGCATCGAGAAGGCCAAGGCGACCCTTCTTAAGAAGATCAAGCGCTCGGTGTACGTCTACCGTGTCGACTGCGGCGGCTGCAACGGCTGCGAGATCGAGATCTTCGGTTCCATCACGCCCGTCTTCGACGTCGAGCGCTTTGGCATCAAGGTCGTGCCCTCGCCCCGTCACGCCGATGTGCTGCTGTACACCGGAGCCGTGACGCGCGCCATGCGCATGCCGGCCCTGCGCGCCTTTGAGGCCGCACCCGATCCCAAGATCGTGGTGTCCTATGGCGCGTGCGGCTGCACCGGCGGCATCTTCTACGACAACTACTGCGTCTGGGGCGGCACGGACAAGATTCTGCCGGTCGATGTCTACATCCCCGGCTGCCCGCCCAGCCCCGCGCAGACCATCTACGGCTTTGCCATGGCGCTCGGTCTGCTGGACCAAAAGCTCCATGCCGAGACCACGGTGGAGGCCGCCGGCGAGCAGGCCGATATCCTGCACCCCGGCGTGCCGTACAAGCTGCGCGTTGCCATTGAGCGCGAAGCTCGCGCCATGAGCGGCTATCGTTACGGCCGCGACCTGGCCAACGAGTTTATGGATACGCTCGAGGGTGCGCCCAAGGGCGATATCCGCGGTGCCATGGCGCTGCTCATCGACAAGCAGGACGATCCGCGCCGCGTCGAGGTGTACTCGGCGCTGCAGGATCTGGTGCTGGCCGGAGGTCGCTAGATGGAGCTCACGGACCGCTCTGGTTACTTTGCGGGCCCCGGTATGCTCGGCGGCTCTTTTGGCGATGCCTCGCGCGCAAGCGACGAGGCCGCCGAGGGCGTCGCCGACCCCTGCCTGGGTCATGCGCCCGACCAGGTGGTCTTCTACGAGCTCACGCGTAAGTTTGTGGAGACCGAGGAAGACGTTCCCCAGGAGGCCTGCGACGTGCTGTACTACACGCTCGCCGTGGGCCACCACACCGGCGTGCTCGACTGCTTTGAGCCGCGCCTGTCGGTGCCGGTGGATGTCTTCTATTCGCTCGTCGACGCGCTGCCGGAGGGGGAGGCCAAGACCAAGTTCGAGGCCATCCGCTCCTTTGGCGAGTGCCAGCTCGACAAGGCGGCGGTGCCGTCGCTGCTCGAGGCCTGCGATGCACTGCTCGACGAGCGCGGTTTTCGCGGTTCTGCCAAGGCCGGCATCTCGGTGTTCGATGACGACTTTGGCCTGCATGCCCAGCAGGTCGCGTTTCTGATGAAGTTCCGCGATCTGGTTGAGCGCGTGCGCGATGTGTCGGGCGTGTATCTGACGGGGAGGTTGCAGTAATGGGTCGCGTTGTGGATGGCCGCGTGAACGGTGCTCCCTTTGCGGGCATCGTGCTCACGGCGGGAAGCGTGCTGCGTGCCGACGATGCCGCCGGCCCCGTGCTCTCCAAAAAGATGGAGGACGCGCCGCTTGCCGGCTGGTACACCATCGATGGCGGTCAGACACCCGAGGACGACATCATCGAGGTCAAGCGCGAGCGTCCGCCGCGTCTGGTCTTGGTCGATGCTGCCGACATGGCGCTGCCCGTCGGGTCCATCCGTTTGCTCGACAAGCGCGATGTGGCCCGCAAGTCGATGTTCACCACGCATTCGCTTCCTTTGTCGATTCTGATCGAGGAAATCGAGCAATCGTGCGATGATATCGTCTTCGTCGGGATTCAGCCGGGCGACACGGAGTTCTACAACCCCATGTCCCCGGAAGTCTTTGACGCCGTCGACGCCGTGTACGACGCCGTGGCCGCCAACGACTTTTCCCACTTTGTCCGCTTGGGGCAAGAGCAATAGGAGCGCTTGTCTCTGCTGATTAGGAAAGAAGTGATTGACATGGCAGATTCCAAGGTGGAGTACCCCGCTCCCGATTGCCTGGCGCCCGCTGCGATCGAGGCCAAGACCGAGGCCGCCGGCGTGACCAAGGCCAACCTGCCGGTCGCAAAGGCCTTTCTGTTGGCAATGTTCGCCGGCGCGTTCATCGCCTTCGGCGGCCTGTTCTTTACGGTGTTCTTGAGCGATGGCACGCTCGGCTGGGGCGCTCAGCGCGTCGTGGGCGGTCTGTGCTTTTGCCTGGGCCTGGTGCTGGTGCTGGTGTGCGGCGCCGAGCTGTTCACCGGCAATTCTCTTATGGTCTGCGCGCTCAAGAGCAAAAAGATCACCCTGGCTCAGATGCTCAAGGCCTGGGTCGTCGTGTGGGTCGGCAATTTTGTCGGCGCTCTGTTCATCGTCTTTTTGGTGTACATGGCCGGCATTTACAAGCTCAACGGCGAGGCGGTCGCCAATTCCATGGTGAGCGTCGCCGCCGGCAAGGTGACGATCGACTGGGTGACGATCTTCTTCCGCGGCATCCTGTGCAACATTTTTGTGTGCCTGGCCGTGTGGATCGGTACCGCCGGCAAGACCGTGGTCGATAAGGTCGTGGGCATTCTGCTGCCCATTGCCGCGTTTGTGGCCTGCGGTTTTGAGCACTGCGTTGCCAACATGTACTTTTTGCCCATGGGTGCCGTGATGCATGCATGCGGCTACGGTGCCGACGTCGCCGGCGCCGATGCACTCAACGCCGCGGGCATTGCGTTTAACCTGTCCGCCGCCACGCTGGGCAACATCGTGGGCGGCGCGGTTCTGGTTGCGCTCGGCTACTGGTTTATCTACGCCAAGAAGTCCGAGGCGTAAGGTACCGTCTGTTTGACGTCGGGCCTCCCGCGGGGCGTTGCCGTGCGGGAGGCTTTTTTGGTCTGGGGCTCGTTGCCGGGCTGTTGGCCTGTTCTGTTTGGCTGGTGAAAGGGGTAATCGAGATGGCATCTGCTGTGAAGCGTGACGGTCGCGCCGTGGTGACCACATGCGGGGGATGCTATGCCGATTGCGCCTTTGCGGCACGCGTTGAGGACGGTCGTGTGGTGGCCGAGTTGCCGGTGCCGGGGCATCCATGCGCGGCGCGTGCCCTGTGCGCCCGCGGGCGGCATCGCCTGTCCATGCCGTTTGATGAGCGCGATCGGATTTTGCATCCCATGCGCCGCCGAGCTGATGGCTCGGGGTTTGATGCGATTTCCTGGGATGAGGCGTTTGCCCAGATTGCCGAGTGTCTTTTGGGGATTGTTGACGAGCGCGGGCCCCGTGCGCTGGGCATGACGCTCGGCGTGCCCTCGTTCGACCGCTACTGGGGCTATCGTCTTATGCACGCGCTGGGTTCGCCCAACGTGTACGGTGCCGACGGTGCCTGCGAGGTAAGCCGACTTACCGGCTGGGAGCACAGCCTGGGCTACAGTCCCGCCTCCGACCTGGCGCATACCGATTGCATTATGTACCTGGGGCGTTCCATTGTCGATTCGTCGACGATGGGGGCCGTTGACGCGCTCAACGATGCCCGTCGCCGTGGGGCGAAGATTATCGTGGTTGACCCCCGGCGCAGCGGCTCGGCTGCACTTGCCGACCGCTGGTTGCGCGTGCGCCCGGGCTGCGACTTGGCGCTGCTGTTGGGTATTGCGCATGTCTTGATTGCCGAGGACCTGTATGACCACGAGTTCGTGACCCGCTATACCACGGGTTTTGACGAGCTGGCGCAGGCGGCCCGTGCTTGGACGCCCGAGTGGGCCGAGTCGATGTGCGACGTGCCGGCCGCAGAGATCGCCGCCACGGCGCGCGATCTAGCTGCGGCCGCGCCTGCTGCCGTGGTGGACGCCGGCTTTCATGGCGGCATTGGCATCGCGTATGCCAATAGCACCCAGACCGCGCGCGCTATCTGCTTGGTCGATGTGCTGCTGGGCTGTATTGGACATGTGGGCGGCGCGCTCAATCCACCCACACCGCTTGCGCTGGGCGACCTTGATCCCGCACGCTTTGCGACGCCGCCGGTGTCGCGCATGTCCAAGCTGGGATCCGAGCGCTATCCACTGGTCGATCCGGTGCGCGGCCTGTGTACGACCATCGGTCAGTCGATTCTTGCCGGCGATTTGCGTGGGCTCATCGTCTATGCCAGTAACCCCGGTGCGGGCTATGGTAATGCACAAGCTTGGTTGGGTATTTTGCAGCAGCTCGACTTGCTCGTGACGATTGATATTCGCTGGTCCGAGACGGCGCGTGCTTCTGACTTCGTGCTGCCCGACGTGACGTATCTGGAAGCCGACCGCGGCGTGGGCACGGTCGTGGGCGCCAACGATTCGCGGGTGTTCTACCGCAACGCCGCGCTGCCTGTGCAGCATGACGACACACGTCCCGGTCGGGAGATTTTTGCCGGTCTGGCGCAGGCGTGTGGCGCGGGCGAGTACTTCCAGTTTACGTCTGACGATCTGGCGGCTGCCCAGGTGGCGCCTTTTGGGATCAATCTGGACGAGCTCAAGGAGCGCGGCTGGGCCGACACGGGTGTTGCGTTGCCGTCGCGTACGGGCGAGCCGGCGATTCCCTTGGATGGCGGCAAAATTGCGCTGGCAAGTGACGTATGGGAGCGTGCCGGCCTGGGGCGTGTACCCAACTGGATCGCTCCCATGGTGGAGCCTGGTCCGGGGATGTTTCGCCTCATTAGCGGCAACCGCCCCTTTGAGTCGCATACCTCGCGAAGGCTTGCAGCTCAAGGTGCCGCCGAGGCTGGGTCGGACCTGGATGCCGTGCAGATGAATGCCGATGCTGCTGCGCACATGGGCATCGCCGACGGCGAGATCGTCGAACTCGTGAGCGATATGGGCCGCGACCGCGTGCGCGTGGAGACGACGCCGTATCTGCATCCGGTGTGCATCTTCACCTCGGCCGCCCCCGGTGGGCGTTCGTTTGGTGCCGATGCCGGTGGCGCTCAAGCTTTGGGCGTGGGCCCGCTCGACCATACACCGTTGCGTTGGGACCCGTTGACGGGTGCCGCGCTCACCCAGGAAAACGCCGTTCGCGTGGAAAAGATCGTCGCGTGCGGGGATAATGACGAGTAATTGACTCAGCTGATGTATTCGACTGATCCACGTTTCTTTTGAAAGGCTGCACATGAGCGATAGCCAGAACATGTCCGATGAGGTGCGCGCCCGCCTGCGTGCCATTCCTTCCGTCAACGAGCTGCTTGCCGAGTGGCCGGTAGTGAAGGCGGCGGGGGAGACCTGCGACGCGGTGGTCCATGCTGCCGTGACGGCCGAGCTCGACGAGGAGCGCGCCGCGATTCGTGCCGGTGCCGCCCCGCGTTCCAAGCGCGAGCTGGCCTCGGCCATCGAGTGGCGTGCGCATCGCTCCGCGCTGCCGAGCCTGCGTCCCGCCGTCAACGCCACGGGTGTGGTTATCCATACCAACTTGGGCCGCGCCCCGCTTGCGGAGTCGGCGGCAAAGGCCGTGGCCGAGGTCGCGCGCGGCTACAGCACGCTCGAGTACAGCGTGGACACCTGCTCGCGTGGGTCGCGCAAGGAGCATGCCGCGCAACTGATCCGCTCGCTCACCGGTGCCGAGGACGCGCTGGTCGTCAACAACAATGCCGCCGCGGTGCTGCTGGTGCTTGCCACCCATGCCGCGGGCAAAGAGGTCATCGTGAGCCGCGGCGAGCTTGTCGAGATCGGCGGCAGCTTCCGCATCCCCGATGTCATGGAGGCCTCGGGTGCCAAGCTCGTTGAGGTCGGGGCCACCAACCGCACGCACCTGTCGGACTACGAGCGCGCCATCACGCCCGATACGGCGATGATCCTCAAGGTCCATCCTTCTAACTATCGCATTGAGGGTTTCCACGAGGAGGTGGGCTCTCGGGAGCTTGCGGCGCTTGCTCACAAGCATGGCCTGCTGTTCTACGAGGACCAGGGTTCGGGCGCGCTGCTGCCCGACGACATCTTGGTGCGCGGCGGCGAGGAGCCCACACCGGTTTCGGTCGCGGCGGGGCTCGATCTGGTGTCGTGCTCGGGCGATAAGCTGCTCGGAGCCGCACAGGCGGGCATTATCATGGGCCGTCGCGATCTGGTCCAGGCCTGTGGGTCGCATCCGCTTATGCGCGCCCTGCGCCCGGGCAAGTTGGCGCTCACGGCGCTCGAGGCCACGCTGCGCATCTACATGGACGGCGCCGATGTTGCCCATCGCGATATTCCGGTGCTCAGCATGCTTACGCTGCCGCAGGCTCATTTGGAGCGACGTGCCCGTAAGCTGCGTGATCGTATGGTCGCCGGGCTCGATAAGGCTGGTTGCCCGTGTGCCGTTGAGTTGGAGATTGTCGAGGAATCGTCGACCCCCGGTGGCGGCTCGCTGCCTACCGTGGAGCTGCCCACGATGTGCGTTGCCGTGCGTCTTGTTGACGAGCGCCTGACGGTCGATGCGCTCAAGCGCTCTCTTGTCCAGGACTTCGACACGCCGGTCGTCACGCGAACCTCGCACGATCGCATTTTGTTTGACGTCCGTACGCTCGTGGGCGATCGCGATATCGAGACGGCGGCATCGACGCTCGTCGCGTGCGTTGAGAAGGCGATTGTTCGATGAGTGAGGTTCAGGCGCTGGTGGAGTGTCCCGTTATCGTTGGCACGGCGGGCCACGTCGACCACGGTAAGTCGGCGCTGATCGAGGCGCTGACCGGCAAGAATCCCGACCGTCTGGAGGTTGAACGCCGTCGCGGTATGACCGTGGAGCTTGGCTTTGGCGAGCTGGCGCTCCCGAGTGGCAAGATCGTCGGCCTGGTCGACGTGCCGGGCCACGCGCATTACCTGCGCGCTATGGTGCAGGGCGCCACGGGTATCGACGTGGCCGTGCTGGTGGTTTCGGCCGTCGAGGGCGTGATGCCGCAGACCCGCGAGCACGTGCGTGTGCTGGAGCTGCTGGGCGTTACGCATATGGTGGTCGCGCTGACGATGTGCGACCTGGCCGATAACGAAATGATTGAGCTGGCCGAGCTCGACGTGGACGATTTTCTTTCGGATACCGTGTTTGCCGACGCGTCGATCGTGCCCGTGTCGTCCAAGACCGGCGCGGGGATCGATGACCTGCTTGCTGCACTCGACGAGCAGGTTGCCGCTTGCTGGGATGCCTGCCGTGCCCGTGCCGAGACCACCGATGCCGCGCCGCGGCTGCCCATCGACCGCTGCTTTACGATCAAGGGCGCCGGTACCGTGGTGACGGGAACGCTGCACGATGCGCCGGTTGCGGTGGGCGACGAGCTGATGGCGTTACCGTCGCGTACGGTCTGTCGTGTACGCGGGATTCAGGTGCATGGCGATACGCCGCGGGCGTTGCCCGGCCAGCGTGTGGCGCTCAACTTGGTGGGCGATGCTGTCGCCGCGCTCGATCGCGGTGAGATGCTCGGCGTGCCGGGCCGCTTTGGCCAGTCGATGCGCTTTATGATGACGTTTACGTATTTGGGCCGCGAGGGCGCCAAGCCGCGCGTGCTCGAGTCGGGCGCGCGTGTGCACGTGATGGCGGGTACGGCCGAGGTTGTCGGCCGCATCATGCTTTTGGAGGGCGAGGCCCCCATGGCGGTGGGAGAGACGCGAGTGGTGCAGGTACGCTTGGAGGAACCGCTTCCGCTGCGCGCCGGCGACCATGCCGTGGTGCTGTCCTATTCGCCGGTCATGCTTATTGGTGGAGGGCGCGTGCTGTTGTCGCGATGCCGCCGTTCGCGCGAACTTACTGAGGGGGAACGCGTGCTGTACGCGGCGCTCGAGTCCGGCGATATCGCGGGCGGTGTGGGCGCTTGGCTGGCGTTGCGGACGCTGCCGGTTAAGGCGATTGATGTTGCCGAGGCTTTGGATCTTGGTGTCGGCGAGGTCGATGCCGCACTGCGCGGGTTGGTGGCGCAGGGCTCCGTTCGCAAGCTTGCCGTGGGTGATGCGGGCCTCTTGGCGGACGCCGTGGTGCTCGACGCCGCGATGGATGCACTGGCGGCGACCCTGTCAGCCATGCACGCGGCGGCTCCCAAGGAGACAGGCTTTACGCCCGGCGCCGTTGCCCATGCTGCGTGGCCTGCCGCTGATGAAGGCGTTGCCGCGGCCCTGATTTACGAGGGCTGCTCGCGCGGCGTGTGTGCCTCCGAGGGCGCCGAGGTGTTCGACCCGCACTCCGCTGCCGCTGCGGCGCGTGTGGTACGCGAGGCCTGCGAACGTATCGTTGCCTTGCTGGACGAAGCCGGCCTCGATGCACCGACGTTGCCCGATATGGGCGAGCGGTTGCAGCTCGATCGCGACACCATGACGCGTGCCCTGCGCGAGCTTTCGCTCAACCGCTCGATCGTTAAGGTCGAGCGCGACGTTGCCCTGTCCGCTGCCGCCGAGGCCCATGCGCGCGAGCTCGTCGCCGCCGCCATTGAGGCAGCCGGCGGCGCTGCCACCACGAGCGTGCTGCGCGAGGCCCTGGGCGTGTCGCGCAAACGGGCCATCAGCATCTTGGAACACCTGGATGCCGTGCGCTTTACAGTGCTCGACAAGGAGGCCGGCGGCCTGCGCTCCCTGCGCTAGATTGACTGCTCGGTTTGGTAAAATACCGCCGCACTTGGGAACGGATGGGCTCCGGTGGGCTCTGCGGTCCTCAAAACCGTTACTAGGCGTGCAAAACGTCTTGGATGTGTTCGATTCACATACGTTCCCGCCATACGCTACCAGCGCTTTTGTGCTCGCGGTCTTGCTGCGTGCCGCAAAGGCGCTGTTTTGTTTTTGCACGAGCTTTTCGTAGCGCCGCTATTTCGACGGCTGTATTTAGCTTCGTGCACTGGGTTTCGAGCATGCCGATGGGGGTGGTTTGCCGTATGACTACCGTAAGACGGGCCGATCTTTCTTGTGTCGTCCAGGCGGGCGGGCTGTCGTCGCGCATGGGGTGCGACAAGGCGCGCATGGCGTTTTGCGGAAAGCCTCTGATCGAGCGAGTGCTGGAGCGATTGGCGCTGGTCGGCAGCGAGCTTGTTGTGACGACCTCGCGCCCCGATGAGCTTGCCTATCTTGAGGAGTGCGAGTTTGGTGGCCTGGTGCCGCGCGTGGTGATGGACGTCGACGGTCCCGCCGGTGCCATGCGCGGCATCGCGAGCTCGCTGGCTGCGGCCCGATTGCCGCTCGTGGCGATCGTCGCCTGCGATATGCCGTTTGTCTCGCCGGAACTCATCGGCGCGCTTGCCGATCGTGTTGAGGCCGAGGCGCTCGATGTGT
>CATVTM010000031.1 GCA_958346935.1 uncultured Collinsella sp.
CATGGTCTGGCCGAGCCCCTGTTCTGCCCGGGGTTCGATCGGTTCAAGGTCGTACTTTACCGTTCAAAGATCGAGCCGGTCGATCATGGCGGGGGCTTAATTGTGACGGCACTCAAACACTGCGGCGAGCTGGGGACGCGTGAGCTGGCAGAACGCACGGGGCTTACAATTTCCCAGGTTAGGTCGCGCGTCAACGCGCTCATTGCTCAAGGCGAGCTTGAGCCCACGGCGCCGTCGACAAGCCGCAACCGCAAATATCGACTGTCAGAGCGCGTGGAATAAATGCGTTAGTGGACGAGGCGACTCAATAATCGACCCTCGATTGGCGTCCACTAAGGTAAAGCGGTTGTTGCCCAGTCGACGGTGATGCTAAAGACTCGGCTTACGCCGGCATGGCCCCGAACCCGTCCATCAAAAACAGCCTAAGAACCAGCTTGATGACATATCCCGGTTTGACTTCAGCCGTGCCAAAGACGCTGCGTTCGGCGAGCTCGCTGCAGTATGCATAGATGTCGCGGATAAGGTCCGCGCCCGAAAGCGTAAACATGTAGCCTGCGTCCGAAAGCGCATTGGGCGCGGCGGGCAACTTGGCCATGTGGCAGAACGTTTGCAGGTCGGGCGCCATAACATTCTGGTAGTCGAGGTGGCCGCTGGTATCCTGTGCGGCAAGCTCCAATTGGCGCGCAAAATCCAGCGCCGCCGCTAACACAAAGCTCGGCGTAGGCGCATTGACGTCCTGGGTGGTCGCCACAAGCCTGCCCGCTGCCTGCGTGACAAGCCAGGCGACCTCGCGCTGGCAGCGCACGGCCTTGCGTGTAACCGGCTTGATGGACGAAGAAGAAACGCTTCCCTTAGGCGGATTCGAAACAGCCACAAGAACCTCCCATGAACGACCCGGCCCAACAAGCCCGGATGAAACACGTGCTACATCAGTATACAGGGGAGTGGGGTGGCGGGGTACAAGCGCGCCAGCGGCAAATCGAGAGCATCAACAATGTGCCTCCGCTCTATTTGGACGATGGCACGTGGGTCATTAAGTACTCGGTTCAAGCGCCGGGTACCGTTGGTTTTCGAGACCAGAATTACAACCGTCAAATGCTCAACTGCATGGAATGTGGTGTCCCAGTCGGAGTCATATTTGCAACCGAGGTGGGCTATAAGGTGCTCGGCCTTGCGTTTGTTGAGCGGTCCGAGCCCGAAAACGGATGGTTTGTTCTGCACGGTCCTGTTCATAAAGGCGGACCGGACCCTCGTTTTGCGCCCGACATGAGTTATCTGAAGCACATACCCGTCGATATTGAGTTTGCCGGACAGGGTGCGACCGACGATGAAATTTGGCTTTGGCGGTCTTTTACGATCGTGCTGTTTGATCGGATCGCGTGGCGATGCAATCTCGCACACGCCTGCCGGTGCATGCTCTTCCTGATTTGTATAGCGAGAGGGGAGCGAACGTGAGCTGGCGAGGCGATATTGCGATGGGGAAGTACGGAAAACTGCCGTGCGCCCTTATAGACAACAAAATGTTTCCGAGCGTAGAAGTTGATTGCGGGTCGTTTGTCGTCGCCTGTCCTTGCTGCGGCTCGCAAATACCGTGCCTCGACATTCGGTTCATCGATGCGTGCGACAGACTTAGCGACGAAGTGAGAAAACGGACAGGCGTTCATATGCCGGTGTATCAGGAGAAATGCCCTGTTTGTGGCCTCGATATCGTGTACGACGCCGGCGACGAGGGATAGGTGATGCGGAGGAGCTGGCTGTGAAGGCATCTCTGTCCCTATAAATAAATCCCCTCACCGAGCTGCTTGTGGAACTTGGCGTGATGGTCGCGTGCCCAGGTAAAGAGCGCCTGGTCAAAGTCGGTGCGCGTGGCCGGGACGCCAAAGACGCCGGCAACTTCGACGCGTACAAACTCCAGTGCCGGCAGCTTGTTGATGGCAGTGAGGGCAAACGGGGACGAGGGCTCCTCGAACAGATAGCGGCTGCCTTGCAGCGCGTCGCAAATGGTGCACGTGTTGCCGAGCGACGGGGCTTTGGAGGCTCGCGCGCCTACGGGCTTGTAGCCGCAGCGCTTATGAAGGTAGTCGCGGATCTCGCCCGGCACGCAGCCAAGAGCGGGCACGATGGCGAGTGCGTTGGCGTTGGCCGTGTCGATGGCAATGTGCCCGGCTTCGTTGGGCGCGTGCGCGATGGCGATGCTCTCGTCGTTATCGGTTCGATAGGGAATGCCGAAGGCCGCGACCGAGGTCTCTTTGTGACACTTCCAGCACTCGCGCTTGCCCAGTACTAGATATATATACGGCGCTGAGGGGTCGGATCGGTCAACACCGGGCAGCCACTCGGCAAAGGGCTCGGGGTTGACGCCGCTGGGTACATACCAGATTTTCTTGGTCCGGTCCCATTTGGCGCCCAACGCCTTGGCTTCTTCTTTGTGCGAAAAGGGAACATCGAGCTCGGTGCGCATGGTGGCTCCTTGGTGCTGCAGGTGTAAGTGGCTCAAGGATACCGCAGGGCGCAGACATCGTGGCGTTTTGCCGAGAAGCTGTGGTGCGGACTGATTGGTTATACCGATGGATAGATCGGCAAGTAGATGGTCGGCTTTTGGCCAGTTGGGCGGTTGGAGCTGCCAGCGGATTTGGCGACATAAAACAAAACAGCCCAGAGGGCATAGCCTCTGAGCTGCGAACATTTGGTGGGCGTTAGAAGATTTGAACTTCTGACCTCTTCCGTGTCAGGGAAGCGCTCTCCCCCTGAGCTAAACGCCCGATCAAGGGTGCGCAAGCGCGCAAGGGATAATATAACGGAGCCTGAACTCGGTGGCAAGAACATTTTTAAAAATCGCTTACATTGTGGAATTCGGGGGCTTCGTCATATCCATTTTAAAAGAGCCTGCTGCCGCGATTTGGCTGTCGCATAATGCAAGGCCATTGCGGTATCGAGCTATGGAAAGACACCTGCGGAATTGTCCTACCGATAAGCGGACAAGCCTCCAGCTGGTGACTTCGCCGTGGTAAGGTAAGCCGAATTGTTTCCAGGCTGTTTCGGGGGAGTGGAATGAGCAAAGAGTGTGTCGAGCAGGTCGAAGGCGCAGGGGCTTCGGTGCCGATGACCGATATATCGAACATTGATGTGCCCGAGGGCACCGACGAGCTCAGCCGCAACACCCGTCGCGCCTGGCGCGAGCGCCTTAACGATGCGTCGTCGCGCAAGATGATCACGGGCGTCTTGGCTACGCTGGTGGGCGGTTCGTTTTGGGGCTTCTCGGGCACCAGCGCGAGCTTTCTGTTCGATACCTACCACGTCGACACCTTGTGGCTTATGAGCGTGCGTCAGATTCTCGCCGGTCTACTCTTTATGGCCGTGGTTGTTACGCGCGACCGCGAGCGCCTGGTCAAGCTCTGGACCACACCCGCCGATCGCAAGCAGCTGCTGCTCTTTACCGCTTTTGGCCTGCTGTTCAACCAGTTTTGCTATCTTTCGGCCGTGCGCCTGACGAACGCCGGAACCGCGACGGTGCTCCAGTGCCTGCAGCTCGTTATCATCATGGGCTACACCTGCGTGATCGATCGCCGCATGCCGCGTACTCGCGAAGTCATCGGCATTGGCCTGGCTCTGGGTGGAACCTTTTTAATCGCCACCGGCGGCGACCCCACCAGCCTGAATATCTCGCCGCTTGGCCTGGCAGCAGGTCTTATGTGTGCGGTCAGCGCCGCGTGTATGGCGGTGATTCCCGCCAAGATCCTGCCCGAATACGGCAGCCCCATCGTCACGGGCTCGGCAATGCTCACGGCGGGCGTGATCTCATGTGTCTTCGTGCAGCCCTGGGCGCATGTGCCGGCACTCGACGCTGCCGGCGTCGAGGCGCTCGCGGTGTTCGTGGTTATCGGCTCGTTTTTTGCTTACATGCTCTATATGCAGGGCGTTAAGGACATCGGCTCGGTGCGTGCGAGTCTCATCGGAACCGTGGAGCCCGTCTCGGCGACCATCACCAGCGCCGTTATGCTGGGCACGGTGTTTTTGCCGACCGACCTTATCGGCTTTGCCATGATCATCGTGATGATGTTCCTCACGGTGTAGCTGGCGCCGCTGCCAAGACGGAAAAGGTGTTGTGCCGCATTTTCGCCAATTGATGTCCGTGTCTGGAGTTTAGCTGTCGATGCTCAAAATGCCATAAACTAGTAACGTTATGGACTTTTTCATTGCGACTCAATTGCGAGGATTTCTTTATGGCTGGTAATCACTTTAAGGGCAGCGATAGCGGCCGTCCTGCAGTTCCGCCGCGTCCGAACGGGGCTGGTAAGGCCGGCACGCCGGGCGGCGCTGGACAGGGCGGTTCCGGTAAGCGCGTGTCCCCGGGCGAGACAGCGATGTTTACCGCTCTGTACGAGCAGTCTCAAAAGGCAAAAAAGACCGGCCGTGCAAGAGGGAATGTCTTTGCGGGCGGTGCAACCTCCACGTCGCAGCCGAGCGGGGCTCCTTCGGTACCCGCGAACAACGCAGGTACTGCCAACGCCGCGAATGCCGCCGGCAACGTTAATGCCGACAAGGCCGCCAACAATACTCCCTCTGCCGGTGGCGCGGGGCTTACGGGTAACCTTGGCACGATTTACACCGGCGCCTCCGAGACTGGCACGTTCGCCCGCCTGGATGATAGCGGTGCCGAGTTTGCGGGCTCGGGTTCCAAGGAAGATTATTACGATTTTGGCTTGAACTACGGTGGCGACGCTTCGCCGAGTTCGACCTCTGACGGTCTGGTCCGTCATCGCCATCGCAAGGGCGAGCGCAAAAAGCGTCACACCGGCGCCATTATTGCCGTTGTAGTCGCGGTGCTTCTCGTTGCGCTTGGCGCAAGCGGCTTTATGCTGCTTAACTCGGCAAAGACCGTAAAGAGCGAAGCGAAGGAGGCTGTCGAGATCGTCGGTGGCCTTAAGGACAAGGTCACGTCGGGCGATTTTTCGACGCTGCCTGACGACGCGAAGAAGATCGATGAGCTCTGTAACAGCATGAAGGCGGAGACCTCGAGCCCGCTGTGGGCGGCGGCTTCGTTTATCCCGGTGTATGGCAGCGATATCAATGCGGCCCGCACCATGATTGACGCCCTGTCCGATGTCTCGAGCAATGCGCTGGTTCCCATGGCCGATAACCTTTCGCAGGCTACGCCCGGCAAGCTGTTCCAGGACGGCATGATTAACGTGTCCGCGCTGCAGGCGGTCGCCGATTCGCTTTCCAGCAGCTCGAAGGTGTTCAAGAGCGCCAACGAGAAGGTCCAGGGCATTGGCGATACTCATATTTCCCAGGTGACCGAGCTGGTCGATAAGGCCAAGGACGGCTTTGCCACCCTCAACGGCGCGGTTGACGCGGCGGAGAAGGTCGCCCCCGTCCTTCCCCAGATGCTCGGCGCCAACGGCCAGACGCGCAACTACCTTATGTACGCCATGAACAACGTCGAGATTCGTGCTTGCGGCGGCTTTGGCGGTTCGCAGGGCCTGATTTCGGTCACTGACGGCCAGATGTCGATTGGCGAGTTTGTTCCCTGCATTGGACTCAGCGAGGATGAGGCAGTCGAGAGCGTCGACGAAGAGGATGAGGCGCTGTTCGGCAACCACAGTAACCTGTACAACTCGGGCAATACCTATTCGCCTGATTGGCCCCGCAACTCGCAGCGTGTCGCCGCGCTGTGGAAGTCCCAGTATGGACAGGACGTTGATGGCGTCATCGGTATCGACCCGGTGTTCCTGCAGTATCTGCTGGGCCTGGTCGGTAATGTCTCGCTGCCCGACGGAACGGTTGTCGACGGCACCAACGCCGCAAAGGTCCTCATGCACGATGTGTACTGGAACTATCCGGTCGAGGAGTCGGACGGCATCTTTGCATCCGTCGCCAGCGCTGCCTTCGACAAGATCCTTGGCGGTATCGGCGATGTCGATGTTACGAAGCTTGTCAGCGCCGTTGAGCGCGGTGCCGAAGAGGGCCGCCTGATCGCGTGGATGAGAAACGATGATGAGCAGAATGCCATCAAAGAGACGGGCATTGACGCTTCGCTGCCCGATCCGGATGACCCGAGCGCCGATCCTGTTGCCGGCGTTTACTTTAACAACCTGAGCTTCTCCAAGCTCGACTGGTACCTGAACGCCGATACGCAGATTGGTCAGGGCGTGAAGAACGGTGACGGCACGTGCTCCTATCGCATCACCGTTACCCTGACGAACATCATGACGCAGGAGGAGGCTGGCAAGCTGCCCGACTACGTTGCGGCGAGCGCACCCGATGCCGCGCGTGACGACGAGCGTCTGAATGTCTCGTTGTTTGCCCCGACGGGCGGCAACATTACTGATCTGACCGTCGAGGGCACCCAGTTTGGTCTTGGCGCCGCTACGTGGCATGGAATCCCCTTCTATTCGGGCACCGTTGACCTGCATGCTGGCGAGACGACGACGATCACGTATACGCTGACCACGTCGGCCGAGGCGGGGGACAAGCCGCTTACGCTGCGTCAGACTCCTACATGCCAGGCGGCTCGCGACAGCGCGTCGGCGTAGGGTTTTTCTGGTAGCGCAGATAATCGAGTACCATTTTGGGGCGGACAGGCAATCTGTTCGCCCCTATTTTGTAAGGAGAGCGCATGAAGTACTTTGGCACCGACGGCTTTCGTGGTGAGGCCAACGTTGGGCTGACGGTAGAGCACGCTTATAAGATTGGCCGTTTTGTGGGCTGGTATTACGGCGCCAACCGCGAGCGCAAGGCACGCGTGATCGTGGGCAAGGACACGCGTCGCTCGAGTTATATGTTCGAGGCGGCGCTGGTGAGCGGCCTGGTCGCGAGCGGTGCGGACGCCTATATGCTGCACGTGATCCCCACGCCGGGCGTAGCGCATCAGACTGTGGAAGGCTGCTTCGATTGCGGCATCATGATCAGCGCGAGCCACAACCCGTTTTGCGATAACGGCATTAAGCTCGTCAACAGCGACGGCTTTAAGATGGACGAGGACGTGCTGGAGCTCATTGAGGACTACATCGATGGCAAGAGCGAGGTGCCGCTGGCAACGGGCAACCACATCGGCGCCACGGTGGACTACATGCAGGGTCGCAACCGCTACATTGCTTCGCTCATCGCCAGCGCGAACTTTTCGCTGCAGGGCGTCAAGATCGGCATCGATTGCGCCAACGGCTCGGCATCCTCGGTGGCCAAGCCGGTGTTCGACGCACTGGGCGCCGATGTGCGCGTGATCAATGCCGCGCCCGACGGCTTTAACATCAATGTCGACTGCGGCTCTACGCATATTGAGCGCCTGCAGCGCCACGTGGTGGAGCAGGGCCTGGATGTGGGCTTTGCCTACGACGGCGATGCCGACCGCTGCCTGGCCGTGGACGAGCGCGGCCGCGTGGTCGACGGCGACCAGATCTTGTACGTGTGCGGCGTGTACCTGAACAAGCACGGGCGTCTCTCGGGCGGTACCGTGGTACCGACGATCGCCAGCAACTTTGGCCTGATCAAGTCGTTGGAGCTTGCCGGACTGAGCGCCGTGACCAGCGGCGTGGGCGACCGTCACGTGTATGCCAAGATGCGCGAGGGCGGCTACAGCCTGGGTGGCGAGCAGACGGGCCATACGATCTTTGGCGATATCGAGCGCACGGGCGACGGCATTATGACCTCGCTGCGCGTGATGGAAGTGATTCGTGCCGAGCGCGAGACGCTCTCGCAGCTCACGGCTCCGTGCAAGCTGCTGCCACAGGCGCAGGTGGCCGTGCACGTGGCGGACAAGGACGCCGCGCTCGAGAACATGGGCGTGCAGAACGCCATCGCCGAGGCCGAGGCTGCGCTGGCAGGCGAGGGCCGCGTGCTCGTGCGCAAGAGTGGAACCGAGTCGGTTATCCGCGTGCTGGCCGAGGCGCCCGACCAAGCATCCGCCGATGCCGCCATGAAGCGCATCGCCGCCGCGCTGGAAGCTCTGTAAGGTAGTCATTGGGGACGTTCTTAAACAACTAGGTGGAAAGGGGGCGCTGCGGATTGGTTCCGCGGCGTCCCCTTTGCGTTGGCGTGTCGGTTATGCCTTACAGCTCGTACAGCGTGGTGAACTTGTCCTGCAGGTAGCTGCAGTAGTAGCGGGCGTCAAAGTCCATGCCGCACGCGCCCTTGATGAGCTCCGGTGCGTCCTTGGCACGGCCCCACTGCCAAATGTGCTCGCCCAGCCAGGCACGGACGGGCGCCAAATCGCCGCTCGCACAGGCACCGGTAAGGTCGACGCCGTCGCGGCACATGGCCGGCACAAACATAGCGTCGTAGGCGCTACCCAGCGCATACGTGGGGAAGTAGCCAAACGAGCCACCGCTCCAGTGCGTATCCTGCAGGCAGCCGTGCGTGTCGTCGGGAACGGGAATGCCCAGGTACTCATCCATAAAGCGATTCCAAAGCGCGGGGATGTCCTTGGCCGTGGCCTCGCCGGCAAACAGCATGCGCTCGATCTCGTAGCGCACCATAACGTGCAGCGGATAAGTGAGCTCGTCCGCCTCGGTGCGGATCAGCGACGGCCGTGCGATGTTCACGGCATGGTAGAGCGTATCCTCGTCCACACTGCCATAGACCTCGGGCGCGTGACGGCGCAGCACCTCGAGCAGCGGGCCCATAAAGGCGCGGCTGCGACCCACGGTGTTCTCGAAAAAGCGGCTCTGGCTCTCGTGGATGCCCATGGAAGTGCCGCCCTCCAGGCGGGTGCGCGCATAGGCAGGATTGACGCCCAGCTCGTACATGGCGTGTCCCGCCTCGTGGATGATGCTGTAGACGTTGGAGATGCAGTCGTCCTCGTAGATGTGCGTCGCGATGCGCGCGTCGCCCACGGCAAAGCCCTCGCTAAACGGGTGCTCGGTAAAGGCAAGCGTGGTGTCGTTCAGGTCCAGGCCGACGAGCTTCATAAGGTCGAAGCTCATGGCGCGCTGGGCGGCCTCGGGCACGCGGGCGTGCAAAAAGTCGGCAGCGGGCTGCTGGCCGCGCTCGCCGATGGCGTGCACGAGCGGCACGACCGTCGCCTTGACCTCATCGCAAAACGCATCGAAGCTCTTGGCGGAAAGGCCGCGCTCGTACTGGTCGAGCCAAACATCGTATGGGTCGCGCTTGGGGTCCATGAGCTCGGCCTGATGCTTAAGTTGGGCGACGATTCTATCCACATAGGGCTCAAAGCTCGCCCAGTCATTGGCCGTCTTGGCCTTGTGCCACACGGCGTCGGCCTCGCAGGTGAGCCTGGTCCAGGCCTCGGCCTCCTCGGTGGGAATGACGCTCGCTTCGCGCTGGTCGCGGCCGAGTACGCGGATCTCGTCGAGCAGCTGCGGGTCGTCGATCTTGCCGCCGGCGACGGTTTCGCGTGCCAGCGAGCGCACAAGTTCGACAGACTTTTCGCTGGTCAGGAGCTTATGATGCTCGCCGGCAAGGGTGCCCATGGCGTCGGCGCGCGCTGCGGCGCCGTTGGCGGGGGCAATGGTCGCGCCGTCAAACTCGGCAATCTTGAGCAGGTACTCGCGGGTCCACAGCTTGCCCTCGAGCTTGCGGAATTTTTTGACGGCCTTATCGACCTTGATACCTTTGGGCGTCTTGCCCGCCGCGGGCTTGGCCTTCTTATCGTACTTCTTTCCCATACCTATATCCTTGATCTCGCAGACCGGACGCCACGGGTGGGCGTGCGGCCAGTTTGCACAGCTACCTGCCTTGTACCCAGTGCGAACAAAACGGAACGCGGCGATGTGCTCGCGAAATGTGTTATCCTATAGCCCAATGCGTTGACGGAGAGGGTTTTGCCCGCCGCGTCGCCGGCAAGAGAGGGAAGGTCATGGGCTGCAAGCCTTCCTGCGGTGGCAAGGGCCAAGCGTTCACTCCCGAGCAGCGACCTCAACGGGTGCGCGGCCAGTGGCGGCGAAGCCCCAGTAGGGAAGCCGTGAGCCTCGCGACAAGGGGCACAGAGTGGGCACGGCGGGCCAGACATCCGCCGGGTCAAACAAGGTGGTACCGCGGAATTCAACCGTCCTTGGGCAATGCACATGCCCGAGGGCGGTTTTTTTGTTACCGAACCGGGCCGCACATCCGCAGCGTCGCGTGGCTCCGGCCGCCGCGGCAAGTGGACGTGCGAGAGACGAAAGGGAAGACATGAGTCTGATTGATGATCTGGTCAAACTCGAGGAAGAGGCCAAGGAGCTTGTCGCAGGCGCCGACGACGCCGCCAAGCTCGAGGCTGCACGCATTGAGCTGCTCGGCCGCAAGGGCCGCATCACCGGCCTAATGCGCATGATGGGCAAGCTCGCCCCCGAGGATCGACCCGTCATGGGCAAGCGCGCCAACGAGATGCGCCAGCTGATCGAGGGCATGCTCGACGAGCGCACGACCGAGATGAAGGCCGCCGCCCTCAAGCACGCGCTTGAGCACGAGGCCGTCGATATCACGCTGCCGGGCATCCGTCCGCAGATCGGTCACCAGCACCTGATCAAGCAGATCATCGAGGAGGCCGAGGACATCTTCTGCGGCATCGGCTACACCGTCGAGTCCGGCCCCATGGTCGACACCTCCTACTACAACTTCACCGCGCTCAACGCGCCCATGGATCACCCGAGCCGCTCGGCCCGCGACACGTTCTATGTGGTCGACAACAACCCCGGCAGCGTCGCGCACCCCGAGGCGCACGCCCACGGCGAGTCCGACGTGCTGCTGCGCACCCAGACCTCGGGCGTGCAGATCCACACCATGGAGTCGCAGAAGCCGCCCATCTACATGATCTGCCCGGGCACCGTTTACCGTCCCGACACGGCCGACGCCTGCCACCTGCCGCAGTTCAACCAGATCGAGGGCCTGGTCGTCGACGAGGGCATTACCTTTGGCGACCTTAAGGGCACGCTCGACTACTTTGTTAAGTGCATGTTTGGCGAGGATCGCAAGACGCGTTACCGCCCGCACTTCTTCCCCTTCACCGAGCCCAGCTGCGAGGTGGACGTGAGCTGCCACGTGTGCGGCGGCAAGGGCTGCAACTTCTGCAAGCATAGCGGCTGGATCGAGATTCTGGGCTGCGGCATGGTCGACCCCAACGTCCTGATTAACTGCGGCATCGACCCCGAGAAGTACACCGGCTTCGCCTTTGGTATTGGCGCCGAGCGCGTCGCGGCCCTGCGCTACGACCTGCCCGACCTGCGCACGCTCATGACAGGCGATATGCGCTTCCTGAACCAATTTTAGGCTGCGGCTTGCCCAAGCACGGCACCTCGGCGCTCATTCGTCGCTTGCGTACCAAAGTACGCGGCGCTCCTCTTTCGGGCCGATCTGCCGCACTTGGACAACCCTCGCTTTGTAAGGAATGTTCACAAAGTTGAAGTTTCCACCTGCATCTCTTCGCAGGCTTTCAGTATGAAAGGAGAGCTAGATGCGTGTTTCTTACGACTGGCTCAAGACCATGATCGATATTCCGGAGGATCCCAAGACCCTTTCGGACGAATATATCCGTACCGGCACCGAGGTCGAGGCGATCGACACCGTGGGCGAGTCCTTCGACCACGTGGTGACCGCCAAGGTGCTCACCAAGACCCCGCACCCCGATAGCGACCATATGTATGTGTGCTCGGTCGACGTGGGCGACAAGAACCTCGACGCCGACGGCAACCCCGCTCCGCTGCAGATCGTCTGCGGCGCGCAGAACTTCGAGGCCGGCGACCACATCGTCACGGCCATGATTGGCGCTGTCCTGCCCGGCGACGTCAAGATCAAGAAGAGCAAGCTTCGCGGCGTCGTGTCCATGGGCATGAACTGCTCCGCGCGCGAGCTCGGCCTGGGCGGCGACCACTCCGGCATCATGATCCTGCCCGAGGATACGCCCTGCGGCATGCCGTTTGCCGAGTACGTGGGCTCGAGCGATACCGTGCTTGACTGCGAGATCACGCCCAACCGTCCCGATTGCCTGTCCATGATCGGCATGGCCCGCGAGACCGGCGCCATCTTCGACCGCGATTTCCACGTTGAGCTGCCTGCCATCAAGGCCGAGACCGGCCGCGCGACCGACGACGAGCTTTCGGTCGAGATTGCCGACGAGGGCCTGTGCGACCGCTACGTCGCCCGCATCGTGCGCAACGTGAAGGTCGGCCCCTCGCCCGACTGGATGGTCAAGCGCCTCAACGCCCTGGGCGTGCGCCCGCACAACAACATTGTCGATATCACCAACTACGTGATGATGCTCACCGGTCAGCCGCTGCACGCCTTTGACCTGGACACCTTTGCCGAGCGCGATGGCCGCCGTCGTGTGGTGGTCCGCGCCGCCCAGCAGGATGAGAAGTTCACGACGCTCGACGGCGAGGAGCGCACGCTCGACGCCGGCATGGGTCTCATCACCGACGGCGAGCGCCCCGTGGCGCTGGCCGGCGTTATGGGCGGCATGGATTCCGAGATCGAGGACGACACCGTCGATGTGATGGTCGAGAGTGCCTGCTTCAACGCCGGTCGCACCTCGCACACCAGCCGCGACCTGTCCCTGATCTCCGACGCCTCCATTCGCTTTGAGCGCCAGGTTGACGAGACCGGCTGCGTGGACGTCGCCAACGTTGCCTGCGCGCTCATCGAGGAGATCGCCGGCGGCGAGGTTGCTCCCGGCTATGTCGACGTTTTCCCTGCGCCCAAGACTATCGACAGCATCAAGCTGCGCCTGGCCCGCGTGCATGCCATCTGCGGTGCCGACATCGAGCCCGAGTTTATCGAGCGTTCGCTCACCCGCCTGGGCTGCACCGTCGAGCGCGACGGCGATGACTTCATGGTCACCCCGCCGAGCTTCCGTCCCGACCTGCCGCGCGAGATCGACCTGATCGAGGAGGTCCTGCGCCTGTGGGGCATGGGCCGTGTGACGGCGACCATCCCGGCTGCCAAGAACCACATCGGCGGCCTGACCCGCGAGCAGAAGCTCACCCGCAAGGTCGGCGAGATCCTGCGCGCCTGCGGCCTCAACGAGACCACGACTTTCGGCTTTGCCGCCCCGGGCGACCTGGAGAAGATCGGTATGTCCACCGAGGGTCGCGGTTGCCCCGTGGTGCTCATGAACCCGCTGGTAGCCGAGCAGACCGAGATGCGTCGTTCGCTGTTGCCGGGCCTGCTGCAGTCCGTGGCCTATAACGAGGCCCACGGCACGCCCAACGTGCACCTGTACGAGGTCGGCAGCCTGTTCCACGGTCGCGAGAACGCCAGCCTGCCCAAGGAGACCAAGTCCGTGGCGGGCGTGCTCTCGGGCCAGTGGAGCGAGCAGTCCTGGAACATGAAGTACCGCAAGCTGCGTTTCTTCTTTGGCAAGGGCATTGTCGAGGAGCTGCTCGCCCAGCTGCGCATCGAGAAGGTTCGCTTCCGTCCCGTCGAGGGCGAGGGCTACGCTTTCTTGCAGCCGGGTCGTGCGGCCGAGGTTCTGTCCGGCGGCACCGTACTGGGCTGGGTCGGCGAGATTCACCCCGAGGCGCGCGAGGCGATGGGCATCGATGAGGTCGTCGTTGCCTTTGAGCTCGATCTGGACAAGCTGATCAAGGGCGCCCGCAATCAGGAGAACTACCGCGAGTTCTCGCAGTACCCGGCTGTTGAGCACGACCTTGCTATCGTGGTCGACAATGCTGTGACCTGCGAGGATCTTGAGCGCCGCATTACCAGCGCCGGCGGCAAGCTGCTCGAGGGCGTGCGCCTGTTCGACGTCTACCGCGATCCCATCCGCATCGGAGCGGGCAAGAAGTCCATGGCCTTTGCGCTTACGTATCGCTCCGACGACCACACGCTCACCAGCGAAGAGGTCGAGAAGGCGCACCAGAAGATCGTCACCAAGGTGTGCAAGGGCGTAAACGGCGAGGTTCGCTCGTAATCTTTACCGTTCGGAACCCGCCCCCTGCGGGGTTTTCACGGCAACGTCCTCGCCGCTTCGCGGCTGCGGGATGTTGCCTTAGAAAACCCCTCTCGGGGGCGGGTTCCTGCGTTAACCTTGTTGCGAGCGGACCGTACCTTCTTCCGGGTGACCGGAAAGTTGGGAGTGCATGGGCCTTTATTGGACGGTGCGTGGACCTGGGTTAATAACGTACGTATTGCAAGGGCGTGCTGCGTTGTGGGCGGTGCGCCTTTTTGTTAGTATGCAGAGTCGGTGTTACGGATTGTTGGAAACGTAACACGCAACGTTCTGATTGAGAGGGCTCATGCATATTCCCGATAATTATCTGTCCCCGCAGACCGATGCCGTTATGGCGGTGGCGATGGTGCCCGTTTGGGTCCATTGCATCAAAAAGGTACGCGCCACGCTCGATCGCGAGCACATGGCGTTCCTGGGCATTTGCGCCGCATTCTCCTTTTTGCTCATGATGTTCAACGTGCCGCTGCCTGGCGGCACCACTGGTCACGCTGTTGGTGGCGCGCTCATCACGCTGCTGCTAGGCCCCGAGGCTGCTGCCATTGCAGTCTCGGTTGCACTCGCGCTGCAGGCGCTGCTGTTTGGCGACGGCGGCGTTCTGTCCTTTGGCGCCAACTGCTTTAACATGGCCTTTGTGCTGCCGTTTACCGCTGCTATCGTGTTCCGTGCGCTCAACAGCCGTCTGCACGACAAGAGCTGGGGCACCTCGGCTTCTGCCATCGTGAGCGGTTGGGTCGGCCTGTGCCTGGCGGCCCTGTGCGCGGCAATCGAGTTTGGTATTCAGCCGATGCTCTTCACCAACGCTTCGGGTGCTCCGCTGTACTGCCCCTTCCCGCTGTCTGTTTCCATTCCGGCGATGCTGATCCCGCATATGCTGGTAGCCGGTGTGGTCGAGGGCGTGGCGACCGCCGCTATCTATGGCTTTATCAAGAAGACGGCACCGAGCTTTATCGTCGGCCCTGAGGCTTCCGACGGCCTGCTGGAGTCCGAGGGCGCAACCGCCAAGAAGACCTCGCTGGTCCCCACGCTCATCCTGGTCGCCGTGCTTGTCGTGGCCACGCCGCTGGGCCTGCTGGCCACGGGTGACGCCTGGGGTGAGTGGGACGCCGAGGGCGCCGCAACTGCCGTCCAGGAGGCTGGCGATGACAGCCTGCAGGCTTCGGTCGGCCTCGATGCTCCGACCTTTGCCGATACACTGCCCACGGGCGATTATCTTCAGGCCTATTCCGAGGAGCAGGGTCTTGGCTTTGGCGGCCAGGCTGCCATGTATATCCTTTCGGGTGTGATTGGTGTGGCTGTGCTCACCATCGTATTCCGCTTGGTTTCGCTGACGGTTAAAGAAGGCGGAGCCCATGGCGACGGTCGAGCTGCCTAGCTGGCTTGCGGCCGAGCAGCGTTACGAGCCCACGGGCGCTCGTCATCGCGTGATGCAACAGAACGTCCTGCACCTGGCGAGCCTGCTTGAGCGGGTTCGCCTGGGCGGCGGCGCACACGAGGGCGGGTCGATTATCGACCGAGCCCTTTCTTCCGTTTCGGCGCCAGTGCGTTTGGTGGGGATGTTCGTCTGCGTCCTGTGCGTGTGTCTGACGCAAAGCCCCCTGTATCTGATGCTGATGGCGTCAATCGCGTTGGTGCTGGTAGCGGTGCGCCCGGTGCGCGGGCTACGCGCGACCTTTGTGCCGGCGCTTGGCGCCGCGGGGTTTGCCGTGGTTTTGGCGCTACCTGCCCTGCTGCTGGGTGCTTCTGCCACGGGCGCCATGCTCAAGATTGCGCTCAAGACCTTCATTAACGTGACGCTGGTGCTGGGCGTTTCGTGGACGCTCACCTGGAGCCGCATGTCGGCGGCGCTCAAAATGCTGCATCTTCCCGACGAAGTTATCTTTACGTTTGATATGGCGCTCAAGCACATCGAGGTACTGGGACGCACGGCGCACGATCTGTGCGAATCGGTCATGCTGCGCAGCGTTGGCCGTGCGCCTGAGGGATTTTCGCGTACCGATTCGATCGCGGGTATCATGGGCATGACCTTTATCAAGGCGATGGAATGCAGCCACGCGATGGACGAGGCTATGCTTTGCCGCGGCTTTGCCGGTGCGTATCCGGCGCCCGCGCGCGCCGGGTTTGGCTGGCGCGATGCGGTCTATGCGGCCGGCATGGCGCTGCTGGCAGTGTTGTGCGCCGTGCTGTAGGCGCTGCTGGTTCTGGTTGGGGATGCAAATAGGGAAGGGCGACGTTTTGACGATCGATATGAATAGCGCGGCGGGCACGAACGGTGCGGGCGGCGCCGAGGTCGCGCCGCTCATCGAGCTGCGCGACGTGGTGTTCTCCTATACGGGGCATACGGTTGTCGATGGCGTGTCGCTGCAGGTCGATCGTGGTGAACTCGTTGCCTTGCTCGGTCCCAACGGCTGCGGTAAGACGACGATTATGCGCCTTATCAACGGCCTTGAAATCGCGGACGCAGGGATATACCTGTTTGACGGGCACGTGATCGATGCGGCATATCTCAAGGATTCCGCAGCCGCTCATCGTTTTCATCAGCGCGTGGGCTTTGTGTTCCAGAATGCCGACGCCCAGCTGTTCTGCGCTACGGTGGGCGAGGAAGTTGCTTTTGGCCCCGCGCAGATGGGACTGCCGACAGACGAGCTCGAGCGCCGCGTCCGCGATGCCATGGAGCTGTTCCAGGTTGCCGATCTGGTCGATGCCTCGCCCTATCAGCTTTCGGGCGGGCAAAAGAAGCGCGTTGCGCTGGCTGCGGTGGTGTCGATGAACCCGGATATCTTGGTCCTCGACGAACCTACCAATGGGCTCGACGAGGATTCATGCGACATCGTGGTCAACTTCTTGCTGGCTTACGTCGCGGCGGGTAAGACGGTTTTGATGAGTACGCACCATCAAGATTTGGTGCGCCGCCTGGGGGCCCGTGCCATCTATATCGATCGATATCACCATGTGGTCGAGGCGCCCGTGCCGTCGTATGGAACCGAAAGCGGTGCTACAGAATAGTTGCTGCGTAGAGCGTGCGTAGCCGCCCGCGCGGCTTTGCCGTGATGGTATAGTTATCCAGGTTTTTTATGGGGGTGGCTATGCCAAGCTGGAACATTCATATCGCTCAGACGGAGCGCTTGCTGGCGCGTGCTGGTGTGCTTGCCGATAGCGTTCGTGACCGCAATGCCTTTTTGTTTGGCTGCGTGGTTCCGGATATCTTCGTGGGCTATATGGTTCCCGGTATCGCCGATCCCATTCCGTACCGCATTACGCACTTTGCAAAGCCTGAGCCTATCCCTAAGCCGCGCGAGCACGAGTTCTGGGATACCTATGTGGCGCCGCTGCTTAAAGGCGTACCCGCGGGCGAACCCGCTGAGGCTACCTCGATTATCGAGGAGCGCGAGCGACTGAACCGCGTGCACTATCCCCAGCGCTACAGGGATGCCGAGCCGGTTGTCGGTCCCGGCGCTAGTGAGTTCTCGCTTGCGTCCGAAGATGTGGCGCAGTCGCTGCTCGATTTAACGCTGGGCGTCTGGTCGCATCTGGTGGCCGATACCGTATGGAATACGCGCGTGAATCAGTACCTGGAGGCGCACGGCGGCAAGCCGTGCGAGGAATTCCGCATTAAAAAGCAAGGTGACTTTGACTGGTTTGGTAAGACGCTCGGCATCGTTTCGATTCCGCGCGCGACCGATCGCCTGTATACTGCGGCGACGCGTTTTGGGCAGTATCCCATCCATAAGGAGTATGTGCTCAAGACCATTGGCGTTATGCACGAGATTGTGCGCGAAAACCCCGGTGAGCCCGATCATCCGCCGTATCGCCTGCTAACCGAGGAGTTCTTCGATGCAACATTTACCGAGGTCATCGAGCTAACCGAGGCAGGATTTGCGGCTCGCGTTGCTGCTTCTGACGTTCCCGCAGTCCCCCTGATCGCTAGCTGCTAGCCAGCCGGCTTAACGGTGAACAGTTCATCCCAATTGACCAACAGCTCCCGTCGCAGGGCATCTTCGGTGGTACGCTCGACATCGGAAAGGTTCGCGATTGAACACAAATCGATGATGCGGCATACGAAGAAGGTCTAAAAAAGGGCCCGGAAGGCAAAGCCTTCCGGGCCCTTTGCAATGCAAGTGTGCTTGCAAGTGCGATTTAGCGCACCTGAGCGACGTAAGCGACATTGGTCGAGGAGACCTTGTCCTCGAGCTGGACGCTCATGCGGGGATCGCCGGCGGTGGCGACGGTCAGATCGCCGGCCTCGACGTAGCCGAGCTCCTTAGCGGTCTCGATCGCCTTGACGATCGTGCCGTTGACCGTACCCTGGGTAATCTCGGCCTGGTGCGGGATAACGCCCCAGTACATGATCATCTGCTGGACGGCCCACTCGTGGCGGGAGAACGCGCAGATCGGCATGTTGGGACGGAAGTGCGAGATCAGGCGAGCGGTACGACCGGTGGTCGTCGGCACGGTGATGCACTTGGCGCCAACGGTGGTGGCCATGTTCACAGCGGACATACCCACAACGTTGTTGACGACGCGGGTGCCGTGAGCATCGGCCGGAACCTCGAGCGGAGCGTGAGCCGGGAGGTACTTCTCGGTCTCGAGAGCAATGCTGGCCTGCATCTTGACGGCCTCGACCGGGTACTTACCGGCAGCGGACTCGCCAGAGAGCATAACGGCGTCGGTGCCGTCGTAGATGGCGTTAGCAACGTCGGCAACCTCGGCGCGCGTCGGGCGCGGGTTCTGCTGCATGGAGTCGAGCATCTGCGTAGCAGTGATAACGGGCTTGTAGGCCGCGTTGCACTTGGCGATGATCTCCTTCTGGATATGGGGAACGAGTTCGGGCTTGATCTCGATGCCCAGGTCGCCACGGGCGACCATGATGCCGTCGGAAGCCTCGAGGATCTCGTCAAAGTTCTCGACGCCCAGGGCGCACTCGATCTTCGGGAAGATCGTCACGTGCTCGCCACCGTTCTCGCGGCAAAGCTCGCGGATGCCGCGGACGGACTCGCCGTCACGGATGAAGGAAGCGGCGATGTAGTCGATGTTCTCGGTCAGGCCAAAGAGGATGTCCTGACGATCGCGCTCGGTGATGGCGGGCAGCGAGATGTTGACGTTGGGCATGTTGACGCCCTTGCGCTCGCCGATCAGGCCGTCGTTCTTGACGACGCAGGTCATGTCCTGGCCGTCGACGGACTCGACCTCGAGGGCAACCAGGCCGTCATCGATCAGGATGAGGGAGCCCTTCTCGACCTCGGAGGGCAGAGCCAGGTAGTCGAGGGAGATGTGCTCGGCGGTGCCGTGGAAATCCTCGGACGTGGGCTGAGCAGTGACGACGATCTTGTCGCCGGTCTTGACGGCAACCTTCTTGCCGTCGACCAGAAGGCCGGTGCGGACCTCGGGGCCCTTGGTGTCGAGCAGGATGCCGACAGGCAGACCGAGCTCCTTGGAAATACGACGGACGCGCTCGATGCGACCGTGGTGCTCGTCGTAGGAGCCGTGCGAGAAGTTAAAACGGGCGACGTTCATGCCCGCCTTGATCATCTCGCGGATGGTCTCGTCGCTATCGCAGGCGGGACCCATGGTGCATACAATCTTAGTGCGCTTGTACATTCAGACCTCCATCTGACATCGTCTTGCGCTGATAGATAAACCATAAGAAATAAAATCGAGTTGATTATAACGAAATACCGACCGAATACCCCAAAAAAACGACCGTATGCCGATTAAGAAGTTCATTTTTTGCGGGAAAAACGGTATATGCAAAAATTTTACCAACTGCTCTTACCGCTGCTATCTGGGCGATATTTCAGTTTGACGAAGTGCCGAAGAAAAAACGTTTTACCAACATTGAGCATCACACGGTCTGCACCGTTGCACTCGAGCCGTGTTTCCAATTGGAATGTTTTGGCTAGACGCGCCGCTTTGGGGTACCATAGCTCCACTATCAACTGCCGCTCAGCACGGCAGCCTTGATGAGCCCTTGCCCTTCTCCTGGGAATTATGATCGGGCATCAATCTGCTGAGTGGCCCGAATCCCAGGAGGGGACTCTATATGCAAAAGGAATACCTGTCCGCCGCGGCGGAGGTGCTCAGCGACCAGGGTGTCGATGAGAACCTCGGCCTGAGCACCGGCGAGGCGTCGTCGCGCCTCGCCAAGACAGGCCCTAACAAGCTCGAGGAAGCAGAGAAGACACCGTTGTGGAAGCGCTTCTTTGAGCAGATGGCCGACCCCATGGTCATCATGCTGATCGTTGCCGCCGTCATCAGTGCACTCACGGGCATGGTCAAGGGCGAGCCCGACTTTGCCGATGTCGCCATTATCATGTTCGTCGTTATCGTCAACTCGGTGCTGGGCGTGGTCCAGGAAGCCAAGAGCGAGGAGGCCCTCGAGGCCCTGCAGGAGATGAGCGCGGCGCAGTCCAAGGTGTTGCGCGACGGCAAGCTCGTGCACCTGCCGAGCGCTGAGCTCGTGCCCGGCGACGTTATCATGCTCGAGGCGGGCGACTCCGTCCCGGCCGACTGCCGTGTGCTCGAGAGCGCCACGATGAAGATCGAAGAGGCCGCACTCACTGGCGAGTCGGTGCCCGTAGAGAAGCACGCCAACGTGATCGAGCTCGCCGCAGGCACCGAGGACGTGCCGCTCGGCGACCGCAAGAACATGTGCTACATGGGTTCCACCGTGGTGTACGGCCGCGGTCGCGCCGTCGTGGTCGGCACCGGTATGAACACCGAGATGGGTAAGATTGCCGGCGCTCTTGCCGAGGCCAAGGAAGAGCTCACACCGTTGCAGGTGAAGCTCGCCGAGCTCAGCCGCATCCTTACCATTATGGTTATCGTCATCTGCGTTGTGATCTTTGGCGTCGACATCCTGCGCCACGGCGTGGGCAACGTCCTTACCGACCCGACTGCCTTGCTCGACACCTTTATGGTCGCTGTCTCGCTCGCCGTCGCTGCCATCCCCGAGGGTCTGGTCGCCGTCGTGACCATCGTGCTGTCGCTTGGCGTGACCAAGATGGCCAAGCGCCAGGCGATTATCCGCAAGCTCTCTGCCGTCGAGACCCTTGGCTGCACGCAGACCATCTGCTCCGACAAGACCGGCACCCTTACCCAAAACAAGATGACCGTCGTCAAGCACGAGCTCGCTGCGCCCAAGGAGAAGTTCCTGGCCGGCATGGCGCTGTGCTCCGATGCTCAGTGGGACGAGGAGCTGGGCGAGGCCGTGGGCGAGCCGACTGAGTGCGCGCTTGTCAACGATGCCGGCAAGGCGGGCCTCACTGGCCTGACTGCCGAGCATCCGCGCGTGGGCGAGGCCCCGTTTGACTCGGGCCGTAAGATGATGTCCGTGGTCGTCGAGACCCTGGACGGCGAGTATGAGCAGTACACCAAGGGCGCGCCCGATGTGGTGATCGGCCTGTGCACCCATATCTACGACGGCGACAAGGTCGTTCCACTGACCGAGGAGCGTCGTGCCGAGCTCGTGGCCGCCAACAAGGCCATGGCCGACGAGGCCCTGCGCGTGCTGGCGCTGGCAAGCCGCACCTACACCGAGGTCCCGGCCGACTGCAGCCCCGCCGCGCTCGAGCATGACCTGGTCTTTTGCGGCCTGTCCGGCATGATTGACCCGGTCCGCCCCGAGGTCGGCGACGCCATCCGCGAGGCGCACGACGCCGGTATCCGCACCGTCATGATCACGGGCGACCACATCGACACCGCCGTGGCCATCGCCAAGCAGCTGGGCATCGTCGCCGATCGCAGCCAGGCCATCACCGGTGCCGACCTCGATCGCATGAGCGACGAGGAGCTCGACGCGCACATCGAGGATTACGGCGTGTACGCCCGCGTCCAGCCCGAGCACAAGACCCGCATCGTCGAGGCTTGGAAGTCGCGCGACCAGATCGTGGCCATGACGGGCGACGGCGTCAACGACGCTCCGTCCATCAAGCGCGCCGACATCGGCGTGGGCATGGGCATCACCGGTACCGATGTCACCAAGAACGTCGCCGACATGGTGCTTGCCGACGACAACTTCGCCACCATCATCGGTGCCTGCGAAGAGGGCCGTCGCATCTACGACAACATCCGCAAGGTCATCCAGTTCCTGCTTTCGGCCAACCTTGCCGAGGTATTTTCGGTGTTTATCGCCACGCTCATCGGCTTTACCATCTTCCAGCCGGTGCAGCTGCTGTGGGTGAACCTGGTCACCGACTGCTTCCCCGCGCTCGCGCTGGGCATGGAGGATGCCGAGGGCGACATCATGAAGCGCAAGCCGCGCAACGCCAAGGACGGCGTCTTTGCCGGCAATATGGGTCTGGACTGTGTGGTCCAGGGCCTAATCATCACCGTGCTGGTGCTGGCGAGCTTCTTTGTGGGCGTGTACTTTGACATGGGCTACATCCACATCGCCGATATGATTGCCGGCAATGCCGACGAGGAAGGCGTGATGATGGCGTTCATCACGCTCAACATGGTCGAGATTTTCCACTGCTTCAATATGCGCAGCCGTCGTGCGTCGCTGTTCACCATGAAGAAGCAGAACAAGTGGCTGTGGGCTTCCGCCGCGCTGGCACTGGTGCTGACGGTGATCGTAACCGTGCAGCCGACGCTTGCCGAGATGTTCTTTGGCCCCGTGACGCTTGAGCTCAAGGGCGTTCTTGCCGCGCTGGGCCTGGCCTTCCTGATCATCCCGCTGATGGAGATCTACAAGGCGATCATGCGCGCGGTCGAGAAGGAGTAAGTTAACCTGTCCGGGCCCGCCCCTGCGTGTTTTCTTCTTCGCTGGTCCTCGCGCTTCGCGCTGCGGGATCGCTCAGAAGAAAACACTCCCGGGGTGGGCCCTACGGTATCCTTGCTGGCTTTACTCCCGCGCGGATGAAAAAGGGCTGAGGGAAAGTTTGTGAGCTGGTCGGGCTTTGCCCGGCCAGCTCTTTTTGATTCAAGACTTTAGTCTGCTGGGCGCGCAGCGGCCAGCTTTAAACCACCCGCTACG
>CATVTM010000032.1 GCA_958346935.1 uncultured Collinsella sp.
GCGGTCGGCGGGGCCATTGTGGCTCTTGACAGCGGATTGGGTCATATGAGCGAAAACCCGCCAGAGCGAGCAAGGTGCCTTGAAACGAGGCGGCATTGACCTTCTGGTCATGCCGCCGAAGTTGAAAGGCAGATTGCCGCTCTGGCGGGTTTGCAGCGTCAACTGGTTACGCGGTTCGTAGAACCGCGTAACTCCTAGCTCTCGATATAGTCCTTCAGCTTGCTGCTGCGGCTGGGGTGGCGGAGCTTGGCCAGGGTCTTGGACTCGATCTGGCGGATACGCTCACGCGTGACGCCAAACTCGCGGCCGACTTCCTCGAGCGTACGGGGATGCCCGTCGACAAGGCCAAAGCGCAGCTCGATAACCTTGCGCTCACGATCGGCAAGCGAGTCGAGCACCTGGGTGAGCTGCTCCTGCAGCATGGAGAAGCTGGCGGCATCGGGAGGAACGATTGCCTGGGAGTCCTCGATGAAGTCGCCCAGCTGGGAATCCTCTTCCTCGCCGATGGGGGTCTCGAGCGACACGGGCTCCTGCGAGATCTTCTGGATCTCGCGGACGCGGTCGGCGCTCATGTCCATCTCGGCACCGATCTCCTCGGGGGTCGGGTCGCGACCCAGGTCCTGAAGGAGCTGGCGCTGCACGCGGACGAGCTTGTTGATGGTCTCGACCATATGCACGGGAATACGGATGGTACGGGCCTGGTCGGCGATAGCGCGCGTAATGGCCTGACGGATCCACCACGTGGCGTACGTGGAGAACTTGAAACCCTTCTGGTAGTCGAACTTCTCGACGGCGCGAATCAGACCGAGGTTGCCCTCCTGGATCAGGTCAAGGAACAGCATGCCGCGGCCAACATAGCGCTTGGCGATGGAGACAACCAGACGCAGGTTTGCGCTGATGAGTGCCTGCTTGGCTTCGAGACCGACGTTCTCAATGCGCGTAAGACGACGCATCTCGGCACGCGTGAGCTCGAGCTCACCGGCATCGGCAGCCTCGAGCTTCTCGGTGGCCTCAAGACCGGCCTCGATCTTCATAGCCAGATCGACCTCTTCGGAAGCGGTCAGCAGGTCGACCTTGCCGATCTCCTTGAGGTACATACGAACCGGATCGCCGGTCAGCATCACCGTGGAGGCATCGATGCCACGCACGCGGGAGCGTGAACGGGACGTGCGCACGGTGCGCTTCTTCTTGCTCTTGGAAGAACCCATCTCGGCGTCGGCCTGACGGGCCATCTTGAGCTCGTGATCGTCGAGCGAGCCGGAATCGTGCTCGTCGTCGTCATCGAAATCGTCAGTATCGTTATCGTTATCGTCATCGTCGACGTCCATGGGGGCGTCGTCGTTACCGCTCGCGGAGATAATCTGGATGCCGCTGTTGCGCAGCGCGGAATACACCGCGGTGAGCTGCTCGTCAGAAACATCGATATCCTTCAGGGCGACCTGAATCTCGTCCTCGGTTACCGAAGTCCTGTTTGAGCCGTTGCCCATGAGCTTTGCAACGTAGGATTCCAGCCCAGTACCCGTGCTCTCAGTCTTTTTTGGCACAGATTCTCCCTTCATAGTCCACAGGACTCATTACTTTAGCACACACATTGACGTCTATACCCAAAAAGAGGACTGGATATAGGCGAGAATACGCTGCTTGACCACAACATCTAGGCCTGTTCGGTGCCCGCGGTCTCCAGACCAATCAAACGGAACGGGTCCGCCACGCCGCCGATAGACTTTTGCAGCTCGCGTTGACGCTGCGAATCCTGCGCGGCCTGCACGGTCAGCGCGCGACGGGCCTCATCATCGAGCGAACGGTCCTGGCGCAGCTTGGCCTGGGCGGCACGCATGCGGCGCTTGATGGTGTAGAGCTCGAGCGTATCAAGCATAAACACGATGTTCGTCTCGGTGGGGTGCTTGCTCGTCGCCGAGATGCGCCCGGCACTCACAAGCGTTGCCGCCTCGGGACACACCGAGCGCGCCGCATCCATGCAGGCTGCAGGATCGGTTCCCGGCGGCGTTGCCAGAACGGCCCATGCGATGGACTCGTGACGTGGGTCAACCCACTCGATAGAGCAGATGCGGTCGGCATACGTGCGGAACAGTTCGGGGTAGCTCGTGAGCATCGTCAACAGCTCGCGCTCCCCTGCCAAGGACTTGCGCTCCAAATCGGTCAGCACCATAGGGGCCGAGGCGTCTGCCGGGGCACCGGCGGGCGCAGAGCCCATACCATCAGGCACATCAATCGGCGGCAGGTCATCGACGGCCTCCACGGGCGCGGCACCGTAGGCATCGAGCGGGACGTAGTCATACGGCTCTTCTTCGACCGGCGCGAACACCGGCGGCGTCGCGCCCGATGCCCAAGCACCGCGAGATGCCCCCTGCGAACCAGACGTCCGACCGCCCGCGCTACCAGAGCGCTCGGCTTGCGCCCGCTGGCGCTCATAGTTCTGCTCACGACGTCGTTCCGCATCCTCGCGCTTGGCGACATCGCGAAACACACGGCCCGAGCTCGCACGCACTGTCTCCAGATCCAAGCCAAGCAGATCGGCAATCTGGATAAAGTATGTATCGATCATGTAGCTATCGCGCAGCGGATAGATAAGCGTCAGCGCATCTTCCAGCGCCTTGGCACGACCGCCCGGCGTGGTGATGTCACTCGACTCCTGCAGCGAACGGTAGACAAAGTCCATAAGCGGCTCGGCAGCGTCGATGCGCGCCTGAAGCTCCTGTCCACCATGCGCTGTGATGAACTCCATGGGGTCGTTGCCGTCGGGCAGCACCACGCAGCGCAGATCCATCGAATCCCGCTCGATAAACTGAATCGCACGGCGGGCGGCCTTCTGGCCCGCCGCATCACCGTCAAACATATACACGATGCGCTTGGCAAAGCGAGTGAGCGTCTTGACGTGATGCTCCGTGAGCGCGGTGCCCAGCGTGGCGACAACGTTTTTGATCCCCGCCTCCCAGCAGGCGATGCAATCGGTATAGCCCTCCACCACGATGGCCGTATCCTGCGCAACGATAAACTCCTTGGCCCAATTAAATCCATAGAGGTTTCGCTTTTTATGAAACACGCTCGTCTCAGCGGTATTGAGGTACTTAGGTTGGCCGTCACCCATGATGCGACCGCCAAAGGCTATGTTGTGACCCTGCTCGTCAAAGATGGGGAACATCACGCGGTCGTAGAAGCGGTCGGCAAGCTGCCCGCGCCCGCGACTCACGGCAACGTTGGCGTCGATCATCTCCTGCGGGGTAAAACCCGCCTGGGACAGGTGCGACACCAGCGCGTTGCGGCCCGGTGCAAAGCCCAGGCAGTAGCGGCGGCAGACGTCGCCACCCATGCCGCGGCTGGCAAAGTACTCACGTGGACGGCCATCCTTACCGCGCATAAGCATGGTGTGGTAGAACTGGGCGGTCTCGGCGCACAGATCGTAGATGCGGGCACGCTTGGTGCCGCGCTCGCGGCGATCTCCGGTGTCGTGCAGTTCAATACCCGCACGATCGGCCAAATAACGGATTGACTCGGGAAAGCTAAGGTTTTCACGCTTCATGATATAGGTGAAGACGTCGCCACCCTCGCCGCAGCCAAAGCAATGCCACACCTGCGTGGCGGGAATAATGTGGAAGGACGGAGTCTTTTCGCCATGAAACGGGCAGCAGCCCCAAAACTCATGGCCGCGGGGCTTGAGCTCAACCGTTTCCTGCACAATGGCAACCAGGTCGGACGCAGCGCGTACCTGATCTTTTTCCTCATCGCTAATCACGGATGCCCACCCCTTGCTCACCCAAGTTGTGACGAATGTCCTCGATATTCCCCTCGACGGTCGCAATCAACTCATCCAGCGATTCGAACACACGCGAGGGACGCAGCCAGCGCGTAAACGCCAGCGAAACGGAAGCATCGTACAGGTCGCCCGTATAACCAATTAAGTTAGCCTCGAGATGCGATGAAGCGGCATCGTCGGCATACGTCGGCGGCAGGCCGACGTTAACGGCAGCAGGCCATACGGTGTCATCGACGAGCACCAGGCCCTCATACACGCCATCGGCAGGCACCTGAATGCCGTCGGGAACCTGCAGGTTTGCCGTGGGAAAGCCCATGCCAGAACCCTCATGACGGCCGCGAACAACACCGCCACGCAGCATATACGGGCGGCCGAGCAACTCAGCAGCAAGCTCCACATGGCCCTGTCCCAGCTCATGACGAATGCGGGTGGCGCAAATGGCCTCACCGCCCTCGCAAAGCAGGTCGTGCCCGTATACGTCAACGCCGCGCTCGGCACCCCAGGTGCGCATCTCGGCAACACCAGAAGCACCGCCACGACCCAGCCTAAAATCGCTGCCAACGCGAATCGAACGAATGTCGACCACGCGTGACAGCAGTGCGAGAAAACCGACATGGTCGAGTGCCGCAACCTCAGGCGTAAAGGGAACGGCCACCACTGCATCGACCCCGGTCTGAGCCAAGGCATGTAGACGGTCGGCCGTCGTCATCAATTTTTGAGCGGGCGAAGGGCTCACCACAACGTCCGGGTCGGGATCGAAAGTGACCACGACCGCCTTGCAGCCATGGGCACGGGCATCACGGACAAGCGCCGCAATGAGCTCCTCATGTCCACGGTGCACACCATCGAACACGCCGATGGCAATCGATGCGGCACCCAAGTGCTCGCACTCATCAAACGCATCAGCAGTGACGATGCGAGCCTCGTCCGACTCGCCCGCGAAAAAGATACGCGCGAGCTCGCGAGCGGACAACATCATCGAACACCGCCGATTGCCTGCGGAAACACGTGCTCCATGACAAAGCGGCCACTCTCAATGCGGGCAAGCGCCTTGAGTCCCTCATCGAGCACCAACGCAAAAGGCGACTTCGAGGTATCGAAATCGGCAAGCGCACGCTCAACGGGAATGCGTCGGCCGCAGAGCAGATCGTCGGCAAGATTGCCAGGCAAGTCAACACGCGTGGCGCCCAGGGCTGCAATGGGATCCAGGGCAAAGCCAGCCGCGGACTCGGGAGAAAGCTCCTCGACCGCATGACAAGCGCCAATGGAAACAACACCGGAGGCCGTGCGGCGCAGCGCGGAAATGTGCGCGGCGCTCTCGCAGGCGCGGCCCAAGTCGCGAGCGAGCGCACGGATATAGGTGCCCTTACTCACCGAGAACGCCACGGTCCACACACACGTATCACCTTCGCCGCCCACGGCGATCAGGTCGGCGGCATAGACCTCGACGGGACGCGGAGGTAGGTCCACCGCATTGCCCTCGCGAGCAGACTTGTAGGCGCGAACGCCATTGACCGAGATAGCCGAAAACGCCGGCGGAACCTGCATCTGCGGACCCAGCATGGCGGCCAGGCGCTCACGGGCATAGGCAGGATCGCGGAGCTCGTTGGCAACAGCCACCGTGCGGACTGCCTCGCCCTCCGCATCATCGGTATTGGTCTCGGCGCCAAACGAGATGTCGGCGACATAGCTTTTGGTATCGAGGGTTAGCATGCCCAGCAGACGGGTGGCCTGGCCAACACCCACCACCATGACACCCGATGCCATGGGGTCGAGCGTGCCGGCATGGCCGACGCGCCGCTCATGGAGGGCGCGCCGGCATTTCGAAACCACATCGTGGGACGTGCAGCCCACCGGCTTATCGACGGCGAGCAGCATATTCAGTTGAGAAGGTGTACGACGAGCCATGTACCATCCAAAAAGTTAAAGCTCGACGGTCACCGAAGCGGGATCCTCCCCCACCAGCTCGGCCAGCATGGGAAGTGCCACGGTAAGCGTCTCGAGAATCGTTCCGTTGTTGGAGAAACCGGCGGCAGCGGGATGTCCGCCTCCGCCAAATGCAGCAGCGATCTCGGACACGTTGAGGTCGCCCTTGGAGCGCAGGTTGCCGCGCACCTTGGTATCGCCCTCAATGCCCTTCAGGAACAGGCAGACCTCCACGCCCATCACCGAGCGCACCACGTCAACCAGGCCGTCGCACTCATCCGAGGTGACACCGCAAGCCTCAAGGTCACTCTGGTACGCGTAACTATACGCGACGCGCCCGTGGGCCACCGTCTTGATGCGGCCCATAACGATGGACTTGAGGTGCAAAAACTCAACGCGCATGCTCTGGTAGACCTCGAGTGCCACACGCGCCGGATCGGCACCGTGGGCAACCAGACGCGAGGCTGCATGGAACGCGGCGGCATCGGCGTTTTGGTACTGGAAACGGCCGGTATCGGTAACCAAGCCACACAGCAGGCAGGTCGCAACGCCATCACGTGCGACAATGCCGCAATTGTCCAAGAAGCGGTCGATGATCATGGCACAGGCTGCAGCTTCGACGCGCCTCAGGCTGAGCTCGGCAAACTCCTCGCGCGCCGGATGGTGATCGAAGCACACCACATGCTTGGAGCGACGAAGCACCTCGACGGAATTATTGAGACGCTCGACGACCGGTACGTCCACCGAGATGAACAGGTCCGGATTGCCGGTATACGCAGATGCCGGTACCAGGCGATCGGAGCCTTCCATAAAGCGGTAGATGCGCGGAACCGGGTCATCATCTGCCAGCAGCAGGGCAATGTCCTTGGTGGGGAAAAACTTCATAAGCGAGAGGCCCAGACCCAGCACGGAGCCCAGGGCGTCGCCATCGGGAGAAGTGTGTCCCGAAATCGCAATGGAGGACGCACCCTCGATGAGCTCGAGGATGCGTCGCTGAATATCTGCAGACTCGCACGAGGCGAGGTCGGCGGAATTAGTCATCTAAAGCTGCCTCCTGGGCGGCATCCGCTATCGGATAGCCGTCCTCGTCCTTTTCGATCGCAAGCGTGGCGGGAACGTTTTCCAGCGCACGCGTGATGCGCTCGGCCTCATCGGTCGAACGATCGATGCGAAAATCGAGCTCGGGCGTGACACGCCAATCGAGCGAGCGAGCCAACAGGCTGCGAATACGGCCCTTGGCGCTTGCGAGCGCCTCCATGACCTCGTCGTAGCGGCTCGCATCGCACGACACGAACACACGCGCGAACGAACGGTCCACCGCGACCTCGACCGCGGTCAAAGTAACCAGGTCGAGACGCGGATCGGAAACCTCAAAGAGCAGGATATAACCAAGCTTCTCGCGAAGCTGCTCGCCCAGACGGCGGGTTGCCTGCGTTTGCTTCATAGCGCTACCCCCTACTCGGTACGGGCAACCTGGTCGATGCGGTAACCCTCGATCTGGTCGCCGGGCTTGATGTCCTGGAAGTTCTCCAGGCCAATGCCGCCCTCGGAACCGCTCTTGAGGCTCTTGGCCTCGTCCTTGTAGTGGCGCATCGAGGCGATCTTGCCGTTGAAGACCACGATGCCGTCGCGCACCAGACGCACGGAATCGGTCGCGGCGATCTCGCCCTCTTCGACGCGGACACCGGCGGCGATACCGACTTTGGGCACCTTGAAGGTGTCCAGGACGGTCGCGGTACCCGTGGAGACCTCGACCTCGGTGGGCTTGAGCATGCCGATACGGGCAGCGTCAAGTTCCTCGAGGCACTTGTAGATAACGTCGTAGCAACGGATCTCGACGCCCTCGCGCTCGGCGGCGGAACGGGCCTTACCGTCGGGGCGGACGCCAAAGCCGATGATGATGGCGTTGGAGGCGTCGGCCAGGACGACGTCGGTCTCGTTGATGGCACCAACGGCGGAGTGGATCGTGTTGATGCGAACCTCGGACTGATCCATCTTGTCGAGCGAGTCCTGAAGGGCCTCGATGGAACCCTGGACGTCGGCCTTGATGATCAGGTTAAGCTCCTTGACCTCGGCGTCGGCAATGGTCTCGAAGAGGTTCTCGAGCGTGACGTGCTTGACGCGGCTCTGCTCCTCGATACGGGCCTTGAGCGAACGTTCGTCAGCAAGCGCGCGAGCCTCGCGCTCGTCCTCGAACACGCGGAACTCGTCACCGGCGTTGGGCACGGACTGCAGGCCCAGGATCTCGACGGCGTCAGAGGGACCGGCCTCGGTGACGGCGCGGCCCTTGGGGTCGAGCATGGCGCGGACGCGGCCGTAGGTGAGGCCGGCGACCAGCGTATCGCCCACGTGCAGGGTACCGCGGGTCACGAGCACGGTAGCGACCGAGCCGCGGCCCTTGTCGAGCTTGGCCTCGAGGACGTTGCCGGAGGCAAAGGTGTCCGGGTTGGCCTTGAGCTCGAGCACATCTGCCTGGAGCAGCACGGTCTCGAGCAGATCGTCGATACCGATCTTCTGCTTCGCCGAGATGTTGACGAACATGTTCTGTCCGCCCCACTCCTCGGGGATGACACCGTACTCGGTGAGCTCCTGGCGCACGCGGTCGGGGTTGGCACCCGGCTTATCGATCTTGTTGACGGCGACGACGATGGGTACGCCGGCGGCCTTGGCGTGGTTGATCGACTCGACGGTCTGGGGCATGACGCCGTCGTCGGCAGCCACGATCAGAATGACGATGTCGGTCACCTTGGCACCACGGGCACGCATGGCCGTAAAGGTGGCATGGCCCGGGGTATCGATGAAGGTGATCTTGCGGTCGTTGATCATAACCTGCGAAGCGCCGATTGCCTGGGTGATGCCGCCCGCCTCGCCGGCAGCGACACCGGTGTGACGGATGGCGTCGAGGAGGCTCGTCTTGCCGTGGTCGACGTGGCCCATGACGGTGACGACCGGGGCGCGTGGCTTAAGGTCGGCGGGATCGTCGTAGAACGAGAAGGTGTTCTCCTCCTCGGGGGTGATGATCTTGATCTGACGACCCAGGTCGTCGGCAACGAGCTCGACGAGGTCATCGGACATGGACTGCGTCATGGTGAGCGGCGTACCCAGCAGGAACAGGCGCTTGATGATGTCGTTGGCCGGAACGTCGAGCGCCTCGGCGAGCTCCTGAACGGTAACGCCCTGGGAAACCTTGATGGCGTCGAGCTCCTCGGGGTTCACGCCCTGGGCCAGCGCCTCCTCTATCTTGCGCTCCTCCTGAGCCTTGGCAGCCTCGCGCTCGCGCTTCTCCTTGCGCTTCTTGCGGCGACCGGTGGACTCGCGAGAGGCCTCCTCGACGGCGGCACGAGCCTCCTCGAGCACCTTCTCGCGGCTGTACTCCTCGGCCTCGCGAGCCATGCGGCTATAGTGGTCCTCTTCGTTGTTGTGACCGCCCTTGCGCTTCTTGCCCTTGCCCTGCTTATCGGGGTTGGGGAAGTCCATGCCGGCAGCGACGTTGTTGCTGGCGTTGGTGCGATGGCTGTGCGGACGGCTCTCGGAGGCGTTACGCTCGGAGTTGTTGTCGGAGGCGTTGCGATCGTTACGACGGCCACCGCGGCGGTCGTTGTTGCCGCCACGACGGTTACCGCGCTCGGCGGCGCGCTCGGCCTTGGCCTTGTCCTCGGCGTCCTTCTTCTCCTTGAGCACGGTCTCCTGTGCGGCGATCTGGTCGAGCAGGGAACGGAAGCGCGAACCGGAGTCGGAAGCGGGAACGGCGCGGCGCTGGGCCTCGCGGGCAGCCTCCTCCTTCTCGCGGGCAAGGCGCTCCTGCTCGGCCTTCTTCTTGGCCTCGGCCTCGGCGCGGGCAGCCTCCTCGGCAGCCTGGGCTGCGGCAAACTGGCGGCGCTCCTCCTCGCGTGCCTTCTCGGCGGCGATGCGCTCACGCTCGGCCTCGGCGGCGCGTGCGGCCTCCTCGGCGGCAGCTGCCTGCTCCTCGGCCTGCTTGGCGGCCTCGACTTCCTGAGCGCGAGCCTCGATCACCGAGGCGAGCTGCTTGCGGACCATGGCGACATAGGCGTCCTCCAAGGTGGAGGAAGCGGACTTAGCGGGAATCTTCATATCGGCGAGATGACCCATCAGTTCCTTGGAGGTCATGCCGAACTCTTTGGCCAGGGTGGACACACGGACTTTTGCCATATGACTTCACCTACCCTTTCTGGCACCTTGGGTGCCTAGAGACTGAACGAGCGTGGGAGATGCGCCGGGACCTGCCCGGCGCGACCGCGCGCTAGATCAGGTCCTCCGCATCATCGAAGGCGTCGGTGTCGTGGATACCGCAGAAACGGGAGCCGGGACGGGCCTGGTTGCGGCACTGGATGCCGTCCTCGGACACGTACTCGCAGCGACGGACGTCCTCGTCCTCCTCGTCACCGATCAGGTCGGCGGCGGGCTCCTCGTGAACGGGGACGTTCTTGAGGATGTCGGCGGCAAGCGTCTCGGACTTGATGTCGATGTGCCAGCCGGTCAGGCGCGCGGCGAGGCGGGCGTTCTGGCCCTCCTTGCCGATGGCGAGGGACAGCTGGTCGTCGGGCACGATGACGCCGGCGTAGGCCTTCTCCTCGTCGATGAGGACGCGGGTGACCTTAGCGGGCGACAGGGCGTTGGCAACGTAGACGGCAGGATCGGCATCCCACAGGATGACGTCGACGCGCTCGCCGCGGAGCTCGCCCACGACAGCGCGAACACGGCTGCCCTTGGGGCCGACGCAGGCGCCCACGGGATCCAGACGGTCGTCAAGCGAGTGGACGGCGACCTTGGAGCGCTGGCCGGGCTCGCGGGCGATCGACTTGATCTGGACGGTGCCCTCATAGATCTCGGGCACCTCCTGCTCAAACAGACGACGCATGAGCTCAGGGTGGGTACGGGAGATGACAATCGGCGGACGGCTGTGCTCGCCACGAACCGGCTGCAGGTTGGAGTTGGGGTCGCGAACGTCGATGATCACGGCCTTGATGTGCTGGTTGTGCAGGTAGCGCTCGCCCATCGGACGCTCGTTGCGCTCGTTCTCGTAACGGCGCTGATCGAAGTGCGGCAGCTCGGCCTCGACGCCTTCGCGAATCTTGACGATCGTGAAGTCGGGCGTGGACTGCAGCACGGTACCGCTGATGAGGTCACCGATGCGGCCGGAGAACTCCTCGTAGATCTGCTCTCGGGCGGAGTTGCGCACGATGCCGTTGATCTCGGCCTTGGCGTGCTGGGCAGCGATGCGGCTCGTGTTCTTGGGGGTAACGTCGATCTCCTCGAACTCGGTGAAGTTGCCCTCCTCGTCCATGGAATCGTCGATCGGCTCCAGGCGGTAGACGTAGATCTTGCCGGTGGTGCGGTCGATGGTCACCTTGGCGCCCCACTCAAGATGCAGGATCTCGGCATAGCTCTTGGCGAGCGACTGCTCCAGGCGGTCGATCAGGTAGAGCTGGTCGATGTGCTTCTCCTGGCAAAGCTCCATCAGGGCGGACATCATGTCGGATGCTGCCATCTTACTTTCCTTCCTTCGCGGGCTTGAAGTCGTAGGTGGGCTTCAACTTGCACTTTTTAACATCAGAGAAATCGAGGGTGACGGACTCGCCGTCCTCGAGCTCGAGGGTCACGTCGGTCTCGGTCGCAGCGGCAATCTTGCCGGCGTACTTGCGACGGCCCTCGGTGGCGGTGGAGGTGAGCTCACAGTTCTCGCCCACAAAGCGGGCAAAGTCGCACGGGCGGCGCAGCGGACGCGCCATACCCGGGCTCGACACCTCGAGCGTATAGCTCGAAGAGATGGGATCGAGCTCCTCAATCACGTCGCCGACCCACTTGGTGTTGGCCGTGACGTCGTTGAGAGACAGGCTCTGACCCTCGGCACCCTCGATACGCACACGCACGCAGGGGGCCTTGGTGGCACCCACGAGCTCGACGTCAACGATGTCGACATCGTGCTGGGGAGCAACGGCCTCGAGCGCGTCGATGATCGCCTGCTCGGTCTTAGTCTTGACCATTGCGGCACCTCCATCCATACAAAAAAGAAGCGGAGCCGAAACCCCACTTCTTTCAATTACAACTTCATTTGCAAGCAAACTATACCAATAGCTGCGGAAACGTGCAAGCACCGTACGAATCTGCAGGTCAGCGTGCGCACAGCTTCTCCACAAGAATAGGACAATTGGTCGAGGAACCCCATGCGGCGCACCCTCAACAGCCCGAAAACGGGCCATGCGTCCCAATCCACAGGCCCGTTCGAACCCCAAGGGCATTCCTCCCCGAGCCCCTATCGACCAGACTTACGCTAAGGGACATTCTGTAACAAGCCGGCCAGCAAGTCGCGCAACGACGAACCTTTCCAAATCCTCTACGGCAAGGAGGCACACATGAAACGCCTAGGAACCCCCTGCATGACTGCACTCGTCATCGCAACGTGCTCGTTGGCCCTCTTGGGCTGCGGCAACACGAATGGCAAAACCGGAACATGCGAGCCGGATCTCGGCAGCACAAAAGCCATCGAGAAAACGACGCTATCGGAGAGCTTCGACAAAATAAACGAAGACACCGTCGATCCCCAGGGCCTGGGTCCCGACCCCCAAGAACAGTTCCCCATCGACCTTGAGGCAGACGAAAACGTCCATGTTACCTGCGTGGGCAAGGACACCGACGGCTACGGAGACGCGGCGCTCGTCTTTACGGTGACCAACAATACCGATGTCGACATGATGTTTGGCGATGTGGACTCCTATGCCTACGTCAACGGCGTGGTCCGCGATGTGCGCATGCGCCAGCAGGTCGCAGCGGGCGAGGAAACGCGCGCCATGCTCACCTTTGTAGGCACCTTCGACGACCCGGACTTTGATGTGAACAACGACCTCAACGACATCTACCTCAACATTTGGATGTTCGAAGAGGCAACGGGCAACGTTTACTTTAGGGACCTGGTACACATCCCGTAGAAGACGGTGCGACGCACTGACTAAGCAGGGCAGACAACACAAAACGAGGGACGACCCAACCGGACCGTCCCTCGTTTATTGCATGTCAGCTTTACGCGCAGCGCTTACTTGACCACCAGGTTGACCAGCTTGCCGGGCACGCAGATGGCCTTGACGACCGTCTTGCCCTCAAGCCACTTGGCGACGGCGGCCTCGGCGGCAGCCTGCATATCCTCATTGGAGGCATTGCGGGCCACCTCGACGCGGCCGCGGACCTTACCAAGCACCTGGACCACGATCTGCACCGTGTCCTCAACGGACTCGGCCAGGTCGAACTCGGGCCAGGCGGCGGTGTAGGCGTTGCCCTCGCAGCCGAGGGCCTCGTGCCACAGTTCGTCGGCCCAGAACGGGCAGATGGGGGCAAGGACGCTCACGATATCCTTAGCCACGCCGTAGCACAGCGCCTTGTCGCGGGCGGCACCCTCGGTGGCGTTGAGGTAGGCGCTCGCCGCGTTGACGAGCTCCATGACGGCCGAGATGGCGGTGTTGAACTGGCCACGATCGAAGTCCTCGGTGCACTTGGCGATGGTGCGGTGACGCTCGCGATAGAGCTTCATCGCGACCTCGTCGAGCGCGGACTTGTCGAAGGCCACGTTGGCGTCGCCGGACTGGACGAGCTGCCAAACGATACGCCAGGCGCGCTTGATGAAGCGGTTGGCGCCCTCGACGGCCTTGGGATCCCAGTCGAAGTCCTTCTCGGGCGGGGCGATAAACAGGATCGCCAGACGCATGGTGTCGGCGCCGTAGGGCTCGATGACCGAGCTCGGGGGCACGACATTACCCTTGGACTTGGACATGGTATCGCCGTTCTCGTCCTTGACCATGCCCTGGCACAGCAGGTTGGTGAAGGGCTCGTCCACGCTCAGCAGGCCCAGGTCGCGCAGCGCCTTGGTAAAGAAGCGGCTGTAGAGCAGGTGCAGAATGGCGTGCTCGATGCCGCCGATGTAGTTATCGACGGGCATCCAACGGTCGGCGGCCTCGCGGGAGAAGGGCAGCTCGGTGTTGTGCGGGTCTGTATAGCGCAGGTAATACCAGCTGGAGCAAGTGAAGGTGTCCATGGTATCGGTCTCGCGCTTGGCCGGGCGGCCGCAGACCGGGCAGGTGGTCTCGTAGAACTCCTTGCACTCGGCGAGGGTCTCGCCGGCGCCCAGGTCCAGGTTCTCGGGCAGCGTTACCGGCAGCTGGTCCTCGGGCACGGGCACGATGCCGCAGTGCTCGCAGTGGATGGCCGGGATGGGGTTGCCCCAATAGCGCTGGCGGGAAATGAGCCAGTCGCGCAGACGGAACTCGACCTTACGACGACCGCAGCCCATGGCCTCGAGGTCAGCAACGATTGCAGCCTCGCCCTCGGAGTGCTTGCCGCCGCGCATACCGGTGTACTTGCCGGACTGGACGAGCGTGCCCTCGGCAGCATGGGCGCAATCCCAGTCGACGGTCTCGGCATGGAAGGTATCGATGGTCTCGCCGCTGGCCTCGACGGCTGCGCGGTCGTCATCGTCCAGGATGATCGGCACGATCGGCAAATCATACTTGCGTGCGAACTCAAAGTCGCGCTGGTCACCGCAGGGAACGGCCATGACGGCGCCGGTGCCGTAGTCGGCAACAACGTAGTCGGCAACCCACACGGGGACCTTCTCGCCGTTGACCGGGTTCACCACGTAGCGGCCGGTAAAGGCACCGTGCTTCTCGAGGGTGCCCTGGGCACGCTCGACGGCGGAGATATGCTTGGAGTCCTCGACGATCTTGGTCACGGCCTCCTCGTACTCCGTACCCGCGACGAGCTCGTGCAGACGCGCGTACTCGGGAGCCAGGACAAAGAAGGAGACACCGAAGAGCGTATCGGCACGCGTGGTGAAGACGGTGATCTTGCCCTCGTCGCCCTCGATGGGCTCGCCATCCTGGTCGCACAGGGTAAAGTCGACCTCGGCGCCCTCGGAACGACCGATCCAGTTGGCCTGCATCTGCTTGACGCGCTCGGGCCAGCCGGGGAGCTTCTCCAGGTCATCGAGCAGCTCCTGAGAGTACTCGGTAATCTTGAAGTACCACTGCTCCAGGTCGCGCTTCTCGGGCTCGGTGCCGCAGCGCCAGCACTTGCCCTCGGTGACCTGCTCGTTGGCCAGAACGGTCTTGCAGGTGGGGCACCAGTTGACCGGGTTCTTCTTGCGGTAAACCAGGCCCTTTTCCCACAACTTCTCAAAGATCCACTGGCCCCAACGGTAATAATCGGGGCTGCAGGTCTTGACCATGCGATCCAGATCGTAGGAGAAGCCCATGCGCTTCATCGTGGCGAGAGCCTGGTCCATGTTCTTATACGTCCAGGCGGCAGCCTGCGTATTGTGCTTGATGGCGGCGTTCTCGGCAGGCAGGCCAAAGGCGTCAAAGCCGATGGGGTGCAGCACATCGTAGCCGCGCATGCGGGCCTGACGGGCCATGGCATCGCCGATGGTATAGTTGCGCGCGTGGCCCATGTGCAGGTCGCCCGACGGATACGGAAACATCTCGAGCACGTACTTCTTGGGCTTGCTGTCGTCGGTGTCGACGGCAAAGAGGTTGGAGTCCTCCCAGGCCTTCATCCACTTGGACTCAATGGCCTGCGCGTCGTAGGCAGGGATCTCATCCTTATGATCTGTGCAATCGCACATATCAGCTCCTTTAATCTTTAATGGGGTCGGTCGGCTTAGCTTTATTCGCTACTGCGGACAGTCCTGCGCAAGACGAAGAGCACATTAAGTGCTCTTCTTTGCGTGCGGAACTTGTAGCGAACAAAGCTAAGCCGCCCGACCCTAAGGTTGACTCGCATGATGATAGCAAATACAACAAGCGAGATGTCTGCGACTTGCAGGCATCTCGCTTTATCTAAATAACGTGGTTGATACTCAACCTTTATGTGCAGCTCTTATCCTATCGATAAGACACAGACTGCTGAGAGTCTTTCACGACAACGTCGTGGGCGCCGCCTTCGACGATGGAGGTGGAGCTGACCAGGGTCAGGCGTGCCTTTTCCTGGAGCTCGGGGATCGAGAGGGCGCCGCAGTTGCACATCGTGGACTTGACCTTGTAGAGCGTGCCGCCCACGCCGTCCTTGAGGGAACCGGCATAGGGAACGTAGGAGTCAACGCCCTCGACGAAGCTGAGCTTCGCCGCGCCGCCCAGGTCGTAGCGCTGCCAGTTGCGAGCACGCGCAGAACCCTCGCCCCAGTACTCCTTCATGTACTGGCCGTTGACGTTGACGCGCTCGGTCGGGCTCTCATCGAAGCGGGCGAAGTAGCGACCCAGCATCATAAAGTCGGCACCCATAGCAAGGGCGAGCGTCATGTGGTAGTCGTATACGATACCGCCGTCGGAGCACACGGGCACGTAAACACCGGTCTCCTCGTAGTACTCGTCACGGGCGCGGCAGACGTCGATCAGCGCGGTGGCCTGGCCACGACCGATACCCTTGGTCTCGCGAGTGATGCAGATGGAACCGCCGCCGATACCGACCTTGATGAAGTCGGCACCGCAGTCGGCCAAGAAGCGGAAGCCCTCGGCGTCGACGACGTTACCGGCACCGACCTTGACGTCCTCGCCGTAGTTGGCGCGAATCCACTCGATGGTGCGCTTCTGCCACTCACTGAAGCCCTCGGAGGAGTCGATGCACAGGACATCGGCGCCAGCCTCGATGAGCAGCGGCACGCGCTCGGCATAGTCGCGGGTGTTGATACCGGCGCCGACCATATAGCGCTTGTCGTTATCGAGCAGCTCGTTGGGGTTGGTCTTGTGGCTGTCGTAGTCCTTGCGGAAGACGATGCCCATAAGGTGATCGTTGTCGTCGACGATCGGCAGGGCGTTGAGCTTGTTGTCCCAAATGACGTCGTTGGCAACCTTGAGGCTGATGTTCTTGTCGCCCACGATGAGCTGCTCACGCGGGGTCATGAACTCGGAAACCTTCTTCTGGTGGTCATCGCGGCTGGGGCGATAGTCACGGCTGGTGACGATGCCCAGGAGCTTGCCCTTGGGAGTGCCGTCGTCGGTGACCGGCATGGTGGAGTGGCCGGTCTTCTCCTTGAGCTCGATGACCTGCTCCATGGTCATGTCGGGGGTCAGCGTGGAATCAGACTGAACGAAGCCGGCCTTGTGATCCTTGACGGCCTTGACCATAGCGGCCTCGGACTCGGGGGTCTGGGAACCGTAGATGAAGGACAGGCCACCCTCGGTAGCGAGCGCGACACCCATGTCGACGCCCGAGACGGACTGCATGATGGCGGAAACCATGGGGATGTTCAGGGTGATTGCCGGCTTCTCACCGCGCTTGAAGCGGGTTAGCGGCGTCTTAAGAGAGACGTTGTTGGGGATGCACTGCGAGGACGAGTAACCAGGGACCAGCAGATACTCCGAAAACGTGTGGGACTCACCGGGAAAGAACGTAGCCATGTTTCTCCTTTTTCCATGCGACCGGTCGGCTGCAGGCCTCGTAGGACCCAGCCCAACCTTGGGCGCCCAATACTGTGGAAGTATCTTAACGCACTTTGACTGCTACAATGCATGATTTAAGAAGAGCACACGAGGGTTTGACGCAGGCCTTGCGTTTGCCCAGCAAACACTTTAGCGGGGAGACGTGGAGCACATGGAGTACAAGACGACGGCAAAGTTGGTCATTCAAGCGTGCGACAAAGATCTGCCGGGCGTGTTCGGCCACGGCTGTGTCTTGCTGCTGCAGGGCATCGCCCGCGAGCACTCGCTCAATCGCGCCGCCAAGAGCATGGGCATGGCGTATTCCAAGGCCTGGCGCATCGTGAACGAGGCCGAAGGCCAGCTAGGCTGCAAGCTCATCGAGCGCGACGGCGCCCGCGGATCCACGCTCACCCCCGCCGGTGAGCGAGCAATAGCAGTCTACGAGGAGCTGCAGGCCGACATCAACAACGTCATCGCCACCAAAGCCGAAGCCCTCATCGCCAGCATCAACGCAAAGTAGTCTATTTGGTCTGATTATTGATCCGCCGCACGAACGAATTAAGACGCGAGCCATAAAATGGGCCTATCTACTACGTTTAGTTGAACACCCTCGACCACCCCAGATTTCTTGAAAACAAAACCGCTGGTAGACAGCTTGCCAGTTTTTAAAAAAGGCAGGTATGGTCGACCCCTAAGGGTTAAACGTAGTAGATAGGCCGTTTTCGTGGCGCAGTCCCCCACGGCCCAGTCCCAAAGTAGCTAAAAAAGCCCGTCCCAAAAAGACTACCCCGAGACAAGCCCAAAATAGCTAGTTGCGGAGGGCGTTGTCTAGGGCGGCGGCTACGGTTAGGGGGTCGTCGGTGCCGGCGAAGAGGCGGATGGTTCCCCCCTGCTTGCCGCGTGGGGCCGAAAGGCGTGTCGTTGCGCCGCCGGCGGACGACGTGCGGAACTCCCCCGGCAATGTGTCGAACAGCTCACCCGCACTTCGCTCGATAAGGTCAAACTCAACTGCCGGGCCAAAGCCGTGCTCGAGGATTCCCGTTGCAACCGAATGGTCGGGATGCGAGCTCAACCCGGGATAGCACACGTCGCGCACCATCTCGTTGGCGGCCAGATACTCGGCCAGCGCACGGGCGCGGTCGAAGTGTGCCTGCATGCGAGCGTTAAGCGAGGAGAGCCCACGCTCCAGCACGTCGGCCTCCTCGGCAGACAAATCGAGCGCCGACGCCCCGCAGCCAGCAAGCAACGCGTGCGCGCACTCTGCGGCGGCATCCACGCGATGGCGCTTGAGCTGCGAGCGCGCCACCGAGACGGCGACGAGCTTGCGCGGAGCTTCGCCGGTGCACACACGGTCGAGTGCCTCGAGCGACAGCGCGGCATCCAAGCGCAACGGATCGCATCCAAAAACACCTGCCACGGTGTTATCCACCACAAGCAGCGCATGCGCCTCGCGAGCCGCGCGGCCCAGGGCACGAAGATCGGGCACACGTAGGCCAAACCCGCCGATGGAATTGACGAACCACCACAGATGCGACCCGCCAGCATCAAACGAAGCATCAAAGCCCTCGGACGCGGCAGCAAACGTCGCAGCCGCAGGCTCCCCCACCAGCGCAACATCGCAGCCATCAAAGCCGCGAGCAAACGCATCGGCAAAGTCGTCCGCAAAAGCGACCAGGCGATCGCTGGGACGCACAATCCCCAGCAGCGACAGCGCCGCCGGCACGTGCGAGGCCGCAACAAGACGCGCCTCACGCGCGCCGGCCCTTGCAGCCCAGGACTCTTCTAGCTGTTGCACGTCCACGCGGCACCATCCCTTACATAAAACCAAACCAAGACCAGCCCACCCAGGTCGAGAAAACGTCAGCGCAAGCAGCGTCGAGCGGTCCGGCGTTCGTTAGAACGCCGGAACAAAATTAGCCGTGATATTCGCCGTTGTATTGGATCAACGTTAGATCTTCCACGCCATCGAGCGCGCGGATGGCGTCGGCATACGGCATATCCACGCCGTCCGAGAACACCTCAACGGCCATCTCGACCTTGTCGCCGCGCATCGTCTTGGACTTGACGGAAAACTTGGTACGCCCAAACGCGCGCACGATATCGTCGCCGGTGGTCTGACCCGTGTAGTGGATGACCATCATGTACACACGCGCCTTGTCCTGGTGGCTCGCAAAACTGGCGATCATCACCACGATCACCACTGCCGTGAGCCCCACGAGCGCATACATGCCGGCGCCTGCCGTAATGCCTGTGGTAATGGCCCAAAACAGATACAGCAGGTCGAGCGGGTCCTTGACCGCCGTACGGTAGCGGACGATAGACAGAGCACCGACCATACCAAGCGAGATGACCACGTTTGTCGAGATCGCGAGCGTGACCATGCAGGTGAGCACGCACATGCCCACGAGCGTCACGGCAAAACTGCGCGAATACACCACGCCGGTAAAAAAGCGCTTGTACACGTAATAGATCAGGATGCCCATGGCGAGCGCCACGAGCAGCGACAGGCCAATCTTGGCAGGGTCGACCTGACCGAACGCCTCCAAGACGGAGTTCTTAAAAAAGTCCCTGGTGCTCATGGTTTAAATATCCCCTCGGTTCCCAAAATCCGATTCCCAGTAGTTAAAACCGCGCAGGTAGGCGGTCTTGTCATAACACAGGCAGTACTTAGAGACCGCCGTGAGTTCGGCCGCACCCGGCGGCACCATATCGCGCACCAGCTGCGGACAAAACTCGGTAAACTTAACCTCCATCACCAGCTTGCCGGGCTCCAGCACGGGCAACGCGGGCAACGTCGCGTCAAAGATGTCAAAGCTTCCCACCGCCGCACGCACGTTGCTATCAAAGGTAATGCGCACGGTACCTTCGTCCATCACCCACGGCTCGCGCTCGTAGTCCACGATGGTCCGCGGGCGCATCATATTGCAGATGCACTCGATGTAGAACTCGCGACAGAGCGGATAGGGGCTCCTCAGCAAAAAGTCGTAGTCGCCAGCCAGAATCTGCTCAAACTCGTCACGCGTGAGTGGCGCGTCCTCCTTGTAGATCCAGCTGCCGTACTTCTTTTTGCGCTCGAGCTTAATCACCTTGTCGCTGCCGTTATAGATGCGCACGCGATACTTTTTGCGCATGAGAATACCGGCGTCTTTTTCCTCGTAGGCCGAGTTGCAGTAGTCGTCAAAGTACAGGCTGCGAATGGTGTAACCGCCCGCCTGCGCATGCTTGTCTAGTTTAAAAACCGGCGCCATGCGGCAGGCAAGCGCGGCGTGCTCGCCCTCGTTAATGAGATATTTGAGCTCGTGGCGGTAACGTTCCTGCGTGGCACGCACAGGCGGAGCCGCCAAGCGCTCAAGCAGTGCGCTAGACCTCCTCATACGTATCCTCCACGACCTTACCGCCGTCCTGCACGTAAAAGCACTTCATGCCGTACTGCTTGCCATCGTCGGTCACATAGTAGTCAAACGCATCCTGCGTATAGCCGTCTGAGTTGGTGGCGCGCACGCGTACAAAATACTGGCCGGCATCGGGTGCATCGCAGGTCACCTCGGGCAGCAGCACGTCCTCGGCCTTAAAAAGTACGTCCTTGATGGCATAGTCGCGCGCCAGCTCCACGGTATAGCGAATGTCACGCGCCTTAAAGTCGTAGGACGCATCCCAGTTAATGCGCAGCTTACCGTTATCGATCTGCGGCACGCCAATGTAGAACGGCATGGGCTTTTTATAGCTCTCGCGAAAGCTCTTGTAGTTCTCCTCGATCTCGGAGGGAATCGCCGTGGCAATCTGCTCGTATTGGTCCTTGGTGACAGGCAGGTTGTCGATATCGGGCAAAGCAAAGACCAGCGATTCGGTAACCTCACGATAATGTTTAATCATCTTGGCCAGGCGTACCTCGGTCATATACGAGCGCAGATCCTTTACGGCGCGGTCGAGCTCACTGCGAAACGCCTTACTGCGCAGCGCACGATTGAATAGCACGTTGCCCCAGTAGTTGCTTACGCCGCGCTCCCAGCTCGCATAGTCCGAGAACCCCTTCAGGCTCAGCTCAAGCCTACGCAGCATGCCGTCGTTATCCCAATCTAAAAAGTACCAGGTATTTGAGTTGAGCGGGCTGTACAGATAACAGTTACGGTTCTGAGTATCGCAGTTGCCCGTCAGAATCTGAAACGCCAGCCAATAGACCAGGTTCTCGGTATCAAAGTAGGTGTCGAGCACGTCATCGATCTTTTGCGATTCGTCGTTGAGGGCGTCGAGCATCTCGATGAGCTTGGTGTGGTCCGAATCGCCCTTAATCTCGAGCATGCCCTCAAAGCTTGCCTGGTTGTAGTCGGGATCGTCGGCAAGTTTAATGGTGTCCTCGTAGCGATGGAAATCAAAGCTGTTCACCTTATACAGGTGCCCGCTCTTATCCAGGCCATGTGCCTTAAGCGCCGTCTTGTTGAGCTGCTCCACCTGCGTAAACAGGCCGTAGTCCTCAAAGGTATCGTTGGACTTTTCGGTCTGGTCGCACACCCACAGATGCACAAACTGCGTGCGCAGGCCCATCATCTGGGGAATCCCGCGGATAAGGTCGTAGGCCATCTTGTTGCGAAAACGCATACCCTCGCCCATGTGCTTGTTGAGCGCAATCGCGCGCTGTTGGCGCCAGGTACCCTTGCCCTTTTTGAGCTCCACCTTGTAATTCTTTTGCGTGTTCATGCTCGATGTCTGACCGCGCACCTGCACGGTGGCATTGGGCGTTTCCTCGCCATAGCCAACCTCGCCGGCCACCGGACCGTCTTCGTCGCCCGCCTGCAGCAGGCCCATAACCTGATAGCGCGTCACGCCCATGTCGGCATAGTCATACACCGAGTACGTGTTGATCTCGGCCCAGCTATGGTCCGTGTTCTCGGAGCTGTTGCCGCGAGAGACCGTCAGATACATGGTCACAATGCCCGAGTCATCATAGACCTCGTACAGCTCGTCCTTATCGCGCAGATGCTTGGACTGGTCGGAGGCCTCGGCCTTTTTAATCTTGTCCTGCTTTTTTACCTTATTTGTCGAGGATTCGTCCTGAGATGAGCAGCCCGAAAGCAGCAGCGCGCCGGCAGCCGCCTCGATCAGACAGCGGCGAGACATCAACTTATCGATCATCAGAACCTCCCCAATGGTTGCGATACACGCGAACTACTGCGCGCTGAAACGCGCCGTGCGGCACGCCCTTGCGGCGGCACTCCTCATAGCGCTGCTCGGCACGGTCGAGCAAGCGGCCCAGCTGTGTAAAGCGACCCGTTTTGTCGGTCGCCACAATGGGCTGCTGGCTCAGGATACGATACGGCAAGTTGGCGGTATAGGTATCGAGCCGCAGCAGGGCCACGATAAAAAACACCACCGCACCCAACAAAAAGCCAAAGCCGTAAAACTGCTGCGGCAAAAGCAACGACACGGCGGTCGCCAGCCCTGCCACACCGGCAAACAGGCCCGAGGCCAGAACGGCTCCCTTGTAGTCGGTAAAGTACAGCAAGATCAGCAGGATTGTGTTGCCCACGGCATACAGGCCGTAGCCTACGCATAATGTGCGAAAATACCCGTGCATCAGATTGTTAAAGCCCAGCGGCAGGGCCGAGAGCACTGTGGTCTCGAGCGAAATGACCGCCGCCGTCACAAACAGCTGCTTGAGCGCGCAAAAGCGCAGTTCGCTGTTGAGTGTGGAGAGCATCTCCTCCTCGGCCACCACAATATCGCCCACCACGC
>CATVTM010000033.1 GCA_958346935.1 uncultured Collinsella sp.
ATGTCAATCCTGGTCTAACAGAGCCTTAAAAAATCATCCCGCGGGGCTTGTGGCTCACGCGGGATGACGGCGTCTTACTTTTTCTTGTCCTGTTCCAGCAGATCGGACGGTGAGCGATCGGGCTTACCGCCGCGGAAAATCTCGCGGCCATGCAGACGATGCTCCAGATCACGCTCGGCCTTTTCCTCGTCAATCTTGGTCTGGCTCACCACCGGGTCCTCAATCAACGACGACACCGAGTTCACCTGTTTTTGAATGCGCTCGGCGATGGTGTCATCCATACTCACGATGCGCATCTTCCAGTCGATATTCGTGGCGTTGGATGAGCTCTTGGTCCACACGAACGTCAGGATGGCGCTCTGGTGGCCCTGGGCGGGAAACATGCCAAAGAAGGAATCGTGCTGAATGTTGCTATCCTCGTCGATATAGGCGTGAACGTTATACACCACGCGGTCAATCTTATCGTTGAGCAGCGCGTTGGTCGCAAGCGCCGCGGCCTGAATCTGCCCGTTGGACAGCAGTTCGAGCTCGTTGGCAGACGATGTGTCCAACACCGTCACCTCGACCGTGCCCGTACGCTCATCGGCTTCATCGACGGTAAAGTCGAGCGGGAACTGAGTAAAGCCGTTGCCCCACTCAAGGCCGCCCTTCAGCGCCGTCGAAACGGTATCGACCGAAACGCTCTCGGACAGGTTGGCGGTGTTCAGACGACGCATCACGCCGTAGCCAATCTGCATGCCCACGATCAGCACCAAAATACCAATGACCACGGCCATCGCGGTCTTCGTAATGGTATGACTCACCTGCGAACCCGAAGGATCGTCCTCGGACAGCGGGTCGATATGTTTTGCCTGGCTCGCGCGATCCTCGCTGCGCAGCTGCGCTAGCGCAGCTTTGTCACCGCGCTTGGCCGCAGCCTCCTTCTCACGCATGCGCTCGGTTCGCTTTTTGGCAAGCGTGGGATCCAAGACACCGGATGCATCGATTTCGGAGAATAACTCCGTCACTTCTTCCGGAGTCAAAGGGTTCTTGTCAGCCATAAACTTCCTGTCATATCAATCAGTCGAGCTCGTGCGCACGCGCACCTTCGAACTGCATTCGATAGTAACGGGCATAGGTGCCGCCACGGGCGAGAAGCTGTTCATGCGTGCCACGCTCCACAACGCGACCATGCTCAACGGTCGCAATCTCATCGGCATGCTTAATGGTCGAAAGACGGTGGGCAATGATGATTGTGGTACGGCCGCGTGCCAGCTCTTCGAGTGACTCCTGCACCGCCTCCTCGCTCTCGTTATCCAAAGCGCTCGTCGCCTCGTCCAGAATCAGGATCTTGGGGTTCTTGAGAAACACGCGCGCGATGGCAACGCGCTGCTTCTGTCCGCCCGAAAGACGGCTGCCACGCTCGCCCACGACCGTGTCATAGCCCTGTGGAAGCGACTCGATAAAGGCATCGATGTTGGCGCGATGGGCGGCGTCGGCGATCTCTTCCGCCGTAGCGCTCGGCTTGCCGTAGGCGATGTTCTCGCCAATCGTGCCGTCAAACAGATAGACATCCTGCTGCACCAGGCCGATGGCGCGACGCAGGCTCTGCTGCGTCACATCGCGCACGTCCTGACCGTCGATGCTAATGGATCCGGCAGCCACGTCATAAAAGCGCGGCAGCAGCGAACAGGTCGTGGACTTGCCACCGCCCGAAGGACCAACCAAAGCGATGGTCTGCCCGGGCTTGATGGACAGATTCATATGGTCGATAACGGGACGCTCGTCGGCATCGCCCTCGCCCAGCTCGACATTCTCGTAGTTAAAGCACACGTCGTGATAATCCACGGCGCCGGCGGTCACCTGCAGATCCGTGGCGCCCGGCTTATCCTGGATATCGGGGGCAGTTGAGAGCACCTCGTCCATACGCTTAAAGCCGGCGATAGCCTTCTGATACGTTTCGGCCGAATTGACGAGTGTCTCGAGCGGCGTGCAGAACAGCGAAATATAGAGTGCAAAGGTCGCCATATCGACCGCCTGCAGCTGACCCTGGGCAACGAGCCAACCACCCAGCAGCACCACGATCACATAGAGCACACCCGAGAGCAGGCCATACGTCGCGGTATAGACGCCCATGGCGTGATACATGTTCTCCTTGGACGAAAGGTAGCGATTGTTGGAGGCGCGGAACTTGAAGCGTTCGGTCTCCTCATTGGCAAAGCTCTTGACCACGCGCATGCCCGCCAGCGAATCCTGCAGCTGCGCATTAATGCCGCTGATTTTTTTGCGGTTGTCGCTAAAGACCTCGCGCATGCGCATGTTCTGCCAAAACATGATGACCGCAAACGCCGCCGTCACCACGGCCATGGCGAGCGCCAGCACAGGGGCGATGGTAAAGAGAATCACAAACGAGCCGATAATCTCGATGCCGCAGATGATGATCCACTCGGGCACGTGGTGCGCCGCCTCGCAGATATCGAACAGGTCGTTGACCACGCGGCTCATCATGTCGCCCGAGCTGTTGCGGTCGAAGTACGCAAAGCTAAAGCGCTCATACTGGTCGAACAGGTCCTCGCGCATCTTGGACTCCATGCGCGCGCCCATCACGTGGCCCCAATAGCTCACAAAGTAGCGGCAGGCGCAGCGGACGGCATACATCAACACCAAGCCCACCGCGATCATGCCGAGCGCCTGCATAATGGCAGCCTGACCCTGAGTAAACAGCCCACCGGTCAAATTGCGCAGAATAATGGGGAACGCCAGGTCAATGGCGGCAAGCACCAGAGCACAAACAGTATCAGCAACAAAAAGCCCCATCTGGGGCTCGTAGTAAGAAAGAAACCTCTTAAACATAGTCACCTTACGCGGTTTTACCAAACCGCGTTTCGTCTCGACGCTGCAAGTGCTCCATTTGGACAATCTGGCCTTCAATCGTCGGTCGCGTATATCCATACGCTTCCCTCCTCTTTTAGGCCACCTTGTCTCAAATGGAGCACTTTCGCTGACTTACACAAACCTGCGGGATCATCCCCGCTCGTTAAAGTTCCGCTCCGCCCAAACGGTGAGCAATGCTGTCGCAGGCAAGTGCGCCCACAACGGTCTTGGCGTCTTCGATCTTGCCGTCGAGCACGGCGTCGATCAGCTCGTGCAGCGGCACCAGGTCCACGTTGACAAACTCGTCATCATCGGGGTTGGGCGCATCAAACTCGAGCTTGGTAGCCAAGTAGATATGGATGATCTCATCGCAAAAACCGCAGGACGTGACAATCGACGTCAAAAAGCGAATACGACCAGCCCTAAAGCCCGTCTCCTCATGCAGTTCGCGCTTGGCGCAATCGAGCGGGTCCTCGCCCGGGTCGAGCTTGCCGGCAGGAATCTCGACCGTCACGCGGTCGATGGCGGTGCGGTACTGACGCACCAGTACGATCTTGCCGCTCTCGGTCAGTGCCACAACGGCCGCCGCACCCGGATGGCGAACGATATCGCGGGCGCTGCGGTGACCGTTGGGCAGCTCAACCTCAAGCCGGTGGACGTCGAGAATCTTGCCCTTCCAGGCGCACTCCTCCGAAAGAATCTTCTCGTGCAGCTCGGCATCGTGCGGGTCGTCATCGCCCAGCACCAGCAGCGGCTCATCGACGACCTCGCCACCGGGCTCGCCCTCGGCGTGTCCGTACGTGCGACCGTCCTGCTCGACGATCTGCGCGTCCACGAGCTCTTCGTTCTTCTCGTCCATCCGTCTCATTCCTCTCGGATTTTAGGCATCCCAGGCGTCGCGGCCGCGCAGCGCACGCAGACCAATGTCGTGACGCAGGGTCTTGCCCTCAAAATCAATCTTCTCGCAGGCCTCGTAGGCAAGGTTGCGAGCGTTCTCGAACGTGTCGCCCAGGGCGGTCACGGCAAGCACGCGGCCGCCGTTGGTCACGAGCTGGCCGTCCACCACGGCGGTGCCGGCATGGTACACGGTCACGTTCTCCATGGCCTCGGCGTCGGCGATACCGGTGATGACCTTGCCCTTCTCGTAGCTGCCGGGATAGCCCGCGCTCGTCAGGACAACAGCCACGGCCCACTCGTCACGCCAGTCGAGCTCAATCTGATCGAGTTCGCAGTTGGCGCAGGCGAGCATAACCTCGACCAAGTCGTTCTTAAGGCGCGGCAGCACGACCTGCGTCTCGGGGTCGCCAAAGCGGGCGTTGAACTCCAGCACCTTGGGACCGGCAGGCGTGAGCATAAAGCCACCGTACAGGCAGCCGCGGTAGTCGATACCCTCGGCGGCGAGCTCGGCCACGGTCTGCTCCATGACCTCCACCATGGTGGCGTGCTCCTCGTCAGTCACGATGGGCACCGGGCTGTAGACGCCCATGCCGCCGGTGTTGGGACCAAGGTCGCCCTCGAGCGCGCGCTTGTGGTCCTGCGAAGTGGCCATGGGGCGCACGGTCTTGCCGTCGGTGAAGGCCAGCAGCGAGCACTCGGGGCCAACGAGCATCTCCTCGATAACCACGGTGTTGCCGGCGTCACCAAAGACGCCACCAAAGCACTCGCGCACGGCCTCCTCGGCCTGCGCAAGCTCGGTCGCCACGATAACGCCCTTACCCGCGGCCAGGCCATCGGCCTTCACGACCAGCGGAGCACCCTGCTCGCGCACATAGGCAAGAGCAGAAGCCTCATCGGTAAACGAGCCATAGGCAGCCGTCGGAATGCCCGCGCGCTCCATGAGCTGCTTGGAGAACAGCTTGGAGCCCTCCATCTGGGCGCCCTCGGCACCCGGGCCAAAGCACGGGATACCTGCCGCGCGCACGGCGTCGGCCACACCCGCCACGAGCGGGGCCTCGGGGCCAATCACCACGAGTCCGCATCCGTGGCTCTGCGCAAACGCCGCCACGGCCGCAGGATCGCAATCGTCGAGAACAACGTTCTCGCCACAGCTCGCGGTGCCGCCGTTACCCGGCGCGATGTAGAGCTTGCCGGCGCGCGGTGATGCTGTGAGCTTCGCTGCCAAAGCGTGCTCACGGCCGCCGCTGCCCAACAACAGGATGTCGATGGTTTGAGTGTCCGCCTTCAAGGGTGCCTCCTCTATGGATGAATGGCCCGCTCCACGCGAGCCCTTTGCAAGCAAATATACCCCTCGGCCGCCCGCTTGGGCTGCAAAGGGGTATATCGCAATAACCGAATAGTGCCGATTACTTCCAGAATCGGTTGATGATCTGCTCGCGACCGGCGCCGACGCCAATGAACGTCACGCGAGTGTGTGCCAGATCCTCGATAAACGCCACGTAGTCCTGAGCCTCCTGCGGCAGCTCGTCAAAGCTGCGGCAACCGGTGATGTCGCACTTCCAGCCGGGGAGCTCCTCGTAGATGGGCTTGGCGTTCTCAAAGCGCACCTGATGCTCGGGCACGCTGGTGTAGCGCTCGCCGTCGACGTCGTAGGCAACGCACACCTTGATGGTGTCGAAGGCCGAAAGCACGTCGAGCTTGGTCAGGGCGATATCGGTGAGGCCGTTGACGCGCGAGGCATAGTTGGCGATCGGGCCGTCGAACCAGCCGCAGCGACGACGGCGACCGGTGGTCACGCCGTACTCATAGCCCTCCTCGGTCAGCGTGTGACCGGCCTCGGACTCATAGGAAAGCTCGGTGGGCATGGGGCCCGAACCGACGCGGGTGATATAGGCCTTCATGACGCCCAGCACGCGGTCGACGTTCTTCATGCCCACGCCGGAGCCGGTGATGGCGCCGCCGGCGGTGCAGTTGGAGGACGTCACATACGGATAGGTGCCGTGGTCGATGTCGAGCAGCGTCGCCTGGGCGCCCTCAAACAGCAGGTCCTTGCCCTCGTCGATCATGTTGTTGAGCAGCAGGCTCGTCTCGGTGATGTAGGGGCGCAGGCGCTCGGCCATGGGCAGGTACTCATCGCAGATCTGGTCCACGGTGTAGGTGGGCAGGTTGTAGATAAGCTCGAGCTCGGGGTTCACGCGGGCGAGGGCGGTCTCCAGCTTGTCGCGGAACAGCGCCTCGTCCAGCATGTCCTGCATGCGCAGGCCAATGCGGGCCATCTTGTCTTGGTAGCACGGACCGATGCCACGCTTGGTGGTGCCGATGTTCTTCTTGCCGAGCTTCTGCTCAAAAGCACCATCCAGATCGATGTGGTACGGCATGATGACATGCGCGTTGCCACTGATCTTGAGGTTCTTGGTGGTGATGCCGTCGGCCTCGAACATGTCGATCTCCTCAAGGACAACCTTGGGGTTGACGACGCAGCCGTTACCGATCACCGACACGTGGTCGGAATACATGATGCCGGAGGGCACCTGGTGCAGGCCGTACTTCTTGCCGTTGACGACGATGGTGTGGCCGGCGTTATTGCCGCCCGAATAGCGCACGACGGCATCGAAGTCGCCGGCGACCAGGTCGCAGATCTTACCCTTGCCCTCATCGCCCCACTGGGCACCGACCAAAACGGTTGACGGCATGTTTACTCCTTACATTCATGGACTGTCTACGCGCCACGCCGGCACGCAGAAGCACAAAACATTCCCAGTATACCCGTGCAACGGGCGCCTGTCCTACTCCTCGGCATGTGCCCCATCAAGCTCATAGAACTTGGTGGATGCCGGCAGGAACATCAGGTCGACGTCGCCGATCGGGCCCGAACGGTTCTTGGCCACGACGATACGCGTGACGCCCTCGTCGGGTCGATCGTCGCGCGAGGCCTCGGCCTCGTCAGCGGAGCGGTCCAGGAACATAACGATGTCGGCGTCCTGCTCGATGGAGCCCGATTCACGCAGGTCGGACAGCTGCGGGCGCTTGCCGGTACGAGACTCGACCTGACGTGACAGCTGGGACAGCGCGATCAGCGGGATCTTGAGCTCCTTGGCCATGATCTTCATGCCACGCGACATCTCCGAAACCTCGACGGTACGACTCTCGGAGCGACGCCCCGGCGGAGGGCTCACCAGCTGCAGGTAGTCCAGGATGATGATGGCCTTCTCCTTGTTATGGAGCATGCGGCGGCTCTTGGCGCGGATCTCGGTCACCGTGGTGCCGGGCGTGTCGTCGATCAAAATGTCGAGCTTAGACAAGGTCTGCGTGGCCTCGTTAATGTTGGCCCACTGCTCGGGGCTAATACGACCCATGCGGAAGTCACTGATCGAGACCATGGCGTAGGCGCAAATCAGGCGCTGGGCAATTTCCTTGCCCGACATCTCCAGCGAGAAGAAGCCGACGGTATAGCCCGCAGCGGCGGCGTTGAGCGCCAGGTTCAGAGCGAACGACGTCTTACCCACAGCAGGACGGGCACCGATGATAATGAGCTGGCCCTCGCGGAAACCCATGAGCATGCGGTCGAGCGACGGGAAGCCCGTGGGCACGCCGGCGGCCTGGCCACCTGCCTGGCACACTTCCTCGGCCTCGTTATATGCCTCGACCATAAACTCGGTCAGCGTCTTGTAGCTCGACTTGACCTCGCGCGCCGTGACCTTGAGCAGTTTGCTCTCGGCCAGCTCCACGACCTCTTTGGTGTCGGTAGGGGCGTTATAGGCCAGCGCGTTAATCTCGTTGGTAGCGCCGATCAGCTCGCGCAGCATCGAGTCGCGACGCACGATGGCGGCATGGTGCTGCCAGTTGACGAGCGACAGGGTCTGACCCATCAGCTCCAAAATGTACGCCTCGCCGCCCACGGCATCGAGCTTGTTGATGCTGCGCAGGTAATCGATCAGCGAGATGGAGTCGATGGGGATGCGGCTGTTGTACATATCGACCATCGCGGTATAGATGGTCTTATGAATGGGCCGGTAGAAGTCATCGGGCTGCAGCTCGACCTGGGCCTCCTCGACCACCTCGGGCGATAGCAGCATAGCAGCCAGAACATTGGCCTCTGCATCTTGGTTTTGGGGAAGACCCAACTTGGAGCCGCGGTCCTCAACCGTCAGCCCGGTCTCCCTATCGTCATATGCCATGAGCATCCTCATTCATATCGCTTGCGAGCATCCATAGTATCAGCCGCGGCCTTCAAACGAGCCGCGCCTCGACAATCATCACCGAACGAAACGGATGAACGGTCCCACAAATAGGCCTCACCGCGCCGCCCCCTATGGCACTTGTAGAGCGCTAAAAAGCAAAAGGGCGCCCTGGTCTCCCAGAGCGCCCTTCTTAGAACAAGATTGTTGCGTTGCAGCAAATGCTACTCGGCAGCAGCCTCAGTCTCGACCTCGGCGGTCTCGGCCTCGGCGACCTCAGCGGCCTCCTCGACCTCAGCCTCGGCAGCGAGCTCCTCGGCGGTAACGCCGACGAGAACGACAACCTCGGCCTTGATCTCGCGGTACAGCGAGATGGAAACGGTGTGGGCACCGGCAACCTTGATGGGCTTACCGAGCTCGACGCGCTTGCGGTCGATGTCCATACCGAGCTGATCCTTGATGGCGTCAGCGATCATAGCGGCGGTAACGGAGCCAAAGAGGATGCCCTCGTCGCCGACCTTGACGTCAACGGTGACCGTCTTGCCCTCGAAGGCAGCCTTGGTCTCGTTGGCGGTAGCCAGACGGACGGCCTCACGCTTGGCGATGTTGTTGCGACGCTCGTCAAGCTGCTTGAGGTTGCCCTTGGTGGCGGCAACAGCGAGCTTCTTGGGGAACAGGAAGTTCTCAGCGTAACCTTGAGCGACCTCTACGACGTCACCCTCGCCGCCCTTGCCCTTGATCTCATCGAGAAGAATAACCTTCATGATGCGTCTCCCTTCTTAGCCGCGGTCGCGGTTGCCACGAGAGGAAACCACGGGGACGGTGTACGGCAGGAGAGCCATCTCGCGGGCGCGCTTGATGGCGTTGGCGATGTCATGCTGATGCTGCGTGCAAGCGCCAGTGACGCGACGGGGCTTGATCTTGCCACGGTCGGTCATGTACTTACGGAGAAGCTGAGTGTCCTTATAGTCGATGAACTCAGTGTTCTCCTTGCAGAACTGGCAGTACTTACGACGCGGCTGACGTGCAGAATAATCATTAGCCATGTCAAAATACCTTTCATTTGGCAACTTCGGCGAACCAAAGTCGCCTCTCACTCAAAAATAGGTGAACAACCCTTAGAACGGGATGTCCTCATCGTAGACGTCGACCGCAGGCGGCGTAGCCACCGGCGCGGCGGGACGTGCTGCGGGCGCGGGAGCTGCGGGGGCGTAACCGCCCTGATCGTAGCCACCCTGGCCACCACGGGAGCTCATAAACTCGATCTCATCGACGATGACCTCAAGCTTGCTCCGGCGCTGGCCGTCGCGCTCCCAAGAGCTGTAGCGCAGCTTGCCCTCGATCGCGACCTTGTTTCCCTTTGCCAGGAAACGGCTCACGGCCTCGGCGCGGGTGCCGAACATGGTGCAGTCGACAAAGTTGGGATAGTCCTCCCACTCGCCAGTCTGCGGGTTGCGGCGACGATCGTTCACGGCGACGCCAAAGGACAGAACCTGGGTTCCGCCGGCGGTGGCGCGCAGCTCGGGATCACGCGTGAGGTTACCGGTGATGTTCACTCGATTGATGCTCATAACTCACTACTTCCTCTTGGGGCACAAGCCCAGTCCAAAACGACAGTCTTACTCCTGGTCGTCGCGACGGACGATCATGTGGCGGACCACAGCGTCGGTGATGCGCAGGACGCGATCAAGCTCGGCGATCTGGGTAGGATCTGCGTGGAAGTTGATGAGGGTGTAGTCACCATCGGTGAGGTCGTTGATCTCGTAGGCGAGCTTGCGCTTGCCCCACTCGTCAACGGAGTCGACCTTGCCAGCGCCCTCAGCGATCGTGGTATCGATACGCTTCATAACAGCGAGACGAGTCTCGGGGTCGAGCGACGGGTCAACAAAGAACAGCAGTTCATAAGCCTTCATATTGTCACCTCCTCTGGGCAAATGTGGCTTCAGGTCGTGAAGGTGCGCCTGAAGCAGGAAAAGACTTGGTAATAATATCTTTCAACCTCCCAGGCCGCAAGAATATGCAGCTACAACCTCATGACCTCCACATATGCCCATGCTCGCACGACGTTTCATGCGCATTCCAACCAAATGCCGACCAAGAGCTTGACGGATTTGTGGACAAGATACGATGCCGCGGGGACAAGCTGAGCCAAGCCGCAGGTCAACGGACACAAGGCTGTGGTCGCAAAATGCATGCCAGTGGTCCACAGTACCACCCAAAGATTTTTAAATTCATTGCCAAGTCGCTTATGAATACCCCTTTTGAACAATTGAGTTAATCAACCACGCTGGTCGGAAGCCGTTTTTTGGCACCTCAAACCCCACTGCAACGCCAAGCGCGGCCGAGCGTTTTAAAAAATGCCAACTTTTCTGTTTGCACTTTGCGATTCCTCGTGTATACTGACTTTCGCATTTAACGGAGAGTTGTCCGAGTGGCCGAAGGAGCACGATTGGAAATCGTGTAGGCGTCAAAAGCGTCTCCAGGGTTCAAATCCCTGACTCTCCGCCAGTTAATTCCAAAGCAGGCCTTCGAGCCTGCTTTGTTTTTACCCCACGCGGAGGGGTGGCAGAGTGGTTGAATGCGGCGGTCTCGAAAACCGTTTGGCCTGTATAAGGTCACGAGGGTTCGAATCCCTCCTCCTCCGCCATTTTGGTTGAGAAAGCTCCCGAAAACGGGGGCTTTTTTTGTTTAGAGTCCCTTACAAGCAAATACGGCGGAGGAGGAGGGATTCGAACCCGTCAGGACGCGGAGCGTAAAGAAAACGCGCCAGTGGCGCGTTTTTAGCGCAGCGCGGTCGGCGCAAGCCGACCGAATAAATTTTGAGCTCCGCTCAAAATTTGGACATCTCTCCTATTCAGCCACGCCCCCATTGCTTTCGATTTCACCTTGAATCTCAAACATGTACGTCACCCTCCAAAACCGACATTTTTCGACATCTTTGAAGGCTGATGTATATGTTTGGTACCCATGACCGTTCCCAGTCCCGACCGTTTACCGAGCAATAGGGTCACCACGCCCGCCAACCATGTACTATGTACGGGCATTGTCTAAACCCGCAACCAAAAGGACCCCATCTTGCCCGTCGCCGCCGCTATGACCGTTACCTCACACGCCACGGATGCCATGGTCGCTATCCCATTTTGGCTCGAGATGTTCGCTGTTGTCGCTGCATCGATCTCGGGCGTGTTGGTCGCACGCGAGCACAAGCTCGACTTGGTGGGCGCGGTCGCGCTCGCCGTGGTCTGCGGTCTGGGCGGCGGTCTCTTGCGCGATATGACGCTGCAGGTGGGCAACGTCTACATCCTCAACCAGCCGATGGCGCTCCCGCTTTCCATTGCCACGGCAGCCATCATCTATATTTTCCCGGCAATCGTCGACAAACCCGAAAAACTCATTCCCCTGCTCGACATCATCTCGGTCGGCATCTATGCCGCCACTGGAGCAGACAAGGCGCTGGTCTACGGCTTTGCGCCGGCGGTGTGCATCATGATGGGCTTTTTCACCGCGGTGGGCGGCGGCATGCTGCGCGACAGTTTTATGGGCGTGGTACCGGGCATTTTCCAGCGCACCAACTTCTATGCCATCGCAGCCATCGCCGGCTCGGCGAGCTATGTATGCCTTGTCATGAGCGGCGTCGTCAGCAACATCACCGCGTTGATCGTATGCGTTGCGGTAACCATGGGGCTGCGCTGGCTGTCGCTGCGTTTTGACATCAAAAGCCCCACCGAAGAGGACATCGCGCGCTTTTTGCACCACAAAAAGTAGATTGCGCGGGCTCATCCTTCGAAATGCAACCGAGAGGTTCTTTTAGAGCGCCCACGCGTTGGGTACCCTGTTAGGTGCATATCGAGCATCTGACGAAGGATTCACTATGCCCCACAATCAATTCCCGTCGACCCAGCGCCGTAAAGCGTGGGGCCGCATCACCATCCTATTCGCGCTCATCGCTCTGGCGCTCACCGCACTTCCCGCTACGGCTCTTGCCGGCACGGACGCCGCAGGCAACGTACTTGCGACCGACAATGACGCCACTCCGTCCGGCGTCGAAGGTGACCTGTACTGGGCAGGTCAGAGCCTCAACCTGGATGACACCTCCATCGACCGCGATATCATCGCCGCGGGCGATACCCTCTCGATCCGCGACTGCACGGTGGGCGGCGCCGTTCGTCTTGCGGCGCGCACCATCGACATTGCCAAGACTACGGTTGATGGCAGTGTCACGGTCGTCGGTCAGCATGTCGTGCTCAATTCCGACAGCACCGCCAACTGCTTCTATGCGATAGGCGAGACGGTTGCCCTGCGCGGCTCTACCAAGTCGGCAGCGCTCGCGGGCGATACGGTGACCATCGATGGCACCGTCGAGGGCGATGTCGAGGTCTGGGCCGACAAGCTCATCCTGGGCAAGAACGCCCACATCACCGGCACCGTGAACGCCCATGTTTCCGAGGACCCCGAGCGCGCCGCGGGAGCCGAGGTCGGCGCGCTCAAGATCGACCGCACCGAAAACGAAGATACTTCCACCGCCAACGATGTCATCGGCGGTATCGTCGCCGCGGCCCTCTCGACCTGCTTTGTCGCTCTGCTGCTCGAGCTCGTCTTTCCGCGCGCGACCGCCGGCGCCGCCGGCATGCTCCACCAGCGCCCCATGCCCCTGTGGGTGAGCGGTCTTCTGGGCACGATTGCTATCGTCCCCGCCGTCCTACTGCTAATTATCTCTATCGCTGGTCTGTCGCTTGCCGGAGCCCTCATGTGCGGTGTTATTGGCATCGCGCTGGTGTCGAGTGCCTTTGCAGGGTGCGCGATCGCGCGCATGGTCGGACACAGCCAGAACCGCTACGCCATGGCAGCCGTTGGTGGCGTAATCGCAGGAGCGCTTACGGCAATCCCCCTCGTAGGCGATTTCATCAGCGGCGTGGCCTTTGTCTTCACGCTCGGCTACGTTATCCAGATCATCTGGCGCAACGCCCACCTCAAATCGCAACAGCCGGCTAACACGTCAGAACTCCCCACCGCCTAGCAGCCGATCACCACAAAGGGGCCAGGCACCTTTGTGGTGGTGCAAAGGGGTCAGGTTACTTTGCACCAACAAACGAGGCGGGGCACTCGGTCATATCGACCGGGTGCCCCGCTTTTCTTGGAGGGTTCTCTAGTAACTTTTTTAAAACCAATGATCATCAGGTCGGTAGGCCTGCGCGTCACTCGTTACGGAGGCAGTACGCCATTGAGCAAGGGGGGGCAATTATTTTTCACGGCGACCTCCTCCCCGCTTGATGACGAGCGCGGCGACAATAGCCGCCACTCCGATGGCAGCCAAAGCCGCCACCAGCACCAACGTTCTATCTCCCGTCGAGGGCATAAAGCCTCGACTTACTTCTTTGCTTGGGGTGTTGAGCACTGACAGTTCAATCGAACCCGTCCCGGCATCGGCTGCATCAACCCGCAGAGGGCTTTCGACCGATACAGTCACCTTGGGCTTCGTGGCCGCCACCTGTTTAACGTCCAGACCCTCGGCCGTAACCGTCACCGTACGCTTGCCCCCAAAGGCGGTGTAGCCCTTGGGTGCCGCGATTTCCTCGACGGTGTAGACGCCCGCGTCCGCACCGGTCAATTCCACATGGCCGTCCGCGCCCGTGGTGACACAAGCGTCGGCATCCGTCGACCACGAGCCGTCAGTCGTTAGGATGCGCCCGCGGTCATCGATGATGCGCAGCTTGGCGCCCGCGAGCGGCTTATCGTCTGCGCTTGAGCGCTTGATCAGACTGAGTCCCCAGGTATAGGCCGCAGCGTCATCGCTCGGCGTGCGGGTGAATCCGACGTCGCCGGACTGGTCGGCGAGGGGAGAGCGCGGGTAGCGCAGGTAGACCTCGTTGGGGTTGCCCTTGGTGGCGCCTCGATTGCAGTTGGCCCCCAACGGCGCATTGTAGACAGCAACCACGCGGGCGCCCGCGGTGAAGGCGTCGGCCCCGCCGAGCGCGTCGATCAGGTCGCCGGTACGCACGGTGAAGGTCTTACCGTCGACCGAGACCCTGCACTGGGCCGTGATGTCGGTCCAGCCCTTCGCGGGCTCGGTGCCGGCTCGGCCGTCCTTGCCGGTCTGGACGGCGTCAAAGCCGTCGTCCGCGCCCGCCGCCACGTACACGCGCATGCTCGCGGCCACCTTGGAGGAGTCGAGCCCCGCGCTCATGGTGTCGACGAACCGCACCGTGTAGGTGTCGTAGGCGGTAAGACCCGCCGGGACCGTGGCAGAGAGGCGCCAGTACAGGTCGTCGGCGACCGCGGCATCGGCGGCCTTGCCCCAGGCGGCGGTGCTGTCCTCCAGCACGTGCTTGGACACTTTGGGGGTCGCCGCCTTGGGCTTGACGGTGACGGCGGCGCCGCCGACCAGGGCCATGATCGGCGCGGTGCCGGCCTCGTTCTGGGAGATGGCGTCGTCGTCGGCGACGATGAGCCAGTAGCCGCAGGGCAGCTCGGCCGTCGTGCCCGCGTTAAGGGTCACAGAAGGGACGCCGACTTTGCAAATTGCTCTGGCAAGTTTTGCTGTCAGCGCGGTCGTCATGTGTCCGTCGGCATTCATCCATTCGGCAGCCACTTGCGCCGTCGAGACCGTGCTGTCGAGCCCCGCATCATGAAGCACGGGAAGAACGGCCTGGCGAATGGCATCATTCGCCCACGTTACATCGGTTGCAACCTTTTGGTCGACATCGTCATCGTCGGCAACGGTCGCCGAAAAGAGCTGGTACGCGTCATACCGCGTCGCAACTGTACCGCCCACCGTAATGGCACCGGTGCCCGCCGCGCGGGCCGTCCCAGGGGCAATCACGAAAGAGAAGACGGCAACCATGGCTATTGCCACAACGGTCAACAAATGACGAAACACCTTATTCACGGCGACCACCTCGATCTTGATCGCGATGGCGACGAGCATGCATCCATGTCGCAGCAAAACACAGCAGCGATGCACCAGCCAAATACGTCATAGTCAAGCCGGCACCGCCCGCCTCAGGAAGCATGGTCGAATACTTGTTGGTAAAGGTCGGCGACTCCCGGGAGGCACCGTCATACGTGACGACGGTGTCGAGCTGCTCATGCTCATTGTCGATAGTCACGTTAACCGTAACATCGTGCACGGTTGTGTCGTAGGCGATATGGTCCTTGACATTGTTCTCGGCACCCTCGGGGACGACCTCAGAGATGGTGTAAGTGTAGGTATCGGCCTTGTTGTAGTCGACGTTGAAGGAGACATTGCCCTCGGCGTCGTTGGTCACCGTCTGGAGCATCCTGCCGTCGCCATCCTTAAGTGTAAACGAGAACTGTCCCTTCTTGAATGTGCCACCTTCAAGCACTTTCTTAGCCTGGATTGTTGCGGATCCCTTTAGACGATTGTCATAGACCCAAATCTCGTCCTTTTTGTCATCGCCTATGATCTCCGCGCCGCCGGCGATGGTCTTCGCCTTAGCTAGCGCAGTTTGATAATCCTCGTCGCTTTCGTTGCCCTTGAGCATGATCCACGTAGACTCGGCCTTGGCGTAGCCAACAGGCGCCCTGGTCTCCTCAAGCTGGTAGAGCACGCAACTGTTCATCGCGCTGTCGCTCGTGCCGAACGATATATTGCCGTTGTCATCGGTCTTAGCGGTGGCAAACAACGATCTGGCGCTCTCCCCGCCCATATCCACTCTGTAGAGTGCGAACTCCGCCCCCTTGAGCGTCGCACCGACCTGCTGCGCATCGTATTTGGTCATCGTGATGCCGTAGCCGTTGCCACCTGCGCTGGCAGAAGCTTTTTTGATTTCCCATGTTTGATCATCAGTCGCAGAACCGTCCTTCACACCCGTAAGCATGGCGGTATTGGAAAGAGGAACCTTGTTGCCAGGATTTCCGCTCGGGATGACCTCGTACTCGACCTTGAGGTATTTCTCATCGGGCACGTTAAGTGTCAATCTCGTACATGAGCCAGATTCGTTGTTGACTTGCTCCATCTTTGACGAATAATCCTTATCGGCCAGCTCAGACCAATCGTTGTTCACGCGCTCATAGATCTTAAGCGTCGACGGCACCAACGTGCACTTGGCATCCATGGTATCGACCAGCTCGAGGACACCAGTGTCACTCTTAAGATCGACAGCTGACTCGTTAACGAAAATGGTGTATTTGATGCGATTACTATTGTCGACCTGTTCGCCGGTCTTCTTGATGACGTTGTTCTTAATGATGACAGCACCACTGCCATAGTCGAATTTCTTGCTTCCCGACTCGGCGCGCGCAGAATTGGTGAACTTCACCTCGTTTGTGGAGGTATCGAGCTCACCACGCTTGACCGCCGTCTGATACGTAAGCTTAGCGTAACCGGCGTAGTCGCCGAGTTCCGTCGTGGGGATGGAGAAAGTGACCGTGTTGCCTCTGCTGCTAACGTTGCCAGCGGCAAGCGTCCGACTCTTAACGACCTCCTTGGCCTCGCCTCCGCGCCCAAGCCCCGTATGTTGATCGTAGGGATTCTGCACGAGCGTGAACTTGGCGGAATTCGCGACATAGCTCATACCGTCCGGAAGGGTGTCGATGATGTTCAGCGGTTTCCCGCCCAGCCTTCCAGCTCCAAAGTATTCGAACTCGCCATTTGCGCCCTTATTACCCTTTTGGCGGTTTGCATACACCGTCCAGTCGACGATCCAGGCGCCCTTCTCATCCGAGCCGTCAACGGTATGCCAATCGAAGTTCTCAACCCAAGACACCTTCGACTCCGCTTCCGGCTTCTCGACCGCGGGCTTCGTTTCTTGGTTGACAACGTACTTGACGGGTTCGGTGAACGGCCACTTTAATTTCAGGCCCGGCGCGCTGACCGACGCAAAGTTTGAGTACCAGCCCGACAGCGCTTCTGATGTGGTGTCGTAGGTGATAACGGCGTAGTCCTCTTTCTCGAGGGCGTCCTTCACTTTGTTGGTAACGATGATTTTGAGGTCGTAGTTTTCCTTTGTTTCATTACCCGGAAAGCTAGCCGTTGGATTCCAGTCGGCGCCCCGTTCCAGCACGGTATCGCCGATTTTAATGGTAATGGAGCTTTCGTCGACACCAAGTTTCTGCGACCATGCCGACTGAAACGTGTCCTTCACCGTCACCTCGTCTGGATGGACCGCATTGACGATCGCCTTCAGCGCGACCTTCGTCTCCCATGTCGCCCTGCCCGTCGTCGCCTCATTGGATCTCACGAGCCTCTTGGTGATCGGCACAACACCCGTCAGCTGCGGCGTGAAACTGCCTTCATCGGTACCGGAAACGGAGCCTTCACGCTCGATGGTCGCGTTGTTGCGCACGGTGTCGTACGAGCTCGTGTCGTTCATCTTTGTGTGATAAACGATGCAGTAGGTGGCGTACTTATCCTCAAGGTTATCCCGGAACTTATAGGAAAAGGATTGTTCCTTTGGGTCAAGGTTGCCTTTCTCAATCTCGACTCCGCTCGCCTCCGAGTCGCCTTTGTAAACCGTAAAGTAGTTGCCCGTATACGCCTGTTTTCCGTCCAGATAATCGGTGAACACGTAGCCGCTCATGTCGGCCTTGAGCTTGCCTTGGTTGAGTCTGACCGTCCACTTGATGTCCGACGGTGTGCCCGATCCGTTGGACTTGTCAATCATGTCGTAGCCGAATGTAACAGGCTCAGCCGTAGCTGTTTTGTTGTCGCCGTCGGTTGAACCAGCCCAATTCCACATTGCCGTATTGTCAGCTTTGATCAAATCGCCGCTGTTTGCCGAAACGCCGCTCTTCAGCTCCGTTTCGTACGTGATCGTGTGGTCGCCCTGGGAAAGATTGCCCAGGCTGTCGAGGGTCGCGACCTGGCTGTCGATCTTCGGCTGGGTTTCGAGCTTCGTGCCGTCGAGTGCGAAGCTGCCTATCACAAAGTTGAAGTTGTCGCCCAGCGCATCGGTGAAGCTAACGTTCGTGGCGTACGACTCAACGGTAAGCGTAACGGTCCAGGTAACCTTGGCCACGCCGTCGGCTCCCTGGGAGAAGGTCCCCGACTTCTTCCCCGTGACATTACCGTCCTTGGTGGGGATATTGATCGTTCCCACACCAGGGAACACGACAGATGCGTTGCTACCGGAACCAACATTCTTGTTTTTAAGCTGGAACGAGAAGTTTGCCGCGACATGGATATTCGCAGGGTTTTTTGCGAGCCACGCCTCGTCAAACGTAAAGACAACCTTATTACCCTCGATCTTCCACGTGCCAGCTTGGGCGGCAGAAGCTTCCGTGCCCTCCATGAGGTTGCCACCTGCGTCGTCAACGACGATGGTGTCTGGTAGCTCATAGACAGCGATGTTGTTCCCAGGCGAAGGCGCCTTACCACTTATGAACTTTGCCGAGAAAGCTCCATAGAGCGTCGAAGTGGACGTTACAGGATCCTTGAGTTCTTGAGTACGATTCTTATCGGTATAGAGCTTAACCGTAACGCTCGCCGTCTTCTCATCGATCGCAATCGGATCGGGCGTCGTCACGTCATCGGCGCGCACGGGGGCTGCGCCGTGAAAAACTGCGGCGGTGAGGCTAATTAAAATGAAGATCAGGGCCGCCATACCCAGCGACCGTGAGCGGTGTGCGTCCATAGTTGTCCCCTAATTCCTACAACACGTTGTGGAATACGGCGAATCGTCGGATCGAACACAAACCCCAACATCAACGAGAACCTACCTAGCGCATTGCAAGAACCCATTGGGGAGCAACTTCTAAGACGGTTCGTCTATGCCACAATGCATAAAATACAATATAGATACCAGTCATGTAAACCGCAGGTAAAGAGGTCTTTTAATTTAATACCAGTTGATATTTACCTGTGACAGTTTTGTATCAAAGCGGTTGTATTTCAATGATTCGTGTATATGTTTAAACAACTTAACTTTGCCTGAAAAACAGCCGGGGGGGATAACCTCCTCCACCGTGGTGCAAACGAACCCGACTCCTTGCACCAAAAAGGGCGCCGACCATTGCGGTCGACGCCCTTTCTTATTGGCGACTATAAACCTCAGCGCTTATTTGTTGACCTGGCCGGCGCGGACGGCAGCCTTCTTGCGGTCGGTGGCGTTGAGCAGGCGCTTGCGCAGGCGAATGTTCTTGGGAGTGATCTCGACCAGCTCGTCGTCGGCGATGTACTCCAGCGCCTCCTCCAGCGAGAAGGTGCGGGGCGGCACCAGCTGGACGGAGATATCGGAGGTCGAAGAACGCTGGTTGCCCAGGTTCTTGGTGCGGGCGATGTTGACGACCATGTCGCCGGCCTTGCTGCGCTCGCCCACGATCATGCCCTCGTAGCACTCGGTGCCCGGCTCAACAAACAGCTGGCCGCGCTCCTGCAGCGTGCCCAGGGCGTAGGCAACGGCCTTCTCGGTGGTCATGGAGATCATAGCGCCGTTCTGACGGTTGCCGATCTCGCCGGCGTAGGGGCCATACTCCAAGAAGGTGTGGTAGAACACGCCCTCGCCGTGGGTGACGTTCATGATGCGGTTCTTAAGGCCCATGATGCCGCGGGTCGGGATCTTAAACTCGAGGTGCGTCACGATGCCCGAGGTATCCATGCTCGTCATGATGCCGCCGGAGGTACCGAAGACCTCAACGACCTTGCCCGAGTACTCGTCCGGGCACTCGACGACGGCCTGCTCGACGGGCTCCATCTTGTTGCCGTTCTCGTCCTTCTTAAACAGAACGCGGGGACGGCCAACCTGGAACTCAAAGCCCTCGCGACGCATGGACTCCATCAGAACGGACAGGTGCAGGATGCCGCGACCCGAGACCTCGACGCCGCTCTTGTCCTCGAGCTCCTCGATCTTCATGGTCACGTTGTTCTCGGCCTCGTTGAACAGGCGTTCCTTGAGCTGACGGGCACCAACGATGTCGCCCTCGCGACCGACGAGCGGGGAGGTCGAAGCCTCAAAGACGATGGACAGGGTCGGCGGGTCGATCTCGATGGGCTCGAGCTCAACGGGGTTCTCGGGATCGGTGTAGACATCGCCGATATCGGTGCGGTCGATGCCCACGACGGCAGCGATGTCGCCGGCGCCGACTTCCTGGCACTCGGTGCGGCCCAGGTAGTCGAAGGTAAAGAGCTGTTTGACGGTAGCGGTGGCGCTGGAGCCGTCGTTCTTGACAACCAGGATCTGGTCGCCCTGGTGGATGGTGCCGGAGTACACGCGGCCGATGCCGATACGGCCGACGAAGTTGGAGTGGTCGATGGTCACGCATTGCATGGCCAGCGGGGCGTTCTCGTCAACCTCGGGAGCGGGCATGTCGTCGATGATCATATCAAGCAGCGGATACATGTCCATGTTGCCGTCGTTGGGGTCAAGACGGGCAAAGCCATTCATGGCGCTGGCGTAGACTACGTGCTCCATGGCGAACTCAAGCTGGTCGTCGGTAGCGCCCAGGTCGGCCATAAGGTCCAGACAGTCGTTGTAGGCCTTCTCGGGGTTGGCGCCCGGACGATCGATCTTGTTGATGACGATCATGATCTTAAGGCCGGTGTCGATAGCGTGACGCAGCACGAAGCGGGTCTGGGGCATGGGGCCCTCAAAAGCGTCGACCAGCAGCAGGGCGCCGTCGGCCATACGCAGCACGCGCTCGACCTCGCCGCCAAAGTCGGCGTGGCCCGGGGTGTCGATGACGTTGATCTTGACGTCCTTGTACTCGATAGAGATGTTCTTGGCGAGAATCGTAATGCCGCGCTCGCGCTCCTGGTCGTTAGAGTCCAGGACGCGGTCCTCGACCTGCTGGTTGGCACGGAAGGCGTCCGTGGCACGCAGGAGCTTGTCGACCATCGTCGTCTTGCCGTGGTCGACGTGGGCGATGATGGCGATGTTCCTCAGATTGTCTACGCGCATGTAGTTCCCCTATCTTCTATCCATATACAAACGGCACGCGTATGCGGCCCGCCCAGCGATACAACGCTCAGCGGGAATATTGAGCCTTTTACCGAAAACTCGTTTATTTTAGCGATTTTAGATAAGAGGGGTTTCCTCACCTGCAGGTTCAGGGTCGCTCCACATAAAACCATCGCCGGCACCCATGCCCTCATACAGCACGTATGCCGAAAAACCGCTCTCGAGCGTGGTTTCGAAGAAGCTCACGAGCAGGGCGTCGTGATAGCCGCCGTCAATTTCGACACAACCGGTGTAGCCGATGGCATAGCGGGCGATGCGGCCCAGGCCCTCGTCCTTAAGACCCATCTTGTGCTCGGAGATAAAGTTGGTGGCCGCCTCGAGGCACGCCTCTTCGCCGTCCTCGTCGAGCGCCGCCAGATATCGGTTGGAAGCAGCGTCCTCGATCGCCACAACTACGCCCGGATTCTCGCCGGCGGCAAGGTCGTCCAAGAATGCACCAATCAGGTCACACACCATGGCGTCGAGCTCGGCGGAGACGTTACCGGCGTCTTGCATATCCTGTGCCATCTTTAGACCTTCCCATCGAGTCTGGCGTCGTTACAATTCCCGTGCCTCGGCAGCGATCTTGGCGGCAGCGTCGCGGGCGCGCATCATATCCATCGCGCGCTTGTCGAGTACCTTGATCTGGTTGGTCAGCATTACTGCATCGACCACACCCCAGATTACCAAGCCTGTTGAAATCGAAAACCCAAGCGCACCAACTGTACCACGAAGGCGCGAGCAGATTGCCGCGACAAGGGCGGAGACGACAACCATCTTGATAAACGAGCCGCGGCGCTCGCGAAGCGTGCGGGCCTGCGTCACATAGGCAATGCGAGCCGCCTCAGAAGCCTCCGAGCGCATCTGGGCCTCGCGCGCAATGGCCGCCGCCTCAGCCGATACGCGGGTACCCATCAGCGACCTCTCCGCTCGCGTGCCAGACATTTAGAAATCATCGGGGGAGAGCGTATGGACGAACTCGTCGAACTTCTCGAACTCCTGCTCGTCGTCGACATCCTCGGCGTGGGTGGAAACAGTGCCCAGGCGATTCATGATGTCGTCCTCCACAAACATGGGGGCATTGCTGCGCACGGCAAGGGCAATGGCATCACTGGGGCGGGCGTCGATCTTGCGCTCCTCGCCATCGGCCAGTACGACGATCGTCGCGTAGAACACCGGCGGCTCGGCGCGAACGATCTCGATGCGCTCGAGCTTGACGCCCAGGGCGTCAACGGTATCGAGCAGCAGGTCATGGGTAATCGGGCGCTCGGCGCGGCCGCTATCGATGCCGCGGCTGATGGCAGCAGCTTCAAACGAACCAGTCTGAATGGAAAGGGAACGCAGCGGCGCGGGCGAGTCCGATTTGCTGCTGCGCTCACGAAGCACGATAAGCGATGGCACGGGACCGGCGGCCATGACGATGGTCTCTATGTCGACACGAACCATGGAACACCTCCGGTACGTAGCGGTTAACACGCGGCAGCCCGCCGCATTGAATAGCTATACTACCCAATCTTTCGCACAGCACACAAAATCAAAGTAGTTAATTTGGGACGGGGCTTTTTTGACTACTTTCAGTAGGTAAGAAAAAAGCCCCGAGGCAACGCCCCAGGGCTCTTCACAGTTTTGATGGTGGACCTGACAAGATTCGAACTTGTGACCTCCCGGTTATCAGCCGGACGCTC
>CATVTM010000034.1 GCA_958346935.1 uncultured Collinsella sp.
CGACCGGATCGTCGTATACATGCAGGCCGTCAGCCATCATCTCGACCACGATGCTGCGCTGGCTGTCGCCGATAATCCAATGGAGCAGCGACACGCCCAGCCCCTCTCCGGCAGATTTGGCGACAATCACCGTGTCGCGCAGCGCGGCCTCGACCTCATCAACCGTCGAGAACGTCGCTGCCACCCACAGTGGGAACTCATAGGCCGCGATATTGGTCTTGCCGTCGACAGGGTCCTCGGCATACTCGGCATAACCCGGGAAATTGAGACCCGCCACGGCGAGGCCCGCATCGTTGCCGCAATCGAAGAACATAGGGTAGTTCTTGTAATCGATGCACATACCGATCACCGCGTGCGCCGCTGTCGCGTCGTCGATAAACGAATACGGAATGTGGAACCCGCGCGGCATCACGCGAACCTGTTGGCCGTAGTCAAAGCTCCAGTCGAGGTTGCGGCCTAGATACATGTGGCCAGAATTATCGGTAAATCGAATGCTCGTACACATAGCGCCTCCTTGCTTTACGTTCCTGCTAAGGTTATTGTCACCAAACAAAAAGGCGCTAAACACAAAAGCCCGGACATGACAACAATGTCACGCCCGGACCAAAAGAGACGAAGTGCGGTGCTTTGGTCCCCTTAGACCAACTTTCCTAGACAGTGGTCAATCATGTGTTGAATCATCTGCGCCTCGAAGCCCACAAAGTCCTGCTTGCGCTCGCGCATCTTGCCGTCGACGATCACGTCATAAGCGACCTTGCACTTGATATAGCGCGTGGACTTGGTGACCTCCTCGTGCGTCAGGCAGCTCTCCTCCATCTTGCTGGCGCCCAAGCCAAACACCAGACGGGGGTTATAGAGCACGTGGGGCTCGCCGGCGTCGTCCAGATAGACGCAGACCTTCTTGGTAACGCCAATCTGGTTGGCGGCCAAGCAGCCGGCATCATCGAGCGACTTGATAGTATCAATCAGATCCTGAGCGACCGACTCGTCCTCGACAGTCGCAACCTCGCAACGCTGAGACAGGATAGCCTCGTCGCGGCAGAGCTCTTTAATCATACGTTCCTCCATAGGGGTCGTTGTAACCGCTTAAGTATACGGTACCTACACAATTTCATGCGAAAGATACCGCCCGTCCGTTACAAACCGCCGAACATCAACATGCGAGGAACACCAACTTCACAAAGGCGATATAGTGGGTGGGTTCGTGTCAATCGGCCTAAACTCGGGGCCGAACAAGGAAAGGGTATGCATGGACGAACTTTTTCACGTCAGTGAGCGCAAGTCCACAATCGGGACCGAACTTCGCGCTGGACTGACAACATTCCTGGCGATGGCCTACATCATCGCCGTCAACCCTGCGGTGCTCTCGGGCGCCGGCATCGATGCGGGAGCGCTCGCCTGCGCCACCTGCCTGGGCGCCGGCATCATGACCATCTGCATGGGTATCTTCGCCAACCGCCCGCTCGCCTGTGCGTCGGGTCTGGGCATCAACGCCATGATTGCGGGCATCGCCACCACCATGTGCGGCGGCGACTGGCACGTGGCCATGAGCGTTATCTTCCTCGAGGGCGTCGTCATCTTGCTGCTCGTCCTTTGCGGCCTGCGCGAGGCCATCATGGACGCCATCCCCGTGGTCCTGCGCCACGCCATCTCGGTGGGCCTGGGCCTGTTTATCGCCATGATCGGCCTGTGCGACGCCGGCATCATCACCGCTGGCGCCGGCACGCTCGTCGGCTTGGGTGACATCACCTCCCCCACCTTTATCGTCGGCATCATCTCCATCGTCGTGACGGTTGCCCTGGCTTCCCGCAACGTGCCGGGCTCGCTGCTCATCGGCATCATCGTCGCCGTTATCGCCGGTATCCCGCTGGGCGTCACCCATGCGCCCGAGGGCCTCATCGCACCGCTCGACTTCTCGACCTTTGGCGCCCCGTTTGCCAGCACCGCCGACGGCAACATGGCCATCGTGAAAGTTCTGACCGACCCGATGCTGCTCGTCGTTGCCTTCTCGCTGCTCATGAGCGACTTCTTCGACACCATGGGCACTGCGATGGCCGTCGCCAAGCAGGGCGAGTTCCTGACCGAGGACGGCAATGTCGAGGACATCCGTCCCATCCTGGTCGTCGACTCCGTGGCCGCTGCTGCCGGTGGCTTTATGGGCGTCTCCTCCATCACTACCTTCGTCGAGTCCACCTCTGGCGCTGCCGACGGTGGTCGCACGGGCCTCACCTCCGTCACCACCGGCGTGCTGTTCATTCTCGCCGCGTTCTTCTCCCCCATCGTCACCATCGTTTCCAGCGCCGCCACCTGCGGTGCTCTGGTCTACGTCGGCTACCTCATGATGAGCGAGGCCTCCGAGATCGACTGGTCCGACGTGTCGCAGGGTTTCCCGGCGTTCATGATTGTCGCCGGCGTGCCCTTCACCTACTCCATCTCTGCCGGCATTGGTCTGGGCTTTATCGCCTACGTGGTCGTCGCGCTCTTTAAGGGCGAGGCATCCAAGATCAAGCCGCTCATGTGGATCGCAGCCCTTGCCTTCCTCGTCTACTTCTTTGTAGCGTAGGCGCAAGATTCGCAATACCAAACAGCAAAGCGCGGAGTCGCATCGAGCGGCTCCGCGCTTTGCTTTTAAAGCCAGGCGCCACACGGACGCGCGATGTATTGCTTCGCAAGTTTTGGACGTTTTGCTCTCCAAACGGCACTACCGCCGGCTACATCCTGCAGATATGCTGGGCGTAATCGCATAGGCCCTATGAGGATGGGAGTAACCATGGCCGCCTTGTTCACGACCCCCAAGCGCAATGACAAAACCTCTGGAGCCCATTTTGTCGAGCCCGACGTGCGCCGTCGCACACTGCTCGCACACGGCAGCTGGCGCCGCGTGACACGCCGCATCGTTGTAGGCGCCGTATGCGCGCTCACGGTAAGTTCGCTGCTCATGCCGAGCGTCTCGCTCGCGGCCGAGTGGGTGGACGTCGGCGGCACCCAATACAACGCCGGCACCGCGGCGGGCGACGCCGCCGGCACCTGGAGCTGGGACGGCGCCGACGACATGAAGCTCAACGGCTATAACGGCGGCGCGATCGAGGCAGCGGGCAAGCTCAACGTGAGCTACGAGGGCAACAACACCGTCACTAACGACAACGGCCGCGGCATCAAGGTTAAGGATGGCGCGAACGAGAACGCCGAGCTTAATATTCAGGGCGACGCGTCCAGCACGCTCAACGTGACATCTTCTCGTGACGCCATCACTTCCGTCGGCAACATCAACATCGACGGCGCTGGCACTGTCAACGCCACGAGCACCGAGCACGATGCCATCGATGCCGGGGGCGATGTCACCATCAAGGGCTCGGGAAACGTTAACGCCACGGGCGATTCGGATGGCATCAGGGCCGACGGCAACATCACGATCGACAACAGCGGAACCGTCACCGCCAAGGCCACCGAGGATCAGGGTATCGATGCTAACGAGAACCTCATCATAAAGGGCGGCGGCAAGGTAGAGGCAAGCTCTATCAAAGACAATGCGATTTGGGCCGACGGCAACATCGAGATCTCGGGTGGCAGCCAGGTCAAGGCAAGCTCCGAGGAAGACGCCGCCATCGACGGTAAAAACAGCCTCACGGTCACGAACGCTTCCCTCAACGCAAGTGGCGTTGGGTATGGCATCTATGTCTACAAGGGCATCACGCTCGATGGCGCGACCGTGACGGTCCGCGCAAGCTCAGATGGCGGGGAAGCCAGCGCACTCTTCACCGATGAGGACAACATCGTCATCAAGAACGGCTCGACTGTGGATGCGCTCGCAGAAGGCAGGTTCTCGGTTGCAATCTCCACCAGTAATTTCTACTCCGACGAAGCGGGTGGCCATATCTACATCAGCGACTCCGTTGTCAAGGCCATAGCCCGCTATGCCGAGACCGGCGGCGACGGCCCCGACCACTACAGTGGAGACCAAAACGACGAAATCATCCCTGAGTCCGAGGGCCTGAACATCGGCATCTTCGCGCAGACCGAGAAGGGCATCACGCCCGCGACCATCTCGATCGTCCGCAGCAGGGTCACGGCCGAGGGAGACACGGCGGCAATCTTCGCCCTTGCCATGAGCGCGGACGGCAAGGCGATCGGCACCATCGAAATCGAAGGAGCCACCATCCAGACGCCTGAAGGCGGCAAGGTCATTGACTATCGCAACAAGGAAGAACTCAGCGACGGCATCGTCTACGAGGCGGGTCAAACCATCGGCACGGGCGACGCCGTGATCGACTCCCCCTACAACGAAGCAGTCGCCAAGAGCACGGTCATCGTGCCTCCCGAGGAGACCAAGCCCGAGGAAAAGCACGGCAAGACCAAGCCCGAGGGTTCCAAGTCCGAGGGCACGAAGACAACCAAGACCGTTGCAGTTGCAGCCAAGGGAGCCAAGACCGTCGGCAAGCTCGCGGCAACCGGCGACACCTCGAACGCAGCCATCGTGGCAGCCGCCCTTGCGGGAACAGCCGCCATCGCCGCAGGCGCCCTGGCGAGTCGCAAACGCTCGTAAACACTTTTTCGCACAGGACGGGTGGATCGCAGCCCTTGCCTTCCCCGTCTACTTCTTCGTAGCGTAAGGGCAAGGCTGCAAAAGCTGAACAATAAAGCGCGGAGTCGCCATGCGGCCCCGCGCTTTTCTTTTAGCGTCGGTCCCTGCGCCGGCGTGCGGCCTATTTCTCCCCCATTTTGGCCATTTTGCCCTCCAAACGGCACTACCGCCGGCAACATCCAGCAGATACGCTGAACCTAGCCGTATAGGCCCTATGAGAACGGGAGCAACCATGGCAGCCTTGTTCACGACCCCCAAACGCAATGACACTACCGCCGGAACCCATGTTGCCGAACCCGACGTTCGCCGTCGCATAGGACTCGCGCACGGCAGCTGGCGCCGCGTGACGCGCCGCATCGTCGTAGGCGCCGTGTGCGCGCTCACGGCGAGCTCGCTGCTCATGCCGAGCGTCTCGCTCGCGGCGGAATGGGTCAAGGTCGGCGAAACCAAATACAACGCCGGCACTGCGGCGGGCGACGAGACCGGCACCTGGTCGTGGGACGGCGCCGACGACTTGAAGCTCAACAACTATAACGGCGGCGAGATCCAGGCCGCAGGCAAGCTCAACGTGAATTACTCGGGAAACAACATCGTCACTGCCGACTGGATCGAAGGCATCAAGGCTTCTCATGGCAAGAATGAGAACGCCGAGCTCAATATCCAAGGCAACGCGGGCAGCACGCTCAGCGTGACATCTACTGAGGACGCTATCCTCTCCACGGGTAATATCAACATCGACGGAGCCGGATCCGTCAACGCCACGAGCGCTGGATTTGATGCCATCGACGCCGAGGGCGATCTCGCTATCAAAGGTTCGGGCAACGTCAACGCCACGGGCGTATCGGATGGCATCAGGGCAAACGGCAATATCACGATTGACGACAGCGGGGCCGTCACCGCCAGGGCTACCAAGGACAAGGGTATCGGAACCGACAAGAACCTCACCATCAAGGGTGGCGGCACAGTCGAGGCAAGCTCAGCCGATGGTGAGGCCATTTGGAGCGGCGGCAACATCAATATCTCGGACGGCAGCCAGGTCAAGGCGAGCTCCGAGAAAGACGCCGCCGTCGAGGCCAAGGGCAGCCTCGCAGCCACAAACGCCTCCCTCAACGCAAACGGTGTTGAATATGGCGTCTATGCCCACAAGGGCATCACACTCGATCATGCAAACGTGACAGTCCGCGCAAGTAAAGGCAGATACGGTGGCGCCATTGCCCTCTTCACCTACCAAGACGATATCGTCGTCAAGAACGGCTCCACCGTGGACGCGTTTGCGGAAGGCGAGGTTTCGGCTGCATTCTCCACCAGAAACGATCGACCCAACGAGGAGGGTGGCCACATCTACATCAGCGACTCCGTTGTCAAGGCCATAGCCCGCTATGTCGAGAACGGCGACGGCCCCATCCCCTACAGCGAAAACCAAGATGGTGAGACGAGCCCCGAGCCCCAAGGCGAGAACATCGGCATCATCGCCCAGACCAGCGAGGGCGTCACACCCGCAGTCATCTCGATCATCCGCAGCAAGGTAACGGCCGAAGGAGATACAGCGGCAATCTTTGCCCGTGCCATGAGCGCTGACGGCAAGACAATCGGCACCATCAAGATTGAGAACGCCGCCATCCAGACGCCCGAAGGCGGCAAGGTCATTGACTATCGCAAGCTCCGTGACGGCATCTACGAGGCAGGCCAAGCCATCGGCACGGGCGACGCTGTGATCGACTCCCCCTATAACGAAGCTGTCGCCAAGAGCATGGTCATCGCACCTCCCGAGGTAGCCAAGCCGGAAGACCCCAAGCCCGACGAGACCAAGCCCGCAGAAAGCAAGCCCGCGGAGTCCAAGCAGAACCCCAAGCCTGAGGGCTCAAAGCCGACCAAGGCCGTTGCGGCTTCAATCACGAAAGCCAAGACTACCGGCGTGCTCGCGGCAACCGGCGACACCTCGGGTGCGGCCATCGTGGCAACCGTCCTTGCGGGAACAGCCGCTATCGCCGCAGGCACCATGGCGAGCCGCAAGCGCTCTTAGACGCCTCTGCGCACATGGCAGCTCCCGCGAAGGCCCCGAGTCCCAGCACCGTTTAACAACGCCACCGCCGAGCTCCCCTCCGGCGGTGGCGTTTTCCATATGCGTCCGCAGGGTATGCACGAGATTGTCTTTGGTCTAGCCCAACCTGCATGAGCCGGCGTGCGACAATGGGGGCCGTCGATATCACAACGCCAAGAGAAGCCCGTCATGGAAGCGCATCAAAAGCAGATAACCGTTCATGCACAGCATGCCGAAAGCGCACCAGTCATCTATCTTCCCGTGGTCATGGGCGACGGCACGGAGGTTTATGAACGCTGCCGAGAGCTCAACTGCCCGCCCTTCACGCTTGTCGGCATTGGCAGCCTCAACTGGAATCGCGAGCTGAGCCCCTGGGGATGCGACGGAACCGTGCGCGATGCCGAGCCCTTTGGCGGTCAGGCCGCTGGTTTTCTTGACGAGTTGTTGAAGCAGATAATCCCAGAGGCCGAATCATCGCTCCCGCAACCGCCCACCTGGCGCGGCGTTGCCGGCTACTCGTTGGCGGGTCTTTTTGCACTGTGGGCACTTTGGCAAACAGATGTCTTTGAGCGCGCGGCGAGTGCATCGGGATCGCTGTGGTTCCCCGGCTTTATCGACTACGCGCGCGAGCGCACGATGACAGCTACGCCCGACGCCGTCTATCTGTCACTCGGCAAAAAGGAAACCAAGACGCCCAACCGCATGATGCGGCACGTACTCGACGATACGCGCGCGATGGAAGAGCTGTTTATCGAGCGTGACATTCCAACAACGCTGGAGCTCAACCCCGGCAATCACTTTACCCAAACTGACCTGCGCATGGCACGCGGCATCCACTGGATACTGACGCATTAAAAATGGCATCCACGCGTACATACGCATGGACGCCATTTTTAATTTGGCTGAACGCAGCTGCTATTCAGCAGTCTCCTCAAGCTCGGAAGTATCGAACTCAAAGTCGTTACCGGGCAGGATGGCGTTGAGCACAATGCCCACCAGCGAGCCCACGGCAAGGCCCGAAAGCGAAATCGTCACGCCGCCCAGCTCCAGCACGATGGCGCCGGTGGTACTGTAGGCAATGCCGAGCGAAAGCACGAGCACCAGAGCCGCCACCAGCACGTTGCGGTTGTTCTGGAAATCAACCTGGTTCTCGATGAGGTTACGTACACCAACGGCGCTGATCATGCCGTAGAGCACGAGCGACACACCGCCGATAACGCACGCCGGCATGGCGGCAATCACCGCAGCAAACTTGGGGCAGAACGAAAGCACAATGGCACAGCAGGCGGCAATGCGAATCACGCGCGGGTCGAACACGCGCGTCAGGGCAAGCACACCGGTGTTCTCACCATACGTCGTATTGGCAGGGGCGCCAAAGAGCGATGCCAAGATAGTCGCCAGGCCATCGCCGAGCAGGGTACGGTGCAGACCGGGATCGGCAATGTAATTGCGTTCGCAGGTAGAGCCAATGGCGGAAATATCTCCAATGTGCTCAATCATGGTCGCAAAGGCCAGTGGCATGATGGTGATAATGGCCGTCGTGGCAAGACTGCTATCGAACTGCGGTCCAAAGAGCGCGAACACGGTGTTGTCCCACACGATGGGCAGACCGACCCACGGAGCGGCGGCAACGCCCGAAAAATCGACCTCGCCGAGCGCGGCGCCAACGGCATAGCTCACCACAACACCCAGCAGAATCGGCACGATCTTGACCATGCCGCGGCCCCAAATGTTGCAGATGATGATCACTGCCACAGCGACAACGGCAACAAGCCAGTTGGTCTGGCAGTTGGCGATGGCAGAGCTTGCCAAGATCAGGCCGATGGAAATGACGATGGGGCCGGTCACCACCGGCGGAAAGAAGCGCATAACGCGCTTGGCGCCAAACGCGCGGAACAGAGCCGCAAGCACCGGATAGAGCAGGCCGGCACAAGCTACGCCCAGGCAGGCGTAGGGCAAAAGCTCGGCCTCGCCGTTGGGCGCAATCGCGGCATAGCCGGCGATAAAGGCAAACGACGAGCCCAAAAATGCCGGCACCTTACCGCGCGATAGGAAGTGGAAGAGCAGCGTGCCCAAGCCGGCAAACAAAAGCGTTGCCGACACCGAGAGACCGGTGAGCACGGGCACCAGCACTGTGGCGCCAAACATGGCAAACAGATGCTGCAGGCCGAGCAAAAACATGCGCGGGCGGCCGAGCGATGACGCATCGTAGATGGCATCGGCGACGGCGGGCGTCGAGGATTGGGACATGGATGTCCTTTCGAATGGAAGGGCGATCGGGCATATTGGATAACCTGCCCGAACGATACGATCCGAACCATTGTACGCGATACGCCATGTCTCGCACGCGCTGCCACCTGCAAACGGTAGCGTTACTTCCAAACGCGCTCGGCAACGCGCCTAACCAGCGCAATCTTTGCCCACTGCTCGTCCTCGGTCAGCTTGTTGCCAATCTCGCAGCTGGCAAAGCCGCACTGGGGCGACAGATACAGGTTCTCGAGCGGCACGTACTTTGCTGCCTCGCGGATACGCTCGACGATAACATCCTCGTTCTCGAGCTCTGCCGCCTTGGTGGTCACCAGGCCCAACACAACCTTCTTGCCGGAGGCAACGTACTTGAGCGGCTCAAAACCGCCGGCGCGCGGCGTATCGAACTCCAGATAGAACGCATCGACGTCCTCACGCGCAAACAGGTACGGCGCGATGGGGTCGTAGCCACCCTCAAAAGCATAGGTGGAGTGGTAGTTGCCGCGGCATACGTGCGTGTTGATAACCAAATCGTCGGGCTTGCCCGCGATGGCGGCATTGTTGAGCGCCACACCCAGCTCGCTCACCTTTTGCAGATCAACCGGGCTCATGCCAGTCTTGGACACAAAGTCGGTATCGCAATAGATGCCCCAGGTGCAGTCATCAAACTGGATGTTGCGGCAGCCCGCGGCATACAGGTCGGCAATCACGGTGCGGTATGCTGCGGCGATGGCATCGGCAAGTTCCTCATCGGTCTTATATACAGCGCGCAGGCTCTCCTGCTGGCCGTCGCAGCGATCGAGCGTGACCTCAGAGAACGTCTGGATAGGCGCCGGGATGGTCTGGCGTGCAACGTGGCCCTCGTCCTCAAGTGCCTTGACAAACTTAAAGTGTTCGACGAAGGGGTGGTTCTCGCCGCTGATGGGGCCGGTCACCACGGCGGTATCGGCCGTGGTCTCCTCGTCGTGGAACATATAGCCCGTACGCGAGGTACGGCGCTCAATGCCGTTGAGCCCCCACATAAAGTCGAGGTGCCAGTAACTGCGGCGAAACTCGCCATCGGTAATCACCTGCAGGCCAGCGGCCTTTTGCTTGTCCACCAGGTCGCGAATGGCCTCGTCCTCGACGGCCTTAAGGCCGTCGTCATCGAGCGTACCCGCGGCGTAGGCGGCACGGGCGTCCTTTACAGCCTGCGGACGAAGAAAACTGCCGACGATATCGGCGTGAAACGGCGCGTTCAGTTGAATTGAAGTGCTCATAGATATCTCCCTTTGTATTGGTTGCTTTACTGGGACAGAGTATGAGCGCTCATATGGCCATCGTAAAATATACGTTTATAACAGTTTGATATAGATGCTTCCTATATCAGTTGGGACTGCCATAAAGAGATTTGACCCGTACAGAACACAGCAGCCTAGATATGCTGGCGGATCGCGTCGATATAGGCTTGGCCGTAGCGCGTGAGCGTCGTATTTTTGCGCGTGATGATGCCGATCTCCATGTACTCGTCTACATCGAGCGGAATCGAAATGATGCCGGGACCGTTGAGTTCGTGGCTGATCACGCCTGAGCATACCGTGTAGCCGTTGAGGCCCATGGCCAGGTTGAACAGCGTCGCACGGTCGCGCACGCGAATATTCTTGCGACGCTCAAAGGTCGAGGTCAGCTCCTCGGAATAATAAAACGAGTTGTAGCTGCCCTGCTCGTAGGATAAAAACGGATAGTCCTCGAGATCTTCGAGCGTCACGCTGGCGTGGTCCGCCAGTGGATGGTCGGCGCATACAAAGACATGCGGCGTGGCGCAGAAAAGCCCCTCGAATACGAGCTCGTTGGCCGCCAGCATGCGCTCGATAACCTCGCGGTTATGCTCGGATAAGTACAGGATGCCCAGTTCGCTTTTCATATGCGCGACGTCCTCGATAATCTCGTGAGTCTGTTCCTCGCGCAGGGTAAAGTCGTAACGTGCGGCATCGAACTCGCGGATCACGTCGACAAACGCGTTGACGGCAAAGGAATAATGCTGGCAGCTCACGCTAAAGTGCGGCACCTGCTCGGACGCGCCCTTGTACTTGCCTTCAAGCAGATCGGCCTGGTCGAGCACCTGTCGCGCGTAGCCCAAGAAGGTCTCGCCCTCCTCGGACACAATGACACCCTTGTTGGTGCGCTCAAAGATATGCACGCCCATCTCGTTTTCGAGATCGCGAATCGATGCGGTGATCGAAGGCTGCGACACAAAGAGCCGGCGCGAGGCCTCGGTGATGCTGCCGCATTCGGCAACTTTGACGACATACCTGAGCTGCTGAAGCTTCATAGCGCCCTCCCTAGACGTTCGTGACGTCGAAACCCGTCGCATCCATCTGACGCATAAACGGCGGCATCTCCCCCGTCGCGGCGCAGGCGGCAATCTGATGCAGAGCCCCAGCGACCGCATCGTCTACCGCAGCGCCGATATGCCAGCGCGCGGTAGCCGTGACAGCCTCGTTGGCATTGGCGACTGCAACGGAGTTGGGAACGGCATCGATCATGGGCAGATCGTTATCGGAATCACCGAATACGGCCACCTCGTCGAGCGTCAGGTCCAAAGCGCGTGCCAGCTCCAGCGCGGCGCAACCCTTGTCCCAACCTGCTGGAAGGATATCGAACAGGCGCACACGATTGTTGGGAAACACGAGTGAGAGCTCCGGTACCTCAGCGGCAACGCGCTCACGTAGCTCCGCGAGCTCCTCACGCGAGCGGGCGCTCCAGATATTCGCCTTGTATACCGGGGCATCATCGACAACGGGACGGCACGGAGCCTCTTCGCCTTTGAGCCATGCGTTGCCGCCCGACTCCATGGCGCGACGCACGCGCTCGGGGTCGCTCGTCACGCAATAGGCATCGTTATCCCAAAAGTTGTCACCCAGGCTGTAGACCTTTAGATAGGTATCGTCGGTCTCTTGCTCGAGGTAATCGGCCAGACGCATCAGGGCATCGTTGTCGGTCGCGCGCGAAGCGACCGCCTGACCGTCGACAAACATGACTTGGCCGTTGCAGAACGCACCGGTCGAAAAGCACTCGGAACGATTTTTGAACATCCAGCCCATCGCGGACGGCTGGCGACCCGAAACCGGGCCAAAGTGCAGACCCGCCGCCTGCATGGCATGAATACCCTCAATGGCGTAGTCACTGGCGCCGTCATGCCCGGCTGGAATCAGCGTATCGTCCATATCGGTCAGCACAAGTTTGATCATAGAGTCCCCCAGTCATTTTCACCGTAACCATTGTAACGACCTACCAATAAGGGACAGGTTTATTTTGGCAGGTTTTATCTGGGAAAACGCAGCGCCCCTGTTGCCACCTGCCAAAATAAATCTGTCCCTTTTTGGCAGGTGCGTTAGTATAGGGAACAACAGATTCGATGCGGGAGTGCCGGCGGTGCAAACCACAAGGCTGAGAGGGCATAGGGCCCAATCCTTTGAACCTGTCAGTTAATGCTGGCGTAGGGAGCATGCCGCCTTTACAGGGGCGCTGTCTATGCACAGCGCCCCTTTTCTATGCCAAGGAGGCATGTGCAGTGATTGATTCGGAACAGCTTAAGCAAAATGTGGTCAAGGCCGTAGAGGAGATTCGAGCCACCAATCCGATGGCTGGCTCCATCACCAACACGGTGACGATCGACTTTGTCGCCAACGCACAGCTCGCCGTGGGCGGTTCGGCCGCCATGGTCTATCTGCCCGACGAGGGCGAGGCACTCGTTGCCGGCGGCGGTGCCATCTATCTCAACATGGGCACGCTCTTCCCCATCTACGAGCAGACGATTCCCCGCGCGGCCAAGGCGGCACACGACGCCGGCAAGCCCTGGGTGCTCGACCCGGTGGGTCTGGGCATCGGTAGCCTGCGCACCCAGCTGGTAAACGAGCTCAAGCAGTACAAGCCCGCCATCGTACGCGGCAACGCCTCCGAGATCATTGCGCTCGCCGGCCTGTGGGGTCTTGAGGGCGAGGCAGCCGATCTGAGCCGCGTGCGCGGTGTCGATACCACCGACACGGTCGACGCCGCCCGCGATGCCGCCGTGGCACTCGCCCGCTACACCGGCGGCGCCGTAGTGGTCTCGGGCGAAGTCGACCTGATCACCGACGGCACGACGGTAGCCAAGTCCTACGGCGGCAGCCCGCTCATGTCCAAGATCACCGGCTGCGGTTGTTCGCAGGGCGGTGTGCTGGCTGTGTACGCCTGCGCTGCCGATCCGTTTACGGCAGCCATCTGTGGCACCGCCGTCTACAACGTTGCCGGCACGCGTGCCGCCGCTGTCGCCGATGCCCCGGCAAGCTTTAAGGTCGCCTTTATCGACGAGCTCTATCGCGCAACCGCCCAGGACATCGCCGATAACCAACTCGAGCTCGAGGAGGCATAAGCCATGTCCGAGCCCGCAACCAATGCCGGCATGAACACGCTCGTCGCCGTGGCCATCGCCCCATGCGGCACCGGCGATGAGCTGTCCGCCGAGGTCGCCGAGGTCGTGCGCGTCATTCGCGAGAGCGGTCTTCCCAACCGCACCACCTCGATGTTCACCGAGATCGAGGGCGACTGGGACGAGGTCATGCAGGTCGTGCGCGACGCGACCTTTGTGTTGGCGAGCAAGGGCATCCGCACCGAAGTCGTGCTCAAAGCCGATATTCGACCCGGATTTACCGACACCATGACCGGCAAACTTGAGCGCATGGAAGCACAAATCAAAAAGCAGGAGGAAGCACAATGAGCATCCGCGACAACCTTGATATCTCGGCCTATCTGGTACTCGGCCCCGAAAACACCCTCGGACGCCCCGTGGGCGATGTGGTGGCCCAGGCACTCGACGCCGGCTTTACCTGCATCCAGGTGCGCTCCAAGGTGGCAAGTGCCCGCGAGATCATCGCGCTGACCGGCGACGCCGCGCAGGCAATCGCACGGGCCGGCAAGACCGGTCAGGTCGCCTTGCTCATCGACGACCGTCTGGACTGTGTGCTTGCCGCGCGCGAGCAGGGTATTGCTGTCGACGGCGTGCACGTGGGTCAGAGCGATATTCCCGTCGAGGTCTGTCGCAAGCTGCTGGGCCCCGATGCCATCGTGGGCCTTTCGGCCCGCTGCGAGGAAATGCTCGAGTACGTCAAGACCGCCGACATGAGTTTGGTCGATTACCTGGGCATCGGCCCACTCCACGAGACCGAGACCAAGCGCGACTGCGGACGCGCGGCCGACGGCTCTATCATCACCAAGAGCTTTGAGGACCTGGCCGCACTCCACGCGGCAAGCCCCGTGCCCATCGTGGTGGGCGGCGGCGTTAAGACGGCCGACTTGCCGCAGCTTAAGGCAACCGGCGTCGACGGCTTCTTTGTGGTGAGCGCCGTCTGCAGCGCCGACGATCCCTACGCCGCGGCCAAGGAGCTTGTCGACACCTGGCAGCAGGCATAGGCATAGGTCGAACAGCTGATTCGCAGCCTCATATCTTCAGCAATGGAAAGCGCATCCCAGTTTGGGCCTCCATTCCGGGATGCGCTTTCCGTATGCGACCCTTACCCCGCCAGATACGCTTCCAACGCCGGCAAAGTCGCCTCTGCATCGTGGCGGCCGACCTGGTAGATGCGCTCGAGCTCATCCGGTTCGCGGCACAGCGACGGCACCTTCACCGATTCGCTCGGCCGCACCACAAAGATTTCGCCGGCAGCCTCTCGACGTGCCAGGTCATCGAGCGTGGCATTGTAGACCTCATGCCGATGCTCAAGCGCTGCAACAAACTCCGGATAGTGACGGAACACGCGCCGCAGCATGGGCATCACGCTGTTGGGCTGCTTCACAAAGCCCGCCGGCTGCGTGAGTACCACGATATTGCGGTCATACCCCTGCGCAAACAGCCATGCGCTGGGAATAGAATCAGCCACGCCACCATCCAGATACTTATGCCCGTCAATAGCAACGGGACGCGTCGCCACAGGAATGGCAGACGACGCCCGGATCCACTCGATATCGCGCTCGTCGCCATACGGTAGATCGTGGTAGACGGCCTTGCCCGTCTCGATATCGGTACACACGCACGTAAATCGCATGGGGCAGGCGCGATACGCCTCCAAGTCGATGGGATCGCGCTCGATAGGCACCTCGTGATAGGCAAAATCGGCATTGAACATATCGCCGGTTCGCAGCCAGCTGGTCACGCTCGCATAGCGCTTGTCGGCGCAATAGGCCTTGTTGTAACGAATGGCACGGCCGATCTGGCGCGATTTTAAGTTGTAGCCAAACGCCGCGCCCGCCGAGACACCCACCATATGGTCGCAGGTCAAACCGCGCTCCATCCAAACGTCGAGCACGCCCGCCGTATACATACCGCGGTAGCCGCCTCCCTCGAGCGCAAGCCCCACCGTGCGCGTCGTATCCGGCTGTGCCATGTGACCATCTCCGTTCCTGCGTTTTAAAACGGGACAAGTATACCCGTCAACATATATCGACTCAGTCGCATTTTTCATGCGCACCCAGGCGTTGCCGTTTGGCGAATAATAGCCGCCCACAGCATGTGCGCCCATATATAATTGTGCATTGTTGTCTATACTACTCAGCTGTTATCAACAGCAAACATTAGCCGGCAAAGTAACTCAACAACGCAGCAAGGCGGGGGCCTGGATACACGCAAGGCGCCGAGCAACGACGCGTGTACACTACGAGCTCGCCCGACGCCATCCGCCCCGACCTCAGAAAGCTGCTTACAACATGGACACCGCCAGCAATTACACCGAAACGCTCGAAAAGACCGTCCGTGACCTTCTCGAGCGTCAGGATGATCTGATTAGGACGGCCTTTACCGACCAGCTCACCGGACTTGGCAACCGCGGCGGCTTTGCCCGTTCCCTAGAGGAAATCTGGGAGCAGGAACTGCCCGTGACCATGGCGTTTATCGACATCGATAACCTTAAGCACTGCAACGACGTCTTTGGGCATGACGAGGGCAACCGCTATATCTTGCAGGTAAGTCTCTATCTCAAGCTGTATATGAAAGTGGACGAGGCGGCGTTTCGCATAGGCGGCGACGAGTTTGCCATCCTGTCTACGATTGCGACCGAGGACGACCTCGCCGAGCGCCTGGAACACTGCCGAACGGTCCTACTCAAAAACAACGATTCCGAGATGCCTCACTCGTTTAGCTACGGAGTGTCGCACGCCGACCCCGCCCTGGGTGAAGTCTCCAATCGCATGACACTCGATGCCGACCATCGCATGTACGACTACAAGCTACGCCATGCCATGCATCTTGATCGACGCAATATCGCGCAAGTCCACACCGACGACTTCGAAATAAGCGATCGCGTTTTTGACGCCTTTTCGATGCTCAACGAAGGCCGTTATTGCTTTATCGAGAACTTGGACAAACATCGCACCCTATGGTCACAAGGCGCCCTGCGCGATCTCGGTCTTCCTTCTGAGCATGTAGACAACTGCCACGATTACTGGAAAACGCGCGTCCACCCCGATGACCTTGAGGCCTACATCAACGACATCGACCAAATCTATAATGGCTCCAAACACCGCCGCGTCATGCAGTACCGCATGCGCAATGCCGCGGGCGACTACGTCCTCTGCCGCGCTCGCGGGTTTCGCATCGACGGCGACGGAAATACCCCCTCGCTCTATGTCGGCGAACTTGTTAACCACTCACTCGCCGAGACCGTCGACGCCGCCACGGGCCTCGGAACGCAACGTATGCTGATCAACGCTATCGATGCCTGCCGTCGCGACCATTGCGAGACAGGGCTTATAGCGGTCCGCGTTTGTGGCACGGCAAAGTTCAACGAGCTCTACGGGGCCGAGGCTGTCGACAACATGCTCGCCGAATACGCAGGCCGCATGTTATCGATCACCCGCGGCAGAAGTCGCGTCTTCCGCTCGCGAAACGCCCAGTTCGTCGTGCTCAGCAACGATCTGGACCACGAGGCATTCGAGCAACTGACCCATCATCTTAAAGAGGCCGTTTTCGCTCCTGTTCGAATCGCGAACGACACCATTACCCCCGTCTGTCTTGTCGTCCCGGCCTTTTACGAGCGCTTAATCAATCAAGCGACCGCTGTTTTAGGCGAACTCGACCGTCGCCTTCGCACGGCCGGTGGACTTGTTCCCAACGACAGCCTCCCCATACCCGAAATCGAACGCAAGAGCGCAATCGCCGAACGCATCGACACGCTCACCGGCCTCTACCGCCCCAGCGAGTTTATGCGGCGCGCCAACGCATTCCTCGAGGCAAGGCGCGACGGCACCTGGTGCATCGCCACGGTCGACATGGGCCACATGCGCCTGTTTAATGAATGGCACGGCCAGGCCGAGGGCGACCGCGTACTCGCCGATGTGGGCACGGTCCTCAAGGACATCGAGAATGCCGATATGGGCGTCGCAGGGTACTGGGGCCAAGATGACTTTTGCGTGCTCATCCCCTTTAAGCACATCACCGTCCATCAAATCTACAACCGCGTTCGCGAGGCCGTAGCCAGGCATGATGACGGCGTAGGTTTCTGGCCGTCCATGGGCGTTTACCCCATCGACTCCAATGAGGAAATCACCATCGATGCGCAGGCTAAGGCAATGTTTACCAATCGACGCGCCAAAAACGACTTCAAGGAGCGCATTGCCATTTTCTGCCCCACGGAGTACGAGCGCGAAGTCGCGTTCCACCGTACCCTCACCGAGTTCCAGTACGCGCTCTCAGATGGTCGTATTACCTACCACTTGCAGCCCCAGGTCGATATGGAAACCGGTCAGATTATTGGCGCCGAAGCGCTCACCCGCTGGATTGACAAGGACGGCTCTCTCATTTCGCCCGCAACGTTTATCCCGGCGCTCGAGGAAAGCGGCTTTGTGGTGACGCTCGACAAGTACATTTGGCAGGGTGTCGCCTCGTGGCTGCGCGAGCGCATCGATCGAGGACTTTGCGTGGTTCCGGTCTCGCTTAATGTGTAGCGCGTGGATATCCTTGCCTGCGACGTTGCCGAACATATGGAGGCGCTCGCCGCCCAATACAACCTACCGCCCGAGCTCATGCGTATCGAGATCACCGAGACGGCTTATACGGGGGAGTCCGAGGCCGTGGACAAACTGACAGCCGACCTGCACACCCGCGGCTTCTCGACCTATATGGACGATTTTGGCACCGGCCAGTCCACGCTCGCGATGCTCAAGAACGTCAACGTCGACGTCATCAAGCTCGACCGCACCTTTGTGCCCACCGACCGCGATCAAGGCCGCAGCGCGCAGATCGTGTCATCGATGCTCGAGATGGCGCAGTCGCTCCATCTGCCCGTCGTGGTCGAAGGCGTCGAGACAAATGAGCAGGCAAACATACTACGCCACATGGGCGCCCGCTACGCTCAGGGCTTCCTCTACTACCGCCCCATGCCGGCGAATGATTTTGAGGCATTGCTCGATGGTGGCAAAAACAACTGATACGCTCGCGCGCAAAACACCACCGCCGAAGGGGACATTTGTCTCCATTAGCTAACTTATATCCCCAATTCAAACCGAATTGGGGATATGATACAAACCGTTGTTCTGCCCAAGGAGGTTATTCATCATGAACGAGTCATATCGCTTGGGCGAGCAATCGATTATTGCCTATCTTCAGCGACTTGCGAATGGTGTCTCGACCGCCGAACTCGATGTTTCCGTGCTGCCTGCTGAGCTACGCGCCGTTGGTGAGCAACTGCAAAAGACGCATGCCATCCTGCAACAAGAGCGCCAGCTGCTTGAGTGCAACGCCTATATCGATCCGCTCACCAACTTGGACAACCGTGGCGGACTCGACCGTCACGTCGATCAACTCTGGCGCAAAGGCATCCCCTTCACCTGCGCCTATATCGACATCGACCACCTCAAGCATTGCAACGATACGTTTGGCCACGCCGAGGGCAACCGCTACATTCTGGGCATCTGCCGCGTGCTCACCGAAACAATGAAGCACGATGATCTGCTGTTCCGTATCGGCGGAGACGAATTTGTACTCGTGTCTCCTACGGTAGACGAAGCCGAGCTCGAGCGGCGCCTGGAGCGGACGCGCAGCGATCTTATCGAGGCAACATCGGACGGCAAAGCGCCCATGATCGCGAGCTTTAGTTTTGGCTGCTCGCGCGTCGACCCGCTTGCTGGCGATACGCATCGCCAGACGGTCATGGACGCCGACCGAAAAATGTATCGCTACAAGCTCATGCACCGCGTGCAGCAACCGAAAGAAGACAACGCGTCGCAACGCCCGATCGCCGATCAGCTTCCCTGCAACGACCGCGTGTTCCAAGCGATCTCCATGAGCTCCGAGACGCGCTATCCGTTTATCCTTAACCTCGATACCGGCGAATCGCAATGGTCGGTTAATGCCGTGCGCGATTTTGACCTGCCCTCGCAACACCCCTACAACTCTGTCGACATGTGGCTTGCCCGCGTTCACCCCGAAGACCGCGACAATGTACGCACCGAGCTCGATATGGTGCTAAACGGCACGTGGCACTTCCATTACATGCAGTATCGCGTCATAGACGCCACCGGAAAATACGTGCTTTGTGACTGTACGGGCTACCGCCTGGACGCCACCGATACCGAGCCCAACATGTATGTGGGCATTATCATCAACCGAAGCTTGGCAGATACGACCGATTCCGTGACCGGCTTGGGCGATATCCACGCCCTGGTCAACGCCATTGGCGAGATGCATCGCGTGGCGTACGAGGTGGGCTTTGTCGCCATTAAAATTGACGATATCGCTCAGGTCAATGCCCGCTTTGGCTTTGATGCGGGTGACCGTGTTTTGGCCGAAAGCGCCGCCTGCCTCATGGACTGCTCACGCGGCAAGGGTTGCCTGTTCCGCTCAACCGGACCGATGTTCGTGGCGCTTTTCGATAACCTCGATCCCCAGGAAACCAACCAGATCGCCGACGAGATCAAGCGGTCCTTAGGCTCGCCCGTGCTCATCGGCTCGCTTGAGTACCTGCCGCCTATGCGCGTGGCAACGCTTCATCTAGACAGCGTCGACCGCCAGCCCGTCTCCATCCTAAACGAGCTGAAGACACTGCTCGCCGAGGCCGTGCAGGTGCCGGGTACCAAGTTGGATTAACGGCACGGGTCGCGGCGCGCATCGCCTGCCCCATCATGAGATAATCCTCTGCAGAAGTCACCGACAGCAGAGGGAGTTTGTGATGAAGGTTCTTTTAGTCAACGGCAGCCCCAAGGCAAATGGCAACACCGCTCGTGCGCTCGCCGAGATCGCCGAGCAACTTAAAGCCGAGGGCATCGACAGTGAAGTGTTCCAGCTGGGTGCCAAGCCCATTCGCGACTGTATCGGCTGCGGCCAGTGCGGCAAGCTTGATGGGCGCTGCACCTTCGACGACGATGTGGTGAACGAGCTTATCGCTGCCGCCGAGCAGGCAGATGGTTTTGTCTTTGGCTCACCCGTCTACTATGCGCACCCCAGCGGACGCATCCTTTCGGCCCTCGATCGCGCCTTCTATGCAGGCGGGCATGCCTTTGAGCACAAACCCGGCGCCGCGGTCGCCGTCGCCCGTCGCGGCGGCACCTCGACCACCTTCGATGTGCTCAACAAGTACTTCACCATTAAGCAAATGCCCGTAGTTGCCTCCACCTACTGGAACAACGTGTTTGGCCGCGTGCCCGGCGACGCCGATGGGGATGCCGAGGGCCTTGCCACCATGCGAAACATCGGCAAAAACATGGCCTGGCTCCTGCGCTGTATCGAGGCAGGACAGGCCGCCGGTATCAACGCACCCGGGGCAGATCGCGCAACGACCAACTTCATTCGATAGAGCGGCGGGACCATGAATATTCAAATCTTCGGCACCAAAAAGTCCTTTGATACCAAGAAGGCCCAACGCTATTTTAAGGAGCGCCGCATTAAGGTGCAGTTTATTGACCTTAAGGAAAAGGAGATGAGCAAGGGCGAGCTCACGAGCGTGATGCAGGCGGTCGGCGGCATCGACAAGCTACTCAACCCCAAGGCCAAGGACGAGGAGACGCTCGCGCTCATCCAGCACCTCACCCCCAGCCAGCGCTTTGACAAGCTGCTCGAGAACCAGCAGGTTCTCGCCGAACCCATCGTGCGCAACGGCAAAAAGGCCACCGTCGGTTATTGCCCCGATGTATGGGGAGCCTGGGAGTAGCTTGTGTTATTTGCCGGCTCGTGGGTATAAGAGCAGGCGTTTGGCATAAGATTCAACTGTAAGCCATGTCTAACAAAGGAGGGCACATGCCCAACAAACCCGTGAAGATCATCATGCTTACCGGATACCTCGGTGCCGGCAAGACCACGCTGCTCAACCACATCCTCGCTAACGACGGCGGCATCCGCGCCGCCGTGATCGTCAACGATATCGGCGAGATCAATGTCGACGCCAGCCTCATCGCCGACGGCGGCCTTTCCGAGACCGACGACCTCATCCCGCTCACCAACGGCTGCATCTGCTGCACGCTTTCGGATGACCTGGCCAACCAGCTGCAGGGCATCGCCGATTCGGGCGACTTCGATTACATCATCATCGAGGCCTCGGGCATTTGCGAGCCCATCCCCATCGCCTACACCATCTCGAGCTTCTGCGACGCGGCCAAGGTGGGCGGCGAACCCAAGCTCGCGCTCGACAACATCGTGGCCGTGGTCGACTGCGCCCGCATGTACGACGAGTTCAACGGCGGTCGCGACCTGCTGGCCGAGGATATCGACGAGGACGACATCGAAAGCCTGCTCATCCAGCAGATCGAGTTCTGCTCCACGCTCGTCCTCAACAAGACCGACACCGTCACGCCCGAGCAGATCGCCGAGCTCAAGGCCATCGTGCGCAGCCTGCAGAAGGATGCCGTGATTGTCGAGGCCAAAAACGGCGAGGTCCCCATGGAGGAGCTGCTCGACACCGACCGCTTCGACTTTATGCGCGCCTACAACTCTGCCGCCTGGATCGAGGCCATGGAGCATCCCGAGGAGCACGACGACCCCGAGGTGCTCGAGTACGACATCGAGACCTTTGTGTACTCGCGCCGCAAGCCGTTTGACCTGCAGAAGTTCACCAATTTTGTTGAGCAGGAGTGGCCCGACGAGGTCATCCGCGTCAAGGGTCCTCTGTGGCAGACCGGCGATCCGGACATGTGCTACATGTTTGAGCAGGCCGGCCACCAGATGCGCCTGATGGAGAACGGTCTGTTTGTCGATTCGGCGCCCGAGGGCGAGAAGCAGAAGATCATCGACGAGAACCCCGAGATCATGCAGATTTGGGACGACGAGACGGGCGACCGCATGACGAGCCTGTGCATCATCGGCCGTCACATGGACAAGGATGCGCTCATCGCCTCCCTCGATGCCTGCCTGACCGACTGGCACCGCGCCTAGGTGTATTGAAGCGGATTTTCCGCCTGCGTAACCGCCAAACCACCACGAAGGTGCCTATGAACTGCCTCCCATTTCTTGGACATCGGGAAATGGGAGGTTTTCCATGAGTATA